>CADCPQ010000107.1 GCA_902803395.1 uncultured Bacteroidota bacterium
CAAGCAGTATGCCGACAACACCAGCCGCGAGTGCTACGCCATCGACCCCTACTTCCTGCTCAACGTCAAGGCCAGCTACACCTGGCACCTCGGCGGCACCAACGAGCTCGAGGCACAGCTGGTGGTCAACAACGTGCTCAACCACAACTACCGCCTCAGTGCATGGGTATACGATGGGTATGACAACTATACCGATCCTGCAGCTCCCTATTACTACCATGACCGTGCTTTCCTCCAACAGCCCGGCATCAACCTCATGGGCCGCGTGATATACCGCTTCTGAAATGAATGTTTTCGAGATAATAGGCGCAATCATCGGTCTGTTCTATATCGTCAGCGAATATAGGGCGGACCGGTGGTTTTGGCCGCTATGCCTGCTCATGTCGGCCTTCTACGCCGTTATCGACTTCACCAACGGCATCTACGCCAACGGCGCCATCTGCGTCTACAACTTCGTGACGGCCATCTACGGCATGCTGGTGTGGCGCGGGGTCATACAGAAACGCAAGGAGGACCACGGTGGCGAACGCCACATCTCCTCATGCCCTCGGCGCTACTGGTGGCAGATCATCGCCGTTACTGTGCTGCTCAGCGCCCTGCTCACCTGGCTGCTGGGCTACATCAAGGAGAGCAGCTACCCCCTGCTCGACGGCATCTCGTCGGCCCTCACCATTGTCGGCATGGTCATGCTGGCGCACAAATGGTGGCAGCAGTGGTTCCTCTGGATGATAGTGGAGCCGCTGATGATAGCCATATTCCTGCTCACGGGCAACTACGCCTCGGCGGCGCTCTACGCCGTGTTCGAGGTGTTCTGCATACTTGGAGTGATAAAATGGAAACGCGAAAGCATATCGTGATACTGGCTGCGGGCCAATACCCCACCCACCCCGTGCCGCTGCGCGCCCTGCACGAGGCCCACTTCGTGGTGTGCTGCGACAGCGCCTACACCCAACTTTCAGCTTTAAACTTTCAGCTTTCAACTCCTTTCGTCGTCATTGGTGATGGGGATTCGCTCTCCAACGAGGAAAAACACCAGTTAGGCGACCGCTGGATCCACGTAGCCGAGCAGGACTACAACGACCTGCACAAAGCCATGGACTGGGCCACACAAAAATTTTCAATTTTCAATTTTCAATTTTCAATTTTAGCTGCCACAGGCCGCCGCGAGGACCACACGCTGGGCAACATCTCCTACCTCGTCACTTTCGCCGAGGAGCACCCCGGCGCCGACATCGAGATGCTGACCGACTACGGCCGCTTCGTGGCTTTCCGTGGCAGCCGCACCTTCGCCACCTTCCCCGGCCAGCAGCTCTCCATCTTCGCCATGGACCCCTCGGTGCCCTTCAGCGCCACCAATCTCCGATGGCCGCTCGACGGCTTCCGCGCCCGCCGCTGGTGGCAGGCCACACTCAACGAAGCCCTCGCCGACACCGTCACCATGCATAGCGACGGCTGGCTCATCGTCTTCCAGACCTACGACCCCAAGATTTAGTACGCTGAAAATCAATGTCAGGCCGATGTAAGGCCGAACCAAACCCGACCCGAACCCGAACTAAGAGCTGAGAACTAAGAACTTAGCTCCCAACTTTCAACTTTCAATTTTCAATTTTCAACTCTCAACTACTTCACCAGCGTCATCTCGTCGACGAGGTGGCCGGCTCCGGCGAATTTGTCGATGATGAAGAGGCAGTAGCGTATGTCGAGCGAGATGTTGCGGCAGTAGTTGGGGTCGAACAGCAGGTCGCTCATGGTGCCTTCCCAGCAGCGGTCGAAGTTGATGCCGATGAGGCGGCCGTCGGCGTCGAGCACCGGGCTGCCCGAGTTGCCGCCGGTGGTGTGGTTGGTGGCTATGAAGGCCACGGGCATCTCGCCCTTGCTATTGGCGTAGCGGCCGTAGTCTTTCTTCTGCCAGAGCTCTTTGAGGCGGGGCTCGACGACGTAGTCGTAGATGTCGGGGTTCTCCTTCTCTATGATGCCGTCGAGGGTGGAGTAGGGGGTGTAGTAGACGGCGTCCTTGGGGCGGAAGCCCTGCACGTGGCCGTAGGTGACGCGGAGGGTGAGGTTGGCGTCGGGGAAGAAGTTGGAGTCGGGATACTGCTCCATCATGCCTTTGATGTAGGTGCGCATGAGGAGGTTGATGCTGTCGTTGAGGCGGTTGTAGAGCTTGTTCTGGTCCTCGGAGCCGTTGTAGTTGCCCAGGGCGTAGGCGTAGGCTATGTTGACCAGTTCGACGGCCGGGTCTTTGAGTATCGTTTTGCGGTCGGCCTCGGAGCCCTCGTAGCGGCTCATGAAGGCGGCGAAACGGCCGGGGTTGTTGAGTATCGACTTGTCGAACACTCGGTTGAGGGTCTTGCGCACGTCGGCCTCGGTCCGGTGTTTCTTGTCCATGTAGGGTGTCTGCCCGGCGCGCCATGCGGCTATGAAGGTCTCGACGAATATGCGGCGGTCGACCTTGAGGTGCTCGGCCCAGATGTCGTCGTCGGCGAAGAGGCGGGCGTTGCTGCGGTCTATGGCGGCAGCCGCCTTCATCCAGCGGCCGTTGTCGCTGCCGGCCTGATAGAGCTGTCGCAGCAGGCTGGCGCGCTGCATGAGGTCGGAGGCGAGGATGGCCTCGCTGTACCAGGTGCGGCGGACGTCGACGGGGCGCAGGCGGCCGTAGAGCTTTTCGAGCTGGTCGAGCACGGTGGCATATTCGGGCTTGCCGGCGGCCCAGCGGCGGAAGGCGGCCTCCTGTTCCAGCTTCTGCTCCACGCCGTGCAGGCGGTTGATGCCGAGGGTCTCGCCCTGCCATTTCTTCCATCCGTTGGCTATGTTGGCCACCGGTGTGGCGTAGCGCAGACGCAGGGCCGGCGAGAGCTCCTGGGCGGCTTTGTAGTTGTCCAGACGTATGTCGCGCATGGCTATGCGGATGGGGTTCTCGACGTTGGCGGCCAGGTCCACGGCGTCGTGCGTCACGTAGCGCCGCGTCGTGCCGGGGTAGCCGAACACGAAGGTGAAGTCGCCCTCGTCGACACCCTTGATGTTGATTTCAAGATGTTTCAGCGGACGGTAGGGCACGTTGTCCTTGCTGAAGTCGGCGGGCTGGTTGTCCTTGTCGGCATACACGCGGAAGACGCTGAAGTCGCCCGTGTGGCGCGGCCACATCCAGTTGTCCGTGTCGCCGCCGAACTTGCCTATGTTGCTCGGCGGAGTGCCCACCAGGCGCACGTCGGTGAACACCTCGTTGATATATATAAAATACTGGTTGCCGTAGTAGAACGGCTTGACCACGGCGCGGTAGTGGGTGCCGTCGGTGTACTTCGCCTTGACAGCCTCGATGTTCCTGTCGACAACGGCGGCGCGCTCCTGCTCGGACATCCCCGGGGTGGTGCCGTCGAGCACCTCGGCGGTAACGTCGGCCATACGCACCAGCCGCGTGGCCGTCAGACCCGGGCAGGGCAGCTCCTCGGCGCGGCTCATGGCCCAGAAACCGTGCGTCAGGTAGTCGTGCTCCACAGTCGAGTGGCTCACGATATAGCTGTAGCCGCAGTGATGGTTGGTGAGCAGCAGACCCTCGGGGCTCACAAACTCGCCCGAGCAGCCCGAGCCGAACAGCACCACGGCGTCCTTCAGCGACGCATGGTTCACATCGTAGATGTCGCTCGCCGCGATACGCATACCGGCCCGCTGCATGGCCGCCTCGTTACGGTTCAGCAGCATGGGAATCCACATACCCTCGTCGGCCACCGCGGCCGACACAGTCAAAAGTGCCATAACGGCAAAAATCAAAGTCTTTTTCATCATTGCTTCACAAAATTTCGAACTGCAAAAATACACAAAAAAACAACACCCCGAAAAAAAATTTGCAAAATTAAAAAAAACTCCGTACCTTTGCACTTCCAAAAACAGTTAAAAACCAAAACATCAACCTCATGAAAAAAGCTTTTAAAACCGCCATGGCCGTGCTGTGCACAGCCCTCATCGTCAGCCTCACGGGCTGCCAAAAAGAACCTGAAGACCTCATCGTGGGAACCTGGATTGAGACCGAAGCCACCTACAGCATCACTCAAAACAGCGAAACTCACAGTATGTCGTTGCTCGAGGAGGGCGAGACCGTCGAGATGGTTTTCAACAAGAACAACACTTATTCCAGCGTCTACCACTCCAACGAAGGCGACTCTTCCGAGTCGGGCACCTGGTCCATCAGTGGCAAGAAGCTCACCTTGATAGCCACTGAAGGTGGGTTGGACACGGACCCGCAGGTCTTCAACATCGACAATATCGACAAGAAAAACATGGTCCTCTCGCGGTCGGAATCGGATGAGGACGAGGATGGCCCCTACACCGTAACCATCGTGATGAAGCTGTCGAAAAAGTAATGTATGAATAGGATAACCGCTACCGTTTTCCTCGCCGCTCTCGCGCTGCTCGGCTCCTGCGGCGGGCGTAATAGTGCGCCGTCGGGTTGGACCGACACCATTCTCGTCGAGGCCCTTGTGGTGGCCGACGGCAACACGCCCACCGAGCGCAATTACGTGGGTGACATAGGCTCCGAGAACGAGGCTACCCTCTCGTTCCCGCTGGGCGGCACCCTGACCAAGGTGGCTGTCAAAAATGGCGACCATGTGGCCAAAGGGCAGCTCCTCGGCGAGGTCGACGCCACCACTGCGACAAGCCTGTACGCCACGGCACAGGCCACGCTGCGACAGGCCGAGGACGCCTACCGACGTCTCGAGGCCGTCCACCGACAAGGCGGCATCAGCGAAGTCAAGTGGGTCGAGATGGAAACCAACCTCGAGAAGGCCCGGCAGGCCGAAGTGAGTGCTCGCAAACATCTCGACGACTGTTCCCTGCGTGCGCCGTTCAGCGGCGTGGTGTCGTGTGGCGACCGGCAGGCAGGTCAGGAGATGCGTCCGGGCGAGGCTTTCGCGCGAGTGCTCGACATGAAGCGGCTCCGTGTGCAGTTCTCCGTACCCGAGCAGGAGATAGCTCTCATCAACCCCGGCGACGAAGCTACGGCAGCGGTGCCCGCCCTTGGCGACATGCCGCTGACCCTTCGGGTGAGCGACAAAAGTCTCATGGCCAACCCGCTCGGTCATACCTACAAGGTCCACGCAACGATAACGTCGGGCGACATCAAAAATCTCCTGCCCGATATGGTGGCCAAAGTCCACGTCAAGCTCAACGCCCTTGGCGGCATAGTGATACCCAGCGACTGCCTGCAGACGATGCCCGAAGGTACCGTGGTGTGGGTGGTTGACAACGGCCGTGCCGAGCACCGCATAGTTACCGTGGGTGACTTCATCCGCAACGGTGTGATAGTGACCTCGGGGCTTGAGGCGGGCGACACCGTCGTCACGGCAGGCCAGCAAAAACTCTACACCGGGGCAAGGGTGAAGTTGAGAATTGAACCTTGAACTTTAAACCTTAAACCATTCACCAGATGTCCCCTCGGAGAAACATGATAGAAGGTGCAATGCGGAGCTTTCCCATGCTCGCATTCTCCATTGTCATAACTGTCATCATAGGTATTTACGCCCTGCCGAACCTTAACAAGAACGAGTTTCCCGACGTCAAAATCAAGCAAGGTGTTGTCGCTGTGGTCTATCCTGGCGCCACGGCTGAGGAAATCGAGGAGCAGGTGGCCGGCAAGGTGGAGGAGTACCTGTTCACTTTCACCGATGTCGACAAGACCAGCACCTATTCGTACAGCCAGAACGGTATGCTCTATGTATTTGTTACACTGGTGCATTCCGATGAAGACCCGAAGATAACCTGGTCCAGAATACGTGAAGGTCTGACATTGTTCAGGTTGACGAGCCTGCCCCAGGGTGTGGCGACCACGGCGGTTATCGACGACTTCGGCAACGCTTCGTCGCTGCTGTTGGCCATTGAGAGCGACGAACGCTCGCCCCGTGAGCTGGAAGCCACCGCCAAGCAGCTGTCGGCACGGCTGCGCAACATTCCCGAGATGGGACGCATAAGCATAGTGGGCGACCAGAAGGAAGAGATAGCCGTGCACATGGACCCCATGAAGCTGACGCAGTATGCCATCTCGCCATCGGCGGTGTCGGCTGAGTTGGCGGCCCATGGATTCCGTACCATATCTGGCAAGGTGAGCAACGACGACGGCAGCGCTCTGGTGCATGTCACCATCCCTTTCGGCAACATCTATGAGCTGAGCGAGTTGGTTGTGTTCGCCGACCCGGTGACGGGGCAGACGCTGCGGCTTCGCGACGTGGCTACCATCGAGTCGCGCTACGAGGAGTCGAAACCATACATCAGGTACAGCGACACTTCGGTTACGGACAACCGCTGCATTATGCTCTCGATAGAGATGAGACCGGGCAACAACGTGGTGGATTTCGGCTCCAAGGTCGAGAAAATCATCAAGGACTACGAGCAAAGCATCACGCCCGATATCCACATCCACCGTATCACCGACCAGCCCAAGGTGGTCGACAGTTCGGTGCGATCGTTTCTCATGGACCTTATCGAGGCTATCCTTATCGTCATCTTTGTGATGTTGATACTCTTCCCGCTGCGTACGGCGCTGGTGAGCTCCACCTCGGTGCCGATATGCATCGCCGCCACGCTGGGAATCATGTACTTCATCGGTTTCGAGCTCAACACCGTGACCCTCGCCGCCCTCATCGCCGTGCTGGGTATGATAGTTGACGACTCGGTGGTGGTAATCGACGGCTATACCGACCTATTGCGGCTGGGCCACTCGCGATGGTACGCTGCGGCGGTCTCGACGGGCAAACTGGCCAACTCCATGCTGTTCGCCACGGCGTCCATAGCCATGATGTTCTTCCCGGCTTTGGCCATCCTCAAAGGCAACATCATGGGCGACTTCGTCGGGTTGTTCCCCTGGACCATCCTCATTGCCCTGGCCTGCAGCTTCCTCTACGCCATCCTGGTCATACCATTTCTATCGTCGCGGCTTATCAAAGGGCCGCACAAAACCACCGGTCTCGATCGAGTGCAGAACGCTTTCTTCGACTGGCTGCAGCGCGGCTACGAACGTCGTCTCGCCTTCTGTTTCCGCCATAAACGGCTCACACTGGCAGCTGGTACGGTGCTTGTACTGGTGGGTGTCTTCCTCTTCACACAAATCAACATTCAGATACTCCCTAAGGCCGAGCGCGACAGTTTCGCCGTCGAGATACACATGGCCGCCAGTTCATCGATAGAGGAGACCGGCATGGTGGCCGACTCGCTGTCAGCCATGCTTCTCAACGACCGGCGTGTTAAAAGCGTCACATCATTCGTAGGAATGTCGTCACCCCGTTTCCATCTCACATATGCCCCGCAACTCGCCTCCGACCACTACGCGCAGTTCATAGTCAACACTGTGAGCAACAACGCAACCAAGGAACTCATAGCCGAATACGCCCAGCGCTACGAAAACATCTTCCCTCAGGCCCAGATACGTTTCAAACAGATGGACTACCAGTCAGTCTTGGCGCCCATAGAGTTCTACATCAAAGGCGACAACTACGGCGACATAGCCATAGTGCGTGACTCGCTTCTGCGCATCATGAAGCAGAACCCCAACCTCTTCTATGTCCACTCTGACTACGACGAAACCGAGGAGATGGTCGACGTTGTCCTCAAGCCCGACGCCGCCAACCGGCTCGGCATAACCCAGTCAACCCTTTCCGTCTATCTCAGCGGTGCCCTCTCGGGCACCACACTCTCGACCCTTTGGGAGGGTGACTACAGCATACCCATAGCCATCTACTCCGAAGGCAAGCAGAACATCGACTACGGCTCCCTTGGCGACCTGTTGGTGCCTTGCGCCCAACCGGGCACATGGGTGCCCCTGCGACAGGTGGCCGACATTGCGCCACGCTTCCACCACAACAATATGCCACACCGCAACGGAGTGCGCTGCGTAACCGTGTCGGCCGACGTGATGCCAGGAATAGGACAGATAAAGGAATACTACAAAATCAAGCGTGAGTTCGACCGAATTGTTATGCCCGACGGAATCACCGTCGAGCCCGGCGGCACCTACGCCCTCTCGTCGAATTTGCTGCCCAGCCTCCTCATGGCAGTGATGGCTGCCATCTGTGTTATGTTCCTTGTGCTCATAATCCACTACGGCAAGCTCGACATATCGCTGCTATCTATCTCCATGGCTGTACTTTGCATATTCGGTTCAACCTTTGGGCTCTGGCTCTTCGGACTCGACTTCTCCATTTCCGCCGTGCTGGGCCTCATATCACTCGTCGGCATAATAGTGCGCAACGCTATCATCATGTACGACTACGTGGCCGAACTGCGCACCAAGGAAATGCTTTCCGTCACCGAGGCCGCCTACCAGGCAGGCCTGCGCCGTATGCGCCCCATATTCCTTACCTCGGCGACTACGGCCATCGGCGTGGTGCCCATGATACTCGCCGGCACAATGCTGTGGATGCCCATGGGTGTGGTGATATGTTTCGGCACACTTTTCACCTTGCCGCTCGTCATCACAATACTGCCTGTGACCTACTGCGTAGCATTCGAAAACAAAAAACGCAAAAACTTCCGGCCCATACACGTCAGCCGCAAGTAAAAAAACAGACAAGAAAAATAATGAGAAACAATACCCTGAACAAAGCAGTGTCGTGCGCCTGCCTGATTGTCATTTTCCACTTTCCACTTTTCACTTTCGCACAGGCTCAGACGCTGACACTCGACAGCTGCCTGTCGCTCGCGCGGCGCAACAATGTCGAGATTCGTACCTCACAGTTGGAGATTGACAGGGCTCGCGAAGTGAAGCGGCAGGTTTTTACCAAATATTTCCCGCAGGTCAATCTGTCGGGCCTGGGTTACTATTCGGCAGCCCCGCTCATCCATTTCGGTCTCGAGGACATCCAGTCGAACGATATGAGGGAGATACTTCAGGCTCTTTACGAGAGTGTGGCAGCATCGGGAAGCGACGTGAAGAACGAGATATCGCTTATGAAGCAGGGTGCCACGGGTTCGGTGCTGGCTGCGCAGCCGCTTTTTGCGGGTGGCCGCATTGTCGCGGGCAACAAGCTGGCCAGCCTCGGCGTGGAGGCGGCCGAGCTGCAGGCCGGGATGAAGGTGCGCGACGTGGTCGAGAATATCGAGTCGACCTATTATCTCGTTGCGGGCTTGCAGGAGAAAGTGGCCACGGTGACTGCCGCGCTCAACCTTATCGACTCGCTCGACCGTGTCGTGCAGTCGGCGTTGGACAACGGTCTTGTGACCCGTGCCGACGCGTTGCAGCTGCAGCTGAAACGCAACGAGATGTTGGCCAACCAGCAGCAGCTCGCCAGTGGCATTCGTCTCGCCAAACGCTTGCTTTGCTGCCAGATAGGTATCGAATACAGCGACTCCGTCGAGGTGGTGAGCGAGAGCCCTGACATACAGCTTTCAACTCTCAATCCCCAGCCCTCGAATTTCTCCCGTCCCGAGACGCGGCTGCTGCAACTTGGCGTCGAAGCCGAGCGGCTGCAACGGCGGCTCACCCTCGGCGAGGCCCTGCCGCAGCTCACCGTCATAGGGTCGGCCTACTACGGCAACATGATTAAGAACGACCCCTCGGCCAACGCGGTGGCCCTGCTGTCGCTCTCGGTGCCCTTGAGCGGCTGGTGGGAGACCTCGCACAGGTTGCGCCAGCACGACATACGCATACAAGAGGCGCAGCTCAGGCAGGACTACTACAGCCAGATGATGACCCTTGAGGAGGAAAAAGCCTACAGCGATATGCTCGACGCCGCCATGCTGCTCAGATCCGACTCAGCGGCTCTGGAGCTGGCTCAGGAAAACTACCGCCTCTCGACCCTCAACTACCAGGCCGGGGTGGCCACCATAGCCGAGGTGCTGCAAGCCCATGCACTGTTGCTGCAAGCTCAGAACGCTATTGGCGACCGTCGCACAACTTATGTAGTGGCTCGGCGCCGTCTCATGGACCTCAAAGGAACCGGAAACTGATATATTGACAAAAAACATTTACAACAATGAAAAGCAACATTTTGATCAAAACATTATTGCTAATTGGCATAATTTTCAACTTTCAATTCTCGGCTCTCAATCCGCTGCAGGCGCAGAACGCCCTGAACGACAATGGCGCGAATATCGTCGGCACCTATTCGGGCAAGCAGGGTGACGACAGGTTCAAGGTCAAAATCGTGAAGCTCACCGACGGCACCTACCGCGGGCAGGTGGTGTGGATGGAGCGCGACAGGGACTCGAAGGGCAACAAGATTCTCGACACGAAGAATCCCGACCGGAGCCTGCGCTCAAAGCCGGCCGACCAGGCTGTGCTCTTCAGCGGCCTGAAGTACGATGCCAAAAAGCGCTGCTGGGGCGGCACGAAAATCTACGACCCACAGCGCGGGCTTAAGGCCAACATGACCGCCGAGTTCACGGCCGACGGGCAGCTGCGCATCCGTGGCACGGTGCTGGGCATAGGCGAAAGCGTGTACTGGGACAAGGAAAAATAAAAAACGGAATTTAGAAATCAGAAATCAGAATTTTTTTCGTATCTTTGTCGGCTGATGACTTTTTTGAAGAATTTGCTAACGTTTTGTGTCTCAAGGCGCAACGTTGATAACAATACCGCAGAGGATACGATGAAATACCTTATTGTTGGGCTCGGCAATGTGGGTGAGGAGTACGAAGGCACCCGTCACAACAGCGGCTTCATGGTGGTCGACCGCATGGCCCGCGAGGCCGAGGCGCGCTGGAGCCTGGAGCGTCACGCCTACCGCACCGAGGTGCGCCACAAAGGGCGTACGCTGGTGCTCGTCAAGCCCACCACCTATATGAACCTCAGCGGCAAGGCGGTGAATTACTGGCTGCAGGCCGAGAAGATAGCCGTCGGGCAGTTGATGGTGGTGGTCGACGATATAGCCCTGCCGGTCGGAACCCTGCGCATGAAGCAGGGCGGCTCGGCCGGCGGCCACAACGGGCTGGCCGACATCGAGCGCTCGCTGGGCTCGGCGGCATACGCCCGCCTCAGGGTGGGTGTAGGCGACAACTTTTCGCGCGGAGGGCAGATCGACTATGTGCTCGGCCGTTTCAAGGACGACGAGCTGGCCGCACTCGAGCCCGCACTCGACCGCGCCGTCGAGGGCATCAGGATTTTCGCCACACAGGGTATCGAACGCGCCATGAACTACACCAACACCAAGCAGGAGGGAAGAGCTAAGAACTGAGAACTAAGAACTTAGGGATGACGAAATGAGAGTACTGACTATCGACATAGGCAACACGCGCACCAAGGCGGCACTCTTCGACGGCCGCGGCGTCATGACCCCGCTCGACACGTGGCAGGGTGTGGCGTTCGACCGCGCTGTGGCCTGTGCAAGCGGCAGGGTGGGGAAGTTGCCCGAGGGGACGCGTCTGCTGGGTCCCGACACGCGTCTGCCGATAGCGGTGGACTACGACCGCGCCGCCCTGGGTCCCGACCGGCTTGCGGCGGCCTGCGGCGCATGGGCCCTCGCAGGGGACGAGGACTGCGTGGTGGTCGACGCCGGAACCTGCGTCACCGTCGACCTCGTGCGCGGTGGAACATACCTCGGCGGAGCCATCCTGCCGGGAATTTCGATGAAATTGCAGGCCTTGCATACTAAAACGGCAAAATTGCCGTTATTATATACGGATCGGTTGCCCGACTGCGGCCTCTGCGGCAAGGATACCGCGGGGTCGATAGCCCTCGGGGTAGGCCACGGAACGGTGGGAGCCGTCGAAAGCCTCACCGCCCGCTACGAGGCTCACGGCGCGCCCTGCCGCCTGCTGCTCACCGGCGGCGACGCACGGCTGCTGGCCAGCCTCGGCCTCTGGAACGGACGGCCCTTCGCCCTCGAGCCCGACCTGGTGCTCCGGGGTCTGTATGAGATTGAAAGGAGAATTGAAAACTGAAAATATGATAAGAAGTCAAAGAAGTTAGAGAAGTTAAGAAGTTAAGCCGATAGAACCGCACGACATTTGGCTTAACTTCCGAGCGCGACAGCGCGATAACTCCTTAACTTCATAACTACAAAAAATTGATAATTAGAAACCAGAAATGAAAAAAATATTGAAACTGCTGCTTTGTGTAGGAATAGCTTTCCACTTTCCGCTTACCGCTTTCCACCCGCTGCAGGCGCAGAGCGGCAGCAACGCCCCGTTCTCGCAGTACGGCCTCGGCCTCGGCAGCCAGCCCTGCAATATGCCCATGACCGCCCGCCTCGGCGGCGTGGCCTACACCCGCTCGGGCAACAACTTCGTCAACCCCTTCAACCCCGCGTCGTACGCCACCGTCGAGATGCAGAGCTTTGTGTTCGACATGGCTTTCGGTGTCTACACCGCCGCCATCAGCGACGCCTCGAACCGTGTGGGCGACGCAGGCGGCGAGCTGGCCTACATAACGTTCGCCATGCCCATAACCAAGTGGTGGAAGATAGGCGGCGGCATAATGCCCTTCAGCTCGACCGACTACGAGTCGGTAGGCACCTTCAGCGACCCTACCTCCGGCAACGTGCTGACCCGCTACGACGGCTACGGCGGAGTGAGTGAGGCCTTCATAGGCAGCGCCTTCAACATCGTCAAACCCACAGGCCGCGGCTTCTCGCTGCAGGCCGGTTTCAACGTCGAGCTGCTCACCGGAGCCATACAGCGCACCATATCCTACGAGCCCCTCGGGAGCGACACCTCCTACTTCCTCAGCTCGCGCAAGCTCAAAAACACCCGCGTCCGCAACGTCGTGTTCGACGCCGGAGTGCAGGCCCGCATGCCGCTGGGCGAAAAATACACCCTCGCCGCCGGAGTGGTCTTCAAACCCGGAATGAAACTGTCGGTCGACGAGGACGCCATCATCTACACCTTCTTCCGCTCGGCCGGCGGCCTGAGCGACACCGTCTTCCCGCAGCGCGGCGAGTCGAACAGCTTCACCAGCCGTGTCGAGACACCCTCGACCCTCGGCGTCGGCCTCTCGCTCGAGCGCGACAACAAATGGATGCTGGCCGCCGATGTCACCCTCGCCCCGTGGAGCGGAGTGAAATACACCGAAGGCTCGCCCATCGACATCTTCGGCCAGAGCGCCATACGCTACGGCAGCTATGGCCGCTACGCCATGGCCTTCGAGCTCACCGGCGACCGCGACGCCACCTCCTACGCCCGCCGCATAAGCTGGAGCGCCGGAGTCCACTACGAGACCGCCAAGATGAGGCTCGCCGTGGGTGGCGCCGAAGCCGTACTCGACGAGTGGGGCTGCGGTATAGGTGCCACACTGCCCATGCGCAAAGGCCGCTCGCTGCTCACACTCAGCGCCGCCTACTCCCACTTCGGAGCCGCCAACCCCCTGCTGCAGGAAACACTCACCTTCGGCATCGCCGTCAGCAGCTGCGAAAGCTGGTTCGTCAAAAGAAAATACAACTAAACTGCAATAAATCATTCATAAAACGCACTAAAAAAGAAATCGCTATAATTATGAAGAACATGAAAACATTGGCCATAGGCCTCGGACTTCTCGCCATGAGCCTCACCGCAGCGGCTCAGCGCGACTGGGGTTGCACCCCCGAAAAACAACAGGAAATGATGGAGCCCGTGTCGCTCTATCAGGACGCGATGAAACAGTACAAAGCCTCGAAGGACGGTCGCTATCTCGAAGAGACCTATCCCCGCTGGCAGACCATCGTGGCCAACTGCCCCAAGCAGAGCAAGAACCTCTACCTCAACGGCGCCACAATCCTCAAATACCTCATCAACAACGCCAAAACCGCCGCTTCGCGCGACAGCCTCATCAGCGAGCTGATGGCTATGTACGACACCCGCATCGAGAACTACGGCGAGCGCGCCGAGGTGCTGGCCCGCAAGGCTATGGACTATGAGGCCTTGAAACCCGGCGATGTCAAAGGCTACTACGACATCTACGCCGCAGCCGTCGAGGCCGGCGGCACCGACCTCGAGGCAGCCTACGCCGTCAAATATCTCGAAGCCACCATCAAGTACGTCAAAGCCGGCCTGGCCGAGCCCACCCTGGTGGTCGACAACTACGACGCCGTCAGCGAGGTGCTTGAGGCACAGCTCATCGCCAACGCCGCCGACAGCGCCAAGGCAGCCCTCATCCGCGGCTACATCGGCGGTGTCGAGGCCGCTTTCTCGCCCTACGCCGACTGCGGCCAGCTGGTCGAAATCTACGCCAAAAAGTTTGAGGCCGACCCCGAGAACATCGACCTCCTCAAGAAAATATCAGGCATCCTGATGAAGAAAGGCTGCACCAACGAGCCCCTCTTCTTCGCCACCACCGAGAAGCTCTACAGCCTCGAACCCTCGCCCTCAATCGCAGTCCGCATGGGTAAGATGTGCATCCAGAAGCAGAAATACAGCGAGGCCGCCAAATATCTTAACGATGCCGTCAAGGACCTCACCGAGACCAAGGACCGCTACAACGCCTACCTGCTGCTCGGCATAGCCTACGGCGCCACCAACAGCTACTCGGCAGCCCGCAGCGCCTTCAACCGCGCCGCCGAAATCGACCCCACCAAGGGCGAGCCCTACCGCCAGATTGCACAGCTCTACGCTCAGTCGTCGGCCACCGCCTCCGAGGATAACATCCACGGCCGCAGCGCCTACTGGGCCGCCGTCGACAAGGCCAACAAGGCCAAGCAGGTCGACCCCTCGCCCGAAAATGTCGAGGCCGCCGACGCCCAGATAGCCCGCTACCGCGCCTACTTCCCCGCCCAGGCCGACGCTTTCATGGCCGGTCTCGAAAACGGCCAGCGCTTCACGGTGCCCGGCTGGATTGGCGAGAGCACCATCGTCCGCACAAAGTAAAGTTGAAAATCGAAAAGTGAAAATCGAAACTCTTAGGAATAGAAAAGCAAGAAGCTGGAAACAAAACTCCGGCTTCCTGCTTTTCGCTTTTCGCTTTTCGCTTATCGCCTTATTACTCGCCTCGTGTTCCAACGACATTGAGAAAGTCCGCGCCTTCAACCGTCGCGATATGCCCCGGCAGGTGCTCGACGGCGCCGCAGTGACACGCAGCGAGTACGGCAACCTCCAGCTCGAGCTCCGAGCCCCCGAGATACGCATTTACGACTCGCCCGAGCACCTCACCGTCTACCCCCGCGGCGTCGAGATGACTTTCTTCGAGGACGGCCGTGCCGCAAAAGCCTTCGTCAAGGCCGACTCGGCCATCTCCAAGGACGACCGCGACCTCATGGAAGCCTACGGCAACGTGGTCGTTATCGACTACCACTCCGGCGACACCACTTACCTCCACAACATAGTCTGGAACACCGCCGACGGCCGCCTCTGGTCCGACACCACCGTGCGCTCCGTCAACGGCCACCGCGTCACCTACGGCGATGGCTTCGACAGCGACGACCGACTCGAAAACCTGCATATCGTCCGCCAGCGCGGAACTATAGAAATAAATGACTGAATGAGAAGTTAAAGAAGTTAGAGAAGTTAAGCCGATAGAATCGCACGACATTTGGCTTAACTACCGAGCGCGACAGCGCGATAACTCCTTAACTTCATAACTACAAAAAATAAAGCCATGCAAATCACCGTCAAAGAAATAGCCCGCAAGGTCCACGGCACCGTGGAGGGCGACGAAAACATCATAATCAGCAAACCCTGCAAGATTGAAGAGGGCTGCGAAGGGGGCATCACCTTCCTCGGCAACCCCAAGTACACCCACTACATCTACGAACGTCGCTCGTCGGCCATCATCGTAAGCCGTGATTTCCAACCCGAGGCCGAACTAAATACGACCTTAATACGAGTCGACAACCCTTATCTCGCTGTCGCCGTGCTGCTTAATATGTTCAATAGCATGACCCGCCCGCCCAAGGGCCGTTCGTGCCGTGCCTCGGTGGGCCGTGGCAGCAAGATTGGCAAGGGTTGCTACATCGGCCCCTATGCTGTCATAGGACGCGGCGTGACCATCGGCGACGGAGTGTTCATCTATCCCCATGCCTACATCGGCGACGGCTCGCGCATCGGCGACGGCACCACGGTCTATTCCGGTGCCAAGCTCTACCACGACACCCTGGTAGGCCGCGGTTGCATCATCCATTCCGGCGCCGTGCTCGGAGCCGATGGGTTCGGCTTCGCTCCCAACGGCGAGGGTGGCTGGAACAAAATCGACCAGATAGGCAACGTGGTGCTCGAGGACGACGTGGAAATCGGAGCCAACACTTGTGTCGACCGCGCCACCATGGGTTCCACGGTTATCCATCAGGGCGCCAAAATCGACAATCTGTGCCAGATAGCCCACAACGTAGTTGTGGGGCAGTACACCGCCATGGCCTCGCAGGCCGGTGTGGCCGGTAGCGCCAAGATTGGCGAGCACTGCATCATAGCGGGTCAGGCCGGCATAGTGGGCCACATCAACGTGGGCGACCGCGTCACCATCGGCGCCCAGAGCGGCGTGACGCACAACATCGACAGCGACTCGACCATCTTCGGCAGCCCCGCCGAGGATGCCCGCCGCCGTCGCAAAATCGAGGTGTATATCCGCAATATCGAAAACATCGTCGACCGTGTCAAGCAACTGGAAAAAAAGCTTAAAGCCTGACGCCTTTGTAACCCTTCTCCTCGCCGCGTGGTGGCTGCTCAACGTGGTGCAGGCCGCCGCAACGGGTTTGGCCGACGACGAGGCCTACTACTGGTATTTCGCACAAAATCTCGATTGGGGCTATTTCGACCATCCGCCCATGGTGGCGCTGCTGGTCAAACTCTCGTCGTGGCTGCCGGGAGCGCTCGGCATACGTTTCATGTCGACGCTGCTGCAGCCCCTCTATTTGCTCATATTCTGGCACATGATCAAGCCCGCCGAAGCGACACTGAGGCAGGCTGCGGTGTATGTGCTGATATGTTTCTCCATGCCGTTGCTGCAACTTTACGGCTTTCTTGCTGTGCCCGACGCGCCGCTGCTGATGTTCACGGTGCTGTTCTGGTGGGCGTGGCGCCGTTTTGTGCAGAGCAATACTGTGGCTTCGGCGGCATTGCTGGGCCTGATGGCCGCTCTGCTGGGCTACAGCAAGTACCATGGTGCGCTTGTGGTTCTGTTTACGGTGCTGTCGAACCCCAAGATGTTGAAGCGTTGGCAGTTGTATTTTGCCGGTGCTGTTGCCTTGGTGCTCTACGCGCCGCACCTGTGGTGGCAGTATTCGCACGACTGGGTGTCGTTCGGCTATCATCTCGCCGGCCGCAACAGGGCGTGGCAGCCGTCTTTCACAACCGAGTTCCTGCTCAACCTGCTGCTGGTCATGAACCCGCTGTGGATTTATCACTACATTCGCGGCACGAAACCTATGTTTGCCTCGTCCGACCCGCTGCGCCGCGCAATGGCGTTCACATGGGTGGGGTTCCCGGTAGTGTTCCTGCTGTCGACATTGCGCGGCCACACCCAACCGCAGTGGATTCTGCCCGCCGTGCTGCCTGCCGTGTGCCTGCTGTTTGACGAGGCAAGAGACCGCAAGTTCTTGGTTGTAGGGTCTCAAATTTTGGTACTTTTATATTTGATTGTCAGGGTACTGGCTGTGGTCAACCCGTTCGGTTTCAAGGGCGAGATTTGGAACAACCGCGAGGCGTACAATCAACTGGCCGAGCTGGCCGACGGCCGTCCCATTGTGTTCATGTCAAGCTATACCGCTCCAGCCAAATACCAAATCTACACCGGCGGCGAGGCATACGGCGACACTTACTACTTCCGGCGCAGCAGCCAATGGCAGTACGACACCTCCGACCGCGCCTACGCCTATCGCGACGTGGTGGTCGGCAACTTTACCAACCACACTCCCAACCGTCTCGAGCTGGCCGATGGCCGCACATTCTACTACCGTGAATATCATGACTATAAGCCCTTACGCGAAATAAAGGTGACACCGACAGGCAACCGGTTTGCCACGGTCGACAGCACGGGTCGGTTGCTGATGGAGTTTGTGGTCGACAACCCCTATCCATACGACGTTTTGACTTCCGAGGGCGACACCGTCGGGCTTCAACTGGCCGTAGCCTACGAGGAACGCAACTGGCCGGGGTTCAAGGGTATACTTCACGACACCATCCCGGCTCACGGTACCGCCGTGGTCCGCTGCAGCATGGTGCCTCCTGCCAAGCTGCCTTCGGGCACCTACCGCGGCAACATCAGCATAGGCCGTCGCGGCGCTCGATATTCGGCTAACAGCCCGCTCATGAGAGTCAAAGTGGAGCGCTCCGACACCTCGCTGTCTGTCAGTTTCGGGGATTGAAAACGAGGAATTGATACAGTCCAGGGGGCTTTTGATACATTTTTCACCGTTCACCATTTACGTTTCATTTTTTTTGTGTATTTTTGCACTCCGAAACGTAATCCGATGAAACCGTACAAGACACTCATATTCATCATATTGACTGTGGCGTTGTTAGCCGTGGCCTGCTTGGTTTTCCCTGCCGGGGGAGTCGAAGTGGGTGGCGTGACGCTACGGATGCCGTCGATGGCACGGGTGTTGGGCACCGAGTCCGACTCGGCTGCCCTTGACGTCGAAGCCTATCTCGCCGACGCCGAGAACCCCGAATTGCAGGATGTGCGCGATTCCATCGAGTTTCTCTCCCGTGTGGCCGATACTGCCGACACCCGCTTCTGGCTTCCTTATGACGAGTTCTTCGACCCCCTCTTCGCCCGCATGGAACGCGCCGCTGCCGAGAGCCGCACCGTGCGTGTTGTGCATTACGGCGACTCGCAAATAGAGATGGACCGCATGAGCTCGCGACTGCGCGCGGCTTTGCAGCACACCTTCGGCGGCTCGGGAGCCGGCATGGTGCCGTTCCGCACCATCATCGGTTCGCCGGCGGTCAGCATCGCGGCCTCCGGTTCGCTGGTCCATCAGGCCCCGTTTGGCGACAGCACTGTGCACCGCAGCCGCCGCGGCCCCTATGGCCCCATGATTCAGGATTTCCGCCTCGCCGGACAGGCATCGACCACTATCAAGGCTCCGACCAACAAACGTGTCGACTCGTTGCTCGGCTCATTCCAAACAGTCACTTTGCTGGCCTGCACGAGAGGTCGTCTCAACGTCGCTTTCGGCAACCGCAAAGCCAGCCTCGATACTAATTTCGTGTTCGACACTACCGGTGTCGTGGCTGCCAAGTTGAGGCTCGACTCGGCCTTGAACACCATTCGCGTCAACGTGAGCGGCGACGCCGAACTCTTCGGCATCATGGTCGACGGCGCCGGTGGCGTGGCTGTCGACAACATACCCATGCGTGGCTGCTCCGGCCAACAATTCACCTTGGTCGACTCCGCCCAGCTCGCCGATGCCTACCGCCTTATGGATGTCGGCCTCGTAATCATGCAGTTCGGCGGCAACTCGGTGCCATACCTGCGCAGCCGCAAGCCCCTCGACACCTACTGCCATTCCATAGGGCGCCAGATTGACCGCGTCCGCAACTGCTGCCCAGGAGCCCTCGTCCTTTTCATAGGTCCCAGCGATATGTCCACCAGCGTCAACGGCCGCCTGCAGAGCTACCCC
>CADCPQ010000108.1 GCA_902803395.1 uncultured Bacteroidota bacterium
ATCGGTCAGCAGTCCTTGCGCCACAGCGTCGTTGAAGGTCAGACGGTGGAACTCCTCGCCATATTCGGGGCCATCCATCGAGCAGAGGGTGTCGATGTTCTCGTCCTCCTTTGCCCTCACCTTTACATTTGCACTATATAGGCGCGGGGTAGCGGTCATATAGAGACGCTTCTTCGCCTTGATAAAATCGTTCTTATGGACTTTGGTGAAGTTGCTCTCCTCTTTGTCTTTCAGCACCACGCCTGTGGTTCGGCGAGCTTCATCACAGATAATCAAATCCACCTCGCGTTTATAGAGATCGATAGCATCTTTCACCACATCAATGCTCTGATAGGTGGAGAAAATGACAGTGCGGTTTTGCTCCTTGTCGTATTTCTTCAGTTGTCGCAGGATCTTGCGAGTGTCGGTAGTGGCAGGAACAGCAAGGTCGACAATGCTGGCATCTTCATCGTCGGCATCGTGCATCTCGCGAGTGACCTTTGCATCCGAGCAGACGCATACGGCGCGCATATCGTCCGATTTGTCTGCCATCCATGCGTTGAGCGTCTGACCGAGCAGAGCGATACTCGGCACAAGGAAGAGGACGAAGCCATCCTTCGGAGTCATCTGTTCCATTATTTTCAGAGAAGTATATGTCTTTCCAGTACCGCAAGCCATAATCAACTTGCCGCGTTCGTGGCCATTTTTTACAAAATGATCATACGCATCTGACATAGCCCTCAACTGATGCTTCAGAGGCTTCTTTCCTGGCAACTTTGCCTTGTCGCCATATAAGCCAGCTTTCAGTTTATCCCAATCAACGGGAGAAATTTCCAAGTCATAGAGCGAGATACGGTTGAAAGGCTTGCTCAATCCCTGGATGGCAGTTTCTGCATTCACGCCCCAGCGTTTGCGTGAGGTCTGAACCCACACAAGATTGGAAAATTCGCGTGTTTGGAATGTATCGGGGTCGGTAAAAGTGCGGCTGGCGTTAGACAGAAAGCTATCGACGGCACATTTGTCAATGGTGGCATCCTCTGCGTAGCACTTGCATTGAATTGCCCAGTAATCGCCATATTCAGTACGGGCAACCAGGTCTATACCGAGGTCTTTTCCTCCGAAGTCTTTACGTCCGGGAAACTCTTCCCAAAGCCATACTTTTTCAAGGTCATTGTATCGTGGCTCGGTCTGGAACCACAATTTCATCAGTCGTTCAAAGTCAGTACCTTTTTCCTTTTCGGTAGTGGCTTTCAAACGAATATCATAAAGGATATCGTTTATGGTAGTGGCCATATGTCTGCGTTTTTCAGCGCGGACTACTTATCGGGAAAAGAAGTTGCGTCAACACCGGACAACAAGAAAGCGTAAACTTCGCTTACCAAGTTCTTGAGTGTTGGCGCAACTCCTATCATCAATAAGTTCCATCTACGCTTCGCGCAGACGTTCGCAGAACTTATTCGCGATGATAGTTATTAAAGCGCCAACTTTAGAACTTCCGAATAGTAGCAAACGCTATGTTAAACTATTATTATTTAATCTCTTATATTTCTGTTTTTATGTTGTTTTTATCAATTACTATTATGTTGTTTTTCGAACTGCAAAGATACGAATAATTTTTAAACCGGCAAAATAAAGTTTCGCACAAATGTGCGAAAAAAAGAATGAAAATTGTGAAAAGTGAATTACGCAGAGACTTTAAAGGAATGTTACTTCACATTTCCCAGCAGTTCTTTCGCAGTCATCTCCATCTTGTTGAAGGAAAACCACTTCTTGCCGAGGTCTTTCAACGAGGCGCCGATGTTATAAACGGTGTTGTCGATACATAGGAAGCGGTCGTGTATCCTGTCGAAAGGCTTCACGTCGATGGGCTGATACTGGGCGTTGTGCTTCGCGAGGTCGAGCGAGAACTGCTTCGTGACGCTCTTGGTGTAGATGGTGGCCGTCACCTTGGACTTGCGCTTGTCGAGCATCGTCAGCACGGTATCATCTACATAGTTATCGAAGAGAACAATGCTCTTTTTGGCGGAACGTATGAGGTCGGAAACAAAGGTGTAGGCATCGAATATCTGCCCGTCGAAGAATATGCCCTGGGTGGGAGTGGTGTTCTCTTGGTCGAGCCGTTTGAAAATCTCGGCAATCTGATTGTCGTTTTTCGTCAGGTGGGACGACATCTCCAACTGATGGTGCTCGATGACTTCCAGCCGCTGAAACACTTGTGCATTGGAAGCAATAAAATGACGCATGGCCACAAATGCATCCATGATTTTCACGCTGACATCAACGGCAGTATCGCTGTGAAGAACTGATGCCAACATGGCAACTCCCTGCTCGGTAAAAACGTAAGGAAGCGTTGGTGAGTACTTGATACTCAGGAGGTGGTCACAATTTGTTACCACCTCATTGACCTCTTCTTTTGTCAATTGAAAACGGAAGCGGGAAGGAAATCTATTGATATTGCGTCTAACGGCTTGATTCAATGACTTGGTCTCTACTCCATAGAGTGTGGCCAGGTCGCGGTCGACTATCACTTGGACACCCCGAATGGTTATTATTGTATCTTCTATTGGCTTGATTGTCAGGAGGTGGTCACAATTTGTGACCGGTTCATCATTGAGGTTGTCGTTTTTTGCGACAACCGCAGTAGTCTTTGTTTCTTTCTTCTTTGCCATATTCCCGTGTGTTTAAGGTCGCACATTGCGACCTTAAACGATTTTTTCGAACTGCAAAGATACGAATAATTTTTTAATATCTAAAAATAAAATAGGGTGGAGCCTCAAACTGGACTCCACTCAGGGTGTGAATAAAAAGACAAATTGCAAAATAAAAAAGGGAGAAGAGGGCTTACAGTGTAAGGCCTCGATAGCGAAGCGGTGAACACAACCCTTGCGGTTGTGGTTGCTGGAAACAGCAACTCGGCGGATTCGAAAACCGCCGTAACATTGAAAATCAAAAGACAAAAGTCAAAACAAAAAGAGGGTGCGAATTTCGCACCCTCGTGTCATGTGTAGCGGTAAAGCTACATCATGCTGAAGTGAAACACTGCCGCTTGTGCGCCTACTCCCGAGAAGAAACCCAACAAGGCGGTCAACACAGCGATAGCCACCTTGATGATTTTCTGCATGGTTTCGGGGTCGACTTTGTTGTTTGCCATAATCGCCTCCTTTCTTAGGCGATGGTGACCTTACCAGCGTAGACGCTGTTCGACACCTTGCTGCCGTCAACACTGATGCAGTACACATAGAAATGCACTGCATGGCCAGTCATGAAGCCGGGCAGGTCGAGGTCGACCGAGCCAACCGAACGGTTGGAGCTGAACACCGAGGTAACTTCCTGCTCGGGGTCGACAGCGAGGATTTTGACAACGTCGGCGTCCGAGGTACCAGCCTGACCGGCGTTGTTAATCCAAGCAATGTGAGCAGCACCGGGGTCGTCACTGGTGACGTTGCCACGCAGGATAACGCCGGGGCATTTGCCCTTCGAAACGGCCACGTCGCCGTAAGAGACGGCGAGGTTGCCGAGTTCGTTGCCAGTGATGGCACCGTAGTTGAGTTTCACAAACTCGTTGCCAGCGGTGATACGTTTCTTGAGAGCGTTGCCAGCAGCTTTCAGGCCGCCGCCAAGGTTCTCGAAGCCGATGAGGTCGCAGAGAGCGAGAATCATCTTGAAACGCTCACGAGCAAGCTGCTGCTTCTCAGTTTTGGGGTCGTGGACGCTCTGAGCGATACCACGCATGACAGCGCGACCTTTCCATGCGAAGCCGATAACGTTGCCGACTTTTCCATTGAATCCACCAAGGATTCCTGATTTGATTTTACCCATAGTTTTGAAATTTTGTTTGATGATTTATTTCTACAGCACCGCGGCTGCTGTATTCATTGTGTTGGATAGCCGTATGACCGCGCCGCTGCTCTGAAAGCCTCGTCGCTTGCATACTGCGAGTTGTCAATATCATATAGTTCGAGGAACTGCGTCGAGTACCGTGGCGTCTTACCCTCGCGCACGTGCAACAGGTAGAACGCACACGGCTCGGAAAACCTTAACTCGATGTACATGGCGCTGAACACCACTTCGGGCGGCATGACGTCCGACAGCGCCACGTCGGAATCGTTGAGGTGTACAGGCCACTCGCAAACCTGTTGCGCGTTGTACTTTGCGGTAATCAGCACAAGGCGGTCGCCCTGCAGCCACTCGTCGTTGTTGAGTATCAGCGCCCTTGTGAGCTGTGCCACCGTTTGCGGTGCACTCTCCATGTCGGGATTGATGAGCAGCGACGTTGTGAACACGCCTTGTCCGGCAGGGTAGAGCGATATCGAAGGCAACACGCCCTGGTTCATCTGGTACGCTGCAAGCACAAGTTTGCCACTCTGCGCCTCGCGTTTCGTCAGCCAGATACCCGGCAGGCCGAGGTTCGAGCCGATGAAACGGCTCCGTCTCTCCCGTGGTGTCTGCCGCCCGTCGGCACGACAGGCATAACGGCAGGGGGCAAATCGCGAATACATATTGCTGATGTTTGCAAGCTTCAATCTTGCACGTGCCGAGGTGGCTGTTTTTTTGCCGCTGAAGCTCGGACGCGAGGCCAAAATGGTCCCTTGAGAGGTTTGTCTGATAACAACGTTGCCGACCAGACCTCTGAGAATGTTGCCGTTATGTGGTTGTATCCTTGCCATAGTGGTGATGTTTGACGGTGCAAAGATACGACTTTTTTCTAATATTGCGAGAAAAAATTCTAAAATGTTGAAAAAAAAGTAGTAAATATATATTATTAATATATACGGAATATGTTGGCGATACGTTGGTGGTAAGTTGGCAGTTTATTGAATTTGCCAATTTGCCTTTTTGCCTTCGCTATGTTCGGCCTTCGCGAAAAAATGTAAATATATGAATATATATTATATATTTAATATATTCATTAATAAAAAACTACCTAAAATGCCCCTGCATTGGCAAGGCATTTTGGCAAATTGGAAAATTGTGGTGGATTATCGGTTCTCTAAATCGCTGACGCGCTGCAGCAACACACGGATAAACTCCTTGTCCTTTGCAGCCTCGCTGCTTAACTCGCTGTAAATCATATTGCCGCGGCCGCACACGAGCCAGTCTATATTGAGCGAAGGGAACGCTTCGTGTATTTTTTGCAACGAAGAGACCGAAAAAGTCGAACCGCTGACGAAAAATTTACCTACTACGCCGTTCGAGAAGCCACAAAGCTTCTCGAATTTTGCATTCGTAAGATTTTGACTTTCAATAAACTGACGTAATCGTGTTCTCATATGTTAGAAAATTTTCTCATTATGTTAGAATATTTTCATACTTTTGCACCGTTTTTCATCAGTATAACGTGAAAATCGGTGATTTATTGTTTAACTATTAAAAAAAAATCTATGGAATTCAAAGGAATGGTAACTAACAAGCCTGAAATTGTTAGCGGCACTTCGGAGAGAGGTGACTGGAAACGTGCAACGGTCGTTGTAAACGACGCCCAGAGCGGCCTTTCGCTGGCTGGTAATGTATGGGGCGAAAAAGCCGAAAAGTTCATGGAGGCCTACAAGACCGAGACCCGCAAGGTTATACCCGGCAACTTGTGGAACTTCAAGATTGTGCCGACTGCACGGCAGTTTACCGACAAGGACGGCAACCAGCGTTGGAGCACCGAAATCAACATCGTCGACTTCCAAAACATCGCGTCACTCTAAAAACTTACGGCCATGGGAGAATATCGGAGATACAACGACATTCAGCTTGAAGTGTTCTCGGATTCGCCTTTCGAGTCCGGGAACATTCACCACGGCCGTGGTTTGCTGAATGCGCCCGAGGGCAGATTTACTTTTGTAAAGGCTCCGCCTCGCGGTATTCGCAACAAGCTCGTAGTACGTAGTAAGCATTTCACGCTGATGAGCCGGCCCGACGGCACTTTCAGCGGGATATTCCATTTCGATCTCAACACGAAGTACGTCGAGAGCAACCTTGTTGCCGAAGTAAGAAACATGATTGAATATGCAACAAAATTTTCAAAAGAATGAGATTCTGTATTTTTAAAACAGTCGCGTCGCGTGGCGAAATATGCACGGCGGAGCTTTTCGACAAATATAGCGAAGGCACTCGCGAACTATGCGTGAAAATAGCAAAGGCGCACGACGACGGCGACGATGAACTGAAGTCGAAGTTAAAGAGGGATTTGCCTATCGTCACATGGCAGGCGGCGTTCGAGCAAGGTATTCGCAAAAACGCCAACGCACAGCCCTCGGGGTTGTTCATGCTCGACGTGGACCACGTCGACAATCCTTTCAAGCTGTGGGGCGGCATAATAGGCCGCAAGGATGAACTCGGCATACTGTTTGCCGGCAAGACGGCAAGCGGTCACGGTTTGCGTCTCGTCGCCAAGTGCCGGCCTGAGTTCACAACTATTGCCGAGTGCCAGCAGTGGTTGGCGTCGCAGATTGGCTGCGAATACGACGCGGCCTGTAAGGACTGGGCGCGCAGCAGTTTCGTTGTCGCTCCAGAGTACACCTACTTTGCCAACTACAAGGCGTTGTTCGAGGACGAGCCCGGTTGCGTGTACTCCATCGAGGCGAAAGAGCCCGAAGCACAAATGACGCTTGAAAGCGCCGGGGAAATCGGCGACCAGCGAGGCGGCCTGTTCGGGGTGCAAGAGGATTACAAGGGAATCCCGCTAAAAGAGATAGCCAAGATGTGGTTTGAGCAGCACGGCGGCGAACCGCAGAAAGGAGTGCGCAATCAGGAGTTGTTCCGTTTCGCGACGAAACTGCGCTACATATGCGACTTCAACGCCACCGCGCTGGCCGCCGCCTTGCCGTCCTGTGGCCTCTCGAAACAAGAGGTGGCGCGTATAGCCCAGCAGGCAATTAATCAAAAGAGGGCAGCCGAAATGCCGTATGACTTCCGCAACTTCCTCGACCGTATCGACCAGCAGCGCAAGCTGCAGAGCGACACTGGCGTCCAGGTCCTTGAAAGCGACGAGTTTGAGAAACTGACCGACATCTCGAAGGTGCCACCGCTGCCGCCCATCTTCCAGCAAGTGTACGACACCGCACCGCCCGATTTCAAGTTGGCCGCCATAGTGTGCCAGCTGCCGATACTCGGCACGTTAGGCAGCCGACTGAGGGCGAGGTATCTCGACGGCGCTATGCATTCGCCGACGTTCCAGGTGTCGCTCGAGGCGCCACAGGCCAGCGGCAAGAGCTTTGTGCGCAAGCTCGTCAATATGGAGTTGAGCCAGATAATCAAGGCCGACACCGAGGCACGTGAGAAAGAACACGAATACAACGACAAGGTCAAGGAGCTCAAAATGCTCAACGTCAAGGTCGACAAAAAGAACATGGGCGAAATTCTGGGCGAACGTCCTGTGCCGCTCATCCGCATAATGCCGCCCACGGCCTCGATGACACAGCTGCTCATACGTATGTACAACGCAAAGGGTTTGCACCTTTTCGCCATGGCCGAGGAAATCGACACGGTGTACAAGGCATTCAAGCGCGGTTTCAGCAATTTCAGCGACGCCCTGCGTTGTGCGTTCGACAATGCCGAGTACGGCCAGGACTACGCCAGCGAGAACTCGTTCAGCGGTATCGTCAGGCTGTACTACAACACGCTGTACCTCGGCACCCCGAAAGCCATGCGCCGTTTCTATCCCGACATTGAGGACGGCCTTGTGAGCCGTGTGTTTTTCGTCACGCTGCCCGACCAGTTCGGCAAGTCGATTCCGATATGGCGAGACCTCACCGAGGACGAGAAAAACATCGTGGATGTCAACCTTGTGCGACTGAACGACGTTTCTTTCATCGGCGACACGGTGCAGCCCGAACATGAGATGAAGCTCGGCTTCCTGTGCAAGGAGCTCGAGACGTGGGTCAGAATGCAGCAGGCGGCAGCAGTGCGAAGCAACGACCGCACACGCGACGTGTTCTGCCGTCGTGCCGCCGTTGTGGGTTTCCGTGCCGGAATGCTGGCGTGGTACCTGTACGGCGAGAAAAACACGCCGACACTGCGACGCAAGACAATGGAGTTCGC
>CADCPQ010000109.1 GCA_902803395.1 uncultured Bacteroidota bacterium
AATCGGCAATGAAAAAGGCGTGAGCCTCTATTTGCGTTCAGGGAAAGCCTAGGAAGAAACCCCTGTAATGTTGCAAAGCCCACGCCAAACGGCGGCGGCTACCAGCAACATTACTTGGTTTACCAGAAAAGGCTTACCTTGAACTTACTACTCCGATTTGTCAAAATCAGTTTCCTAGGCTTATTTTGAACGCGAAATGGTAGTCAATGCTTATGTTATAATGTTTTACTTTTTCAGTTTTCTATTTTTCTGTCGGTTTTATATTCTATTTTGATTACTTATTTGGTGATATTCTTTGATTTCACTATGCGGTCAACGACAACAACATCATATTTGTACGTCTTCATATTTTTTGTGCAAAACCCTTTTGACCTCGTCGAAATACTCTTCAACTGTCAACCTTTCGGTTTTTCTGACAGGTGTTGCATTAGCCATCAATGAAGGCTGTTGATCTGTGTCATAAGTTTTTTTTGATACGGGCATATCTATTGATTTTTTCCGACTGCAAAGATACAATAAAAATCTGTTATCTCTTTTCCATCATTACTTCGTCGGCTAAGTAACGGTCGCCGAAGGTGTAGAGTTTCACATTGGGGTCGCGCATAAGCTGGTTGGTACGGGAACGATAGAACATATCCAAAGCTTGTTCGGAACTGATGTTCATGTCCGAGGCTATCAGGCTCACTATCCGGCCTATCTTATTCCACATCAACAACGGACTTAGCATATCATCTAATATTATACGATTCAACAAAATGTAAATGGTTGTCCAGCACCTCCTGAGAACAAATGCATATTTGGTTGTTGGGACGGTGTTTGGAGAGCTCTTGTAAAGCGGCTTCCAGAGGCATAAGATGAGCCATGTATGCCTCAACAGTATCAATAACCCTGTCGTTGGCTACGCCACCTTCGATGATATCATATGTTTCGCCACGATATGCCTCCTGCCGATTGGCAACGATAAATTCTAACCAAGTTTCGTCGTATTCGTCAAATTTTTTATAACAACACTGTTTTTTTGCAGTATCAATGTCGAAATCGTAAACACATACAATGCCACTCTCCATCCTGATGCGCGCCATACGGTCGGCCCACGACTCAGCTTGGCTCTGGATATCCGTAACATAGAATCCTTGGCCAAAATCCAGTCCCAGACGGCCTTTGCTTGCTTCAGGACGTTTGATTACTTCAGTTCCTCCATGATAAACTTTCATACGGCTACTCCTTTTTTGGCTTCCCTGCGGTGTAATGCTTCCAAGATATCTTCTGTCACGATTCTCCGGCTCTGGGTATGCAGGGTTTCATAGCAAGGATAAATCAACTCCGAAAAGAGATTAACAGCTTTCATGCGATTGTACATATCGGCAGAAGAGACACCTTCGGCTTCTGCCGCCGACTCCACACACGATGCAGAAAAGATATTCTGCAGTTCCTCTTTTGTAGGAACCGATATTTGGATAGCCTCTTTGCTCTCGTGTATAGTCATACTTTTGCTTGTTTTTCCGACTGCAAAAATACAACTATTTTCTAAAATGGCCAAATTTTTTTGTTGCCCACCATGCCTTAGGGGAATACTGTCTGAAAATCAATGGTTTATAAATTTTAATATAAATCATTGGGAATCAAACTGTTGAATGGGTTCTCCTCGGGTTTGGGTCGGCCTTGGTTCGGCCTTACATCGGGCAGGGGTAGGCGGAGTGGGCCCCGGGTCGATGTTGGGGCGAGGAATGAGGATATTTGGCGTTGATTGTCAACTTATTATATAAGTATACGGCAGCGGCAGGCGTCGGCTTCGTCGGGAGTGCCGGCGGCGTTCTTGGTCACGCGGACTCCGATGGCGTCGGCGGACTCCTCGAGGTAGAAGTTGAGCACATCGCCGCAGTGGCTTTCGACCATGTAGGAGACATCGAGGCGGCGCACGAAGTGTTCGCGGTGCCACTCGGGGTTGAACAGGTTGAGCACGTGCTCGATGTAGCGCATACTGTTGATGTGGCCGTTGATGTCGGCGTCGCTGAAGCGTGTTTCGAGGGTGCGTACCAGCCGCTGCTGCTGGGTGAAACGGAACTTGGCCGGAGGGTCGATGGGGCACTCGATGGTCGCGTCGACCCACTGGGTCATCTCGCCGTCGCGCACAGCGAGGATGTTGGCGGGCTGGCGGGTGGCGGTGTCGATCATGGCCCACACCGAACGGCCGTAGCCGCACACGTGGTCGCCCGAGGTGACGCGGAAGTTGCGCGAGGTGAAGAGGCGCATGGTGCTCTCGACCCAGGTCTCGATGGTGAACGGTTCGGCAGGGCGCGGCATGGTGGTAAACTCGACCGAAAAGCGCGACAGGACCCACGCCAGGTTGCGCGGCATGAGATAGGTCATGCCGAAATCGCGCTCGTTGGCGTGGAGGTCGGCGGCGTCGAGCATATAGTTGCCCATCTGCTGGTAGGGCAGATAGCCGAGCATATTGCAGCGGAAAGCCTCGGCCTTGAAGGGGTATTTGCCTATCTTGGGTAGCATTGTTGTCGGGATTGCGGCTATTTTATCACTCTGTAATAGTTGTCCTTGCGGGGTTTGTTGGGCTTTGGCGGAGCGGCGGCATAGCCCAGTGCGAGGGCGCCGACTCCCATCAGGCCTTCGGGCAGTCCCAGCTCGGCCATGATTTTGCGGCCTTCGGGGGTGGCGAACATCTCGCGCTCGCGATTAATCCAGCACGAGCCGAGGCCCGCGGCCTGTGCAGCCAACATCATTGTGCCGAGCACCAGCGAGCCGTCGGCGAAACCCGTGGGGCACTGCTCGGGCTGCGAGCAGAAGACGAGAACGATGGTGGGGGCTCCGTAGTAGGGGTCGCCGTCGGGGGCAGGGTTCATGAACGAGGCGTTCATGCGGCTCAGGCGTTCGCGCATGGCGGGATTCTGCACAGCCACAATCCACGGGTCCTGACGGCCGTGGCCAGTGGGTGCATAGGTGCCGGCCTCGAGCACGGCGCGCAGCTCGTCGTCGGCGATTTGTTCGGGGCGGTATGAGCGGATGCTGCGACGTTCCTTGATAAGGTCTAAGAAACTGTTATTCATGGTTTTCATCCTCCACAATCTCGGCCTCCTCGAAACGGTTCGAGGAGTCGAATTTCGACTCGATGTCTTCCTTGACGCGGTTCAGGAAACGCTCCACCTTTTTCAGACCGGTGGCGGCCATGATGTTGCCGAAGCTGATAAACAGGCAACCAACGCCTACGACCACGCCGATTGTCACGGCACCCACAACGGGCTTGATCATGGCGCATACGCCTATCACTGCGGCGCCGATGCCTACGGCTAACAGCCATACGCCATTTTTGGAGCCTGCACGGCGGTAATTGACCGAGCGCACTATGCTGCTCAGACCCTCGCACAGCAGGAATATTCCGACAATGAAGGCCATGCTGTCGGGCTTGAGCAGGAACGTCACGCCCAGAGCCACCTCGGCTATGGCCGAAACGAGCTGCACGGTGTTGGCCGGCAGCAACTGCGCCGACCGCAGCCACATGATGAAAGTGAGCACTCCGACGAGGATGAGCACTCCGCCGGTTATGTACGAAAAGAGGTTGAGAGTGAGGCCCGGAATGCACAGGCAGAGCACTCCGACGGCGGCAAAGCCTATGGCCCGCCAGATGAAAGTGCTTTTCTTTGAAATCTTTATTTTATCGTTCTCCATGATAAAGTTGCAAATAATTTTTGCAAAAATACAAAAAAAATGCGATTGCACAAAATATTTTTTCACAAGCGGCGTTTTTAAAGCATGAAACAAACCACATTGTGCTATATCGACAACGGCGGACAATACCTGATGTTGCACCGCGTCAAGAAACAAAACGACGCCTCGCACGACAAATGGATTGGCGTGGGCGGCAAATGCGAGGCCGACGAAAGCCCCGACGAGTGTATGCTGCGCGAAGTGCGCGAGGAAACCGGCCTCGACATCACACGCTGGCACTATCGCGGCATCGTGACCTTCATTTCCGACACATGGCCCAACGAGTATATGCACCTCTTCACCGCCGACGAGTGGCGCGGCAGCCTGACCGACTGCGACGAAGGCGACCTGGCGTGGGTCGACAAGGACCGCCTCATGGACCTCAACCTATGGGAAGGCGACCGGCTTTTCCTGCGTCTGCTGCTCAACCCCGACGCCCCATTCTTCTCGATGAAACTGGTCTACCGCAATGATATACTGACCGAAGCCAGCCTCGACGGGAAGCCTCTCACGCTGCAAAATTACTAATATTTTCCGACTCGACAAAAATATTTTTTACAGAATCCGGAAAAAATTCGTATCTTTGCACTTTGATTTTTGCAAAAACTCACAGATATGTCTGATACACTGGTTATAACCCCAACCTACAACGAAAAAGAGAATATCGAGAAGATTATCCGCAAGGTGTTTTCGCTCGAAAAAGAATTCGATATGCTCATTATCGAGGACAACTCGCCCGACGGCACCGCCGATATTGTGAAACGGCTGATGACCGAGTTCCCGAACCGCCTGTTCATCGTCGAACGCAAGGGCAAGCTGGGCCTCGGCACCGCCTACCTCGACGGTATGCGCTGGGGCAACGAGCACGGCTACGAATATATGATTGAGATGGATGCCGACTTCAGCCACAACCCCGACGACCTCATCCACCTCTACAATGCCTGCTCGTCGGGCAAGGGCGACGTGGTGGTCGGCTCGCGCTACGTCGACGGCAAAATCTCGGTCGTCAACTGGCCCATGACCCGTCTGCTTATGAGCTATTTCGCCTCGAAATACGTCAAGATTGTTACCGGCATGAAGGTGTGCGACGCCACCGCCGGATTCGTATGCTGGAGCCGCCGTGTGCTCGAAAAGATGAAGTTCGACAAGGTCAAGT
>CADCPQ010000110.1 GCA_902803395.1 uncultured Bacteroidota bacterium
CGGCGAGGAAGGACTCGTCGCTGGTGAAATGGGGGTTCAAGCCTTCGGTAACCACCTTGTTACCAGACTCCACCTCCATCCACGTAGTCTTCGTGCTCCCGCTGTCGGCAATCAATATCATATAATGCCGATAATCTCGTTGATGTCGTTGACTCCGTGTTTCTTGCACCACTGCTCCATGCCGTCGATAATCTTGACGGTGACGGCGGGGTCGATGAAGTTGGCGGTGCCCACCTCGATGGCCGTGGCGCCGGCCATCATAAATTCAATGGCATCCTCGGCGGTGCAAATGCCGCCTAATCCGACAACCGGAATCTTCACAGCATGAGCCACTTGCCATACCATGCGGACGGCCACAGGCTTCACCGCGGGACCACTCAGGCCGCCAGTGACATTGGCCATGAAGGGACGGCGACGCTCGATGTCGATGGCCATGCCCAACAGCGTATTGATGAGGCTCACGCTGTCGGCGCCGGCACCCTCGACGGCTTTGGCTATCTCGGCAATGCTGGTGACGTTTGGCGAAAGTTTGACTATCAATGTCTTATGATACACTTTGCGCACCGCGCCGACAACCTGGGCCGCCATATCGGGGCTGGTGCCGAAGCCCATGCCGCCACATTTGACGTTGGGACAGCTGATGTTGAGTTCGATGGCGGGGATGTTGTCAAGAGCGTCGATTTGCGAAGCCACGTCGCAGTATTCATCGATGGATGAGCCACTGACATTGACTATAACGTTGGTTTTCAGGTCTTTGATTTTGGGGTACACCTCGCTGCAGAAACGGCCGACGCCGACATTCTGCAGACCCACGGAATTGAGCATGCCCGAGGGGGTCTCGACCATGCGGGGATATGGGTTGCCCTGGCGACGCTCGCCGGTGGTGCCTTTGACTACGATGCCGCCGAGGCGCGAGAGGTCGATGAAATCGGCAAATTCGAGGCCGTAGCCGAAAGTTCCGGACGCGGTCATGACCGGATTGTTCAGAACGAGGTTGTGTATCTTGACTTCAAGCATTGTTCAAAAAAATTTTCACAGGTTCCACAATTTTTTCAGTTTTTCGGCGTTAAACACTGGACCCTCCTTGCAGACGCAGAGGTGCCCCTCGTCGGTGTCGACCACGCAGCAGAGGCAGGCACCGACGCCGCAGGCCATCATGTTTTCGAGCGACACATAACACTCGATGCCGCGCTGCAAGGCCGACTGGGCCACAGCCTTCATCATCGGCGTTGGGCCACAGGTGTAGATGCGGTCGTAACTGGCTGCGAAGCAAGGATGTTCAGTCACCAGGCCGCGATGGCCGAGCGAGCCGTCGTCGGTGGCGATGCAGAGGTCGCCGAACTGCTCAAACTCGTCGCGCACCGGTATGAGGCCGGCGTTGCGGCCGCCGATGAGGATTGTGGGCCTCACGCCACGGTGCGAGAGCTCTTTGGCCAAGTGGTAGAGCGGAGCCGAGCCGGCGCCGCCGCCAACGAGCAACACACGCGAGCCCTCTGACACGCCGAGGTCGAATCCGTTGCCCAGGGGATAGACAAGGTTGAGCCTCTCCCCCACCCCGAGCTGGGCCAGACGGCGGGTGCCGCGGCCGACAATCTGGATGAGGAGTTTGAGAGTGCCGCGCTCCTCGTCGACGTCGTGAACCGATATCGGGCGGCGCAGCATGACCTCGCGACAGCCGTCGACACGGACTTCGACAAACTGCCCGGGAACTATTTTCTGCATTTGCGAAGGGTGACGCAGTGTGAGCGTAAAATACTGTGCGCCACGCTGTTCACGTTCCTCTATTATAAAGTCGGTTACCTGTTTCATTCAAAATCAGTGTTTTGGATAGGCTTGGTTCGGGTTTGGTTCGGGTTTAGTTCGGCCTTACTTCACTATCAGTTTGCGTACGCTGTTCACTCCGTCGCCGTAGATGCGAACAAAGTAGGCACCCTTGGCGAGGTTGCTGATATCGAGCTGGCGGGAGCCCTCGGAAGCATTCATGCTGTCGGCTACCACGGTGCGGCCGTTGAGGTCGACAACCTCGATGCGGACCTGGCCCGTAGCGCCCTCGACGCTCACCGTCACCCGGCCGTTGGCGGGGTTGGGGTAGAGGGCCACATGGGCGTCGAACCCGACGGCGTCGATACCGATGGTGGTGAAGACCGCGGGACCGGCCCAGAGGCTACGGTAGCCGTCGGCGCAGACGGCACGGCAGTATATGTCGTAAGCCGTGAGGGAAGCGAGGCCCTCGATGATGTGGGTGCGGCTGCTGACGATGGTGTCGACGTAGGAGCCGTTGTCGATGTCGAAGCCGGCGGCGCCGTAACGGAGCTCGAAACGGACACCGACGACGGTGTCGCTATAGTTCCACGCCACGCGGGCGGCCGTCGAGCCGATGTCGAACATGGCAAGGTTCTGCACCGGGTTGCAGCCGTTGGCGGCCTCGATGGTGGTGATAGTCGCCACTAAACTCCAGTCGCCCTGCTGACCATTGCAGATGCCACTCACCCGCACCTCGTAGTTACTGATGGGCAAGAGGCCGGAGATAGTTGCCGTAGTCGAAGTAAAAGTGCCGAGGTCGATCCAGTTGGGCGAACCCTGCGGGCGGTACTGCACACGGTACGAGTCGGAGTTGCCGCTCCACTCAATGACGACCGAGGTGTCGCCGGGCTCGACGACGTTGATGTTGATAGGCACCGGGCAACCCGTGGCGATGTCGACCACAAGGCTGTCGACATAGGCGCCCAAATGGTTGCCGCGGATAGCTATGCGGCCTGCAGGACCTGTGTAGGCGTTGAAATAGACCGTGGCGGGACGCCACACGGTGTCGGACACGATGGTCGTCACGAGACGGAAAGTAGACGTGTCGGTGGGGTCGGACATCACGCCAACCTCGACGTTGACACCGTCGTTGTTGAGCGAACGGGTGAAGAACGTGAGCTGCAGACGTGCAAGATCGACGTTGATTTCGGGCAGGGCCACGTAGCAGTTGTGGATGCCGGGAAAGTTGAGGCTCTTGTCGCCGCTATAATGATAGAAACTGTTGACAGAGGGATAGAAGGAGTTTCCGGTATGGTAACGCACCCAGCACGGGTCAATGTCGGCCGTCGCCGAGGCCACATAGTCCTCGAAATCCTCGACCAAAGGCAGGTCGTTGATACCGATGACGGCGCAGGGCGTCGAGAAGTTGATGGTGGCCACGGTGCTCGTGTCGATCGAACTGCACACGGCGCGCACATTGAACAGGTATGTGGTGCGCGGCGTGAGGTTGGTGAAGGTGCAGGTAGTGTCGTTGATGGAACGAACACTGCTGCCGTTGCTGACGACCCACGAGGTGGCGTTGGTTGTGCGGTTCCACGTGAGGATGACCTCGTTGTTGTCACCCGTCACGGCGGTCAGGCCCGTAGGCGCGGGGCAGTTGCTCGGCTGGACTCTGACATTGTCGATGGCGGCAGGAGGATTGGTGCCGCCCGAGTTGTCGTTCCTCCAATAAAATACCAAGCGGTAGATGCCGGCAGTGGCAATGTCGACTCGACTGCCACCCGTCTGCCACGTGTTGCTGAGGTTGAGCTTGCTGCCGCCATCGACGGCTATGCAGCCTGAGGGAACACCGGATGTCGAAATCGAAACGCCGTCGAGATTAAGCGAGGCGGGAGCCAGGAAGACTCGCAGATAGTCGTATGTCGACTCGCCGTATGCTCGCCAGTCGAAGCTGACAGTGCTGCGGCCCGCCTCGAAATAGAACTCGCGGAAGGCATAGTCGGTTGAGGTACTGTTAGCATTGTAGTCGTTGGTGTAGCCGCCGTCGTTGCTGATGTAGAGGGCTTTCGAGCCGCCGTTGCTGGCTGCCGAGCCAATGTACCAGCGGTTGGGGTTGCTGCCGGTCGACTGGCGTGTGACCCATCCGGCGTAGGTTTGAGCGTTTTCGAAGCCGTCGTTGAAGGGCAACATGGTGGGCATATAGGGCAGTGTGTTGAACTCAACGTATGAGTAAATGCTGACATCGGTGCCACAGTTGGCCTTGACGCGGATATAGTAGGTCTGGTTGCTGTCGAGACCGGTGATATTGACGCTAGGCGTTGTAGAAACACGCGACATATAGTTGTTATTGCTGCCGGTGAAAGGCTGGGGCGAGTAGTCTACAAACCATGCGTCGGCAAAGCCGTTGTCGAGCCATGTCACTTTGGCCGAAGTGGTGGTAATGTCTGTCACCGCAACATCGCGTACCTTGGGGCAGGCGGGTATGCGGTCGACGGTGATGTCGTCGAGGTACAGATAGCCACTGCCCTGGTTGCTGATTACGGCAATGGCTATGCGGCCGTTATAGCCTGTGTAATTGTTGAAATCGACAATATACTCCTCAAACTGCGTAGTTTGGGGTATGAAGTAATCCACCTCGTTGAAAGTTCTGTAGTCGCTGGGGTCGCTAATGACACCAACGCGGATCATGACATTGTCGGAAGCGTTGGCCAAGCGGGCGAAGAACGAGAGCTCGAGGCTGTCGACCGGAGTGGTCATTTCAGGCAGCACGAGGCAGCTGTACTGCGACTGCGACGAGGACCCGTAGAAATAAAGGCCTCGTTGCCCGCTGCGCGACGTCGAAGAGGGATAGGGGTAGTTGGAAACGGTGTTGTTGAGACGGTCGTAGCACATATTTATCGATGCCGCCGAACCTGTTGACGAGGCATCCTCGAAACCATATAGGTAAGGCAGGCTGTCGACAGGGGCACAAAGCGTTGTTCCGGTGGTGCTTATTGCATACGACTGGTCGTCGACAGCACAATAGGCGACCACGGTGAAAGTATAGGTGGTCGACGGTTCGAGCGAATCGAAAGTATAGCTTGCAGTGTAAGCTGTGTCGGTGACGATGCCGTTGCTCACAAGCCACTGGGTTTCGGCACCAAGCGGGAGCCATGTGATGTAGGCCGAGGTGGCAGTTACAGCGCCTACCTGCAAGCCAACGGGAGCCGGGCAGGTATTGAGAGCGAAACGGATATTGTCGATAGCAGCCGGTGGATCGACGCCCTGCGAACCGTCGTTGCGCCAGTAAAACACAAGATTGTAGTTACCTGCCGTCCAAAGGTCGAAGTTATATTCAACACTCTGCCAATTGGTTTGCAGGACAAGGGAGGTGTTGCCATCGAGAGCGATAGCTTCCAAAGGCAGCGACGAATTCGTCCAATCCGATCCGTTGAGAGTCAGCGACGTCGGCACAAGAGCTACACGCATATAGTCGTAGGTGTTCTCTCCATAGCATTTCCAGTCGTAATTGAGGTAGTAGTTGCCGGGCTCGAGATGAAACTCGCGTGTCGCAAAGACATAAGAAGTCAAGGTCGTACTGTAAGTATTTGCTGTACCGTTGTTGTTGCTGACATACATTGCATGGGTCCCTCCGTTGTTGGTGGCACTACCAATGCACCACTTGTTGGTGTAAGAACCGTTCTGCATTTCCCAACCAGCGTAGGTGGCAGGGTTTTCGAAGTTTTCGGTGTACGGTACAGTAGCCGGCATGGCTCGCAGTGTTCTGAAACTTACAGGGTCGGAGTACTCGGCGGTGTCGCCATCGTCGCAGATGGCGCGAACCCTGACTGTATAGGTGGTGTTGGAGTCGAGGCCTGTAACAGTGAGGGGGCTGTCGTAGGTAACGTACATCGTATCGCCCACTTGAACAGCATAACCCATGGGGTTGCTGTTGACGCTGTCGGTCCACTGTACGGTGGCATAGGTGGTGGTTATACCGCTAACGGTCACATTGTCAATCTTGAAGCAGGTTGGCGGGTACATAAGATGTACATTGTCAATGTAGACGTTGTTGGAACCCGAATAGATTTTCAGAGCCAGACGGCCGTCGGGGCCGTAGTAGTTGACCGGCAGCTCGAAAGTCTGGAAAGTGCCTGTTGTGCTGTTGTGGACGGTGTCACTGATAGCGGTGAAACTGCCGTCGGGGTCTTCAATATCGGACACCACACCGAGTATGACGTAACTCGACGTCGATGAGGAGCGCATATCGAAGTTGAACTGCAGGTTCTCATACACGGTCTCGATTTCCGGCAGCACGGCATAGCGCGCACCGGAATGGTAGCTGTAGAGGCTCCCAGAACCGTATGACGAACTAAAACTCTGTCCATCAAGGGTCCAGCAGTTGAGCGAGCCTGCATCGCTGAAATTTTCTATATAAGGGAAGCTGTATCGGCCGCAGAGAGTGCGAGCTTGAATGGAGGTGTAGGCGGGCGAGGAGCCGGAGCAGATGGTGCCGACGCGGATTTCGTAGTTGGTGTTAGCCTGAAGGTCGGTGACGACAGCGTAGGGCTCGGCGACACTCGGATTGAAAACGGTCCAGTTGCCGCTGCCAGCAACTCGGTACTCAACGCGCCAATGGGTGCTATCTTGCGGGTCGCCCCAATGGACGGTGATTGCGTCGGTAGTCACTTCGTCGACAATGACCATCGGAGCCGAGCAGGAATCATTGCAACTCATGGGGAAACCGACGTTAGGGCGATCGGACTTTGTGCCAAAATAACTAGAGCTAGATGTCGGCGTGGCAACTCCCGCAAATTCACTGTAATTATCATTATGATGGAAATAGCCTGACGTGTAAGATGTTGTTGTATAACGGAAATGTGGACCCGAATCCCACGAGGATCCCCAACCGGGAATGCTTTGCGTAAAAGCAATGACAAGGTTGCTCACTCCATCATAGTAAAACGGGGTTGTAAACGTAATAACATTCTCTCCCAATGTATAATGCGTGGTTTTGACAGCCACTTCAGTGAAACTAGATGCCGAAATGCCGGTTGACGAAGAGAAACTGTTCTGCGTTGTAGTTGCCATATAAAACTTATATGTCGGCGACAGGTCGGCGTATGGTGATACTGGTGCTTGGGCACAGTAGAGCGAAATGCTGCTTATGTATCCTGCAGGCATATTGAGCTCGGAGGCACGGAAAATCCACTCGTAAGTTGAATAAACATAGTTGTCGCTGGGTCCAATGGTATAGCTCGAGCTGGTGCCGTCGCCGACAGCATAATTGCAGCCAGCAGTAGTGAAACTGACGGTCACAGCTTGAGCGGTGTCGACATCACATACAGTTCTGATTGAGGCCGTATAAGTGGTGGCACTGGCAAGGCCTGTGAGGATAATGTAGTTGGATGTGGTGGTAAGGGTGCGCTGGGTCGAGCCTGCTGAGCCATATGTCACAACAACCCCGGTGGGTTCATAGGCTGCTCCGGTGCCGAAATTCCAGGAAATGAGGGCGTTGTTGCGGTCGACGCGCTCCACGTGCGCTCCTGTTACAGGTGCACAGGCCAAAAGTGTCGAGAACTGCGGGAATGCTATCCACTCGTCGTTGCAGGTCACACGAACCCATGCATAATATGGGGTGTTTGCGGCGAGGTCGGTGAGGACTGCGGATGTGAAAGTGGAGTCGGTGTTGGGGTACGATGTGGCTGTGGTCACGTCGTTCACGGTGCTATAGCGCAGTTCGTAGTTGCTGCCGGCCATTCCGGTCCACGAGAGGGTGGCCTCATGCACATCGATGTCGCTGACCGTGAGGCCTGCGGGGCTCATGCAGTTGTTGCGGACGATAGTGATGTTGTCGACCGCAGCCGGGGGTTGGTTGCCGCCGACTTTGTTGTTGTACCAAATGAACACCAACTTGTAGTTGCCGTCGGCAATGACCGAAGCAGTAGCCTGTTTGTTGGCCCAAGCGCTGCTGCCAGAAAGGCGGGTGCCGCCGTCGGCTACCACCCATCCGGCAGGCATAGTGTTGTAGCGCAGGCCGTCGATGGTGGCAGCGGCATCGAGGCTGTCGGCAATCGATTCGGGAATTATCGCCACACGCATGAAGTCGTTGTTGCCCTGGCCGTTGCACTTCCAGTCGTAGCCCACCACGTACTCGCCAACCTCAAGGGTGAGGCTGCGCATGGCGAACACAAACTGCGTTGAACCGACGCTCACGGTATAGGCGTTGGAGACACCGTTGTTGTTGCTGATGTACAGGGCGTTGGTGCCGCCGTTGTTGACGGCCGAACCTATATACCACTGGTTGGGGAAGGTGCCGCCAAGCAGCAGCCACTCCGAGTTCTCTGTTGCGTCCTCAAAGTCGCAACTGTATATGCTGGTCTGGCCTATTGACAGCGCAGGCAGCAAAGCAAACATAGTAAGGGCGAATAATCTTGTCGCTAAATGTTTCATTTTTATATATTTATATTATTTATTTACAATTATTGCAAATGCAAAGGTACGAAAAAAGGCCGTAATGACGGCCAATTTTAACAAATTTAACATTTTAAGGACGGGGGCTTACTTTTGCGTTTCCCACTCGCGGACCTCGGAGCCAAAACGATCGAGAGCACGGCAAAGTGCATCGTCGGCATTGATGCCTCGGTTATGGGCCCAATGGATGAGCGCCAGCAAGTGGTCGCCGAACTGCTGTTCGGTGGGGTTGTCGGGCAGGGGCTCGAGGCTGTCGTCCAGCTTGTAGCCAATGCCGGCAGCCTTCTCCTGCATACGCACGGCTTTGACCAGCGGCGGCAGCGAGGCAGGTACCCCCTCGAGCACCGAACGGCGCCCTTCGCGCATTTTCAGCTGCTCCCATGTCTTGTCGGCGGGCTCGTCGCCATAAATGAAGGGGTGGCGGCTGATGAGTTTCTGGCACACCGAGTGCAGCACGTCGGCCAGTGTGAAGAGACCTTCATCCTCGGCAATCTTGGCATAGAAAACGATATGCATCGCTATGTCACCCAACTCTTTGCACATATCTTTGGAGCTGCGGGCGATTATGGCTTCGCTCAGTTCGTACACCTCCTCGACAGTGAGATAGCGGAGCGACTCGATGGTCTGCTCGCGGTCCCATGGGCACCGTTCGCGCAGGGTGTCGAGAATCTCACCCAGACGCTCAAATTCTTTTGACGCTTTCGACTCCATCGATGATTTGCAGTTTTTCAATCAAACGGTTAAGATTGTCAATATCATGCACATACACCATGATGATTCCGCGGCAGATACCCTCGGAGGCCTCGATGGTTATGGCGCGCATATTGAGGTCCATTTCCTCGGAAATGAGACGTGTGAGCACTTGGAGCAGACCCTTGCGGTCGATGGCGGTGAACGCTATGCCGGTGAGGAACGACAGCTTCTCGCCCGAGCGCCATTTGGCACGGACGATGCGGTTCTCGTGGCTTGCCATTTCGTCCATGGCTTTTTTGCAGTTGGTGCGGTGAACCATGATTTTGCCGTCGTCGATGATGCCTATCACCTGGTCGCCCGGCAGGGGCTTGCAGCACGGGGCAATCTCGGTGGGGTATTGCTCGTACTCCTTGTCGAGCATGAAAGCGACATTTTGTTCCGACGGAGCCGCAACAGATTGACCATCAGCCTGTTTTCCGTTACCGAAACCCTCAAACAGGTCGCTGTATGGCTCAAGGAAAAACAGACGCGGAGCCGGTTTTGCCTTGCCGAAACATTGAGCTATTTGCTCCTCGGTTATCACACCGGTAGCCACATTGTAGAATATGTCGACACTGCTGGACAGGCCTAAATAGCGTTTGAGTCGCGCCATATTTTCTTGACTCTCTTTGATGCCAAGGCGTCGGGCGTAGTCGAGCAACATCGAGAGACCTTTGTCGCGGTAGGCTTTCTTCTGCTCACGCAGGAAGTCCTTTATCGCCACACGGGCTCGCGAGGTCTGCACGTCGCCGAGCCATTCCTCGGAAGGCATTGTGTTGCGCGAGGTAAGCACCTGCACCTGCTCGCCCGAGTGGAGCCGGTAGCCTATGGGGACAACCTTGGCGTTGACTTTGGCGCCAATGCAGTGTATGCCGAGGTCTGTGTGGATAGCGAACGCGAAATCGAGCACCGTGCTGCGCGCCGGCAACTTGATGGTCTCGCCTTGCGGAGTGAACAGGTAAATCTCTTTGGTATAGAGTGTTTCCTTGAATTCCTCGACGAGGTCGAGGGCGCTCTTGTCGCTGCTCTCGAGCGAGGTGCGTATCTGCTGCAGCCACTCCTCGACGGGGCTGTCGGCCACGGTTTCCTCGGGGTGCGCCTCCTTGTACAGAAAGTGAGCCGCCATACCTTTCTCGGCTATCTGGTCCATACGCTTGGAGCGAATCTGTATCTCGACCCAACGGCCGATAGGTGTCATAACGGTGGTCTGCAGACTTTCGTAGCCGTTGCTCTTAGGGTTGGTAATCCAATCGCGGAAACGGGTCGGGTTCGGCGGGAACTTCTTTGAAATCAGGGCATAGATGCGGAAGCACTCCTCCTTCTCATGCTCAAGGGGCACATCGAGGACGATGCGCATGGCGTAGAGGTCGTAAATCTCGTCGAAAGCCACCCCCTTGTTTTCCATCTTTTTCCAGCAACTGTAGACGGACTTGGTTCGGGTTTTGATCGAATAATGGTAGCCCTCGGCGTCGAGCATCTTGGTGATGGGCTCTATCAGACAGTCCTTCAACTTCTGCTCGGTGCCGGCAGTTTGCGCTATCTTGGCCGAAATCTCGGCGTAGCGCACCGGGTTGGTGTATTTCATCACCAGTTCCTCGAGCTCGGTCTTGATGCTGTATAAGCCAAGTCGGTGAGCCAGAGGGATGTAGAGGTATTGCGTCTCGCTCGAGATGGCCAGTTTTTTGGTGTCCTTCATCGAGTCGAGAGTGCGCATATTGTGCAGACGGTCGCAAATCTTGAGGAAGATGACGTAGGCGTCGTCGCACATCGAGAGCAGGATTTTGCGGTAGTTTTCGGCCTGCTTGGAGCGGTTGCTCTGGAGTTCGATGACATCCTCGATTTTGGTCACGCCGTCGACAATCCGCGCCACACGGTCGCCAAAAACCGAACGCAGTTCGTCAAGGGTTATGTCGGTGTCCTCGACCACGTCGTGCAGCAGTGCGCAGACCACGGCGATGGGACCGAGACCAACCTCCTTGACGGCAATCATAGCAACAGCCAAAGGATGGAAAATGTAGGGCTCGCCGCTTTTGCGCCGGGTGCCGGCATGGGCCTTGTTGGCTATCGAGAATGCGCGCAGAATGGAATCCTCCTCCTGCGGGGTCAGGGGTTTGACCTCGCGGCAGGCCTCAACGAGTTCTTCGTAGCGGCTCTGTATCTCCTGCTGCTCGTGTGGGTCGAAAGCTGTGGTCATCGTCAGAAAATGAGCAACAACGGAATCAGTGTGAGGTCCAGGCTGAGGCCTACGGTCAGGTAGCTGTGGCCGGCGTTGCGCATGACACCCAACGATAGCGACGTCCAGCAAAAACTGCCCCAGTTGGCGCTTTGCGTGACGGCCAGACGCATACCGAGCTCATAGCCCAACGAACGGTGGTAGCCGTAACCGTAGCCATGGCCGTAGTTGGCACCGGCGTAGAGTTGGAAGTCGGTGTTGCTCCAAGGTTCCGACAGACGCCACACCGCGCCGAGGCTGAACCAATCGTGGTGACGGCCGTATATGTAAGTGCCGTATCCACCCCATTTCTCGGGGACATAGGCCAGCTGAAGGCCGAGGCCGGAGTCGTGGAAACCGGTCATGAACATAGTTTCGCCGAACACCGAGCAGAAGTCGTGGCCGAAATAGCGCATGGCACCGCCACGCGGACGGCGGTATTCTTCCGACTCGTCGCCCTCGCCGTCGAAATACCTCGGCGAGCCGATGATGTTGGCGTCGGACGATTTTTTGGAGTGGCCGCCGTCAATCTCACGGCCTCTCGGGGCGGTGTTGACGGTGCTGTCCTCGACGGCAATGGCACTCTTGTCGACGACGGTGTCCTTGACAGTGACGCTGTCTTTCGTCGCGGTGGTATCCTTGACGGCCGGCAGGTCGCTCTGGGCTGCGGCGGCGAGGCCAAGCAGGGCCGCCACAAGGGTTAGGAACAAACGTTTCATATCGGTTGTGTTAATCGTTTTCTTCTGACAGGTTTTTGGTTTTCAGCGCTTCGCGGATTTTCTGTTCGATTTCGTCGCTCAGTTCGGGGTTGTCGCGGAGCATCTGCTTGAGGGCTTCACGGCCCTGGGCCAGTTTGGTCTCGCCGTAGCTGAACCACGAGCCGCTCTTGTGGATTATGTCGAACTCGACACCGAGGTCGATGATTTCGCCCATCTTGGAGATGCCCTCGCCGAACATGAGGTCGAACTCGCACACGCGGAACGGCGGCGCGACCTTGTTTTTGACTATCTTGACTTTGACGCGGTTGCCGACGTTCTGGTCGCCGTCCTTGATGGCTTGGATGCGGCGGATGTCGATACGCACCGAGGCGTAGAATTTCAGGGCGTTGCCGCCGGTTGTGGTTTCGGGGTTGCCGAACATGACGCCGATTTTTTCGCGCAGCTGGTTGATGAAGATGCAGCAGCAGTTGGTTTTGCTGATGGTGGCGGTGAGTTTGCGCATGGCCTGGCTCATGAGGCGGGCCTGGAGGCCGACTTTGCTGTCGCCCATGTCGCCGTCGATTTCGGCTTTGGGTGTGAGCGCTGCCACGGA
>CADCPQ010000111.1 GCA_902803395.1 uncultured Bacteroidota bacterium
AGACAACCAATGGAAGAGCGCCGTGTGACAATCAGCCGCGCCAAGATGACCATCGAATACCCAGCCGCTTTTATGCTCATAGCCGCAATGAACCCCTGTCCATGCGGTTACTACAACCACCCCACCGTTGAATGCACCTGCCCTCCGGGGGCCGTCAAGCGATACCTCAACAAAGTCAGTGGTCCGCTGATGGACCGCATCGATATACACATCGAGGTTACACCGGTGCCTGTCAGTCAGTTGAACAAGGACGAAAAAGCCGAGAGCAGCGCCGCAATACGTGAGCGTGTCATCGCTGCCCGCGCCATACAGACAGCCCGCTTCGCCAACAATCCCGGCGTGCATTGCAACGCCCAGATGGGCAGCAAACTCACGCGCCAGTATTGCACCCTCACCGACGAATGCCGCACTATAATGGAGCAGGCCATGAACCGCCTCGGCCTCAGTGCTCGCGCCTATGACCGCATCCTCAAGGTTGCCCGAACCATTGCCGACCTCGAAGCCGCACCTGATATCACCCCCGACCACCTGCGCGAAGCCATCACCTACAGGTCTTTAGACCGCGACAGCTGGGGCAAATAACAAGAAGAACCTCTGAGCATTAGAAACTCATCACGTTATAAGCACTCTTGAGATGCTTTATTTCGGTGTTGCCTGAATTCGAGATAACGGTTACGATGTCGAACCTCACGTTCTCCTTGCGGTTGTGGGTTTTGACGTATTCGTTAGCCAAGCGGATAAGCGCCTGCCTTTTTTTGTGGCCCACAGCATCCTCGGGCTGCATAATAGTGTCGGACGCACGGCTTTTCACCTCCACGACAACCAGTTCGTTACCATCCAAGGCTATGAGGTCGATTTCCAGATGTCCACGGCGGTAGTTGTGTTCCAGAACTATATACCCCTTATCCGACAGATACTTCTCGACCATCTGCTCGCCCTGTTTGCCAAAATCCAACGCTTCACGCCGTTGCTCCGGCGTATGGCTTTTATCGCGGTATTCATGAAATTTCAGCAGTGCCATATTTGCCTTGTTTGCGATTGCAAAAATACAAATAAAAATGAGAATTAATGTTTTTTTTGTATTTTTGCAGAACGAAAAAGATTTTATCGACAATGGAAAACGCTGATGTTCTTACGATTGAGGATTTGACTGTCGGGTTTCGCCACGACGGGAGCCTCCACGACGTGGTGCACCATGTGTCGCTGTCGGTGGGTCGCGGACGCACCCTCGGCATTGTGGGCGAGTCGGGGTCGGGCAAATCTGTTACTTCGATGAGCATCATGCATCTGCTGTCAGAAAAGAGTTCGCGCGTGAGCGGACAAATATTCTTTCAGGGCAACGGGATGGCCAAAGCTGTCGACCTTCTGACGCTTGACGAAGAACAAATGCGCGAATACCGCGGCAGCCGCATCGCGATGATTTTCCAGGAGCCGATGACTTCGCTCAACCCTGTGCAACGCTGCGGCGACCAAGTGGCGGAAATGCTGATGTTGCACGAGGGTGTCAGCCGCAAGGAGGCCCGCCAACGTGTGATTGAGCTTTTCAACGAGGTGATGTTGCCGCGCCCGGAAAAGATTTTCCGCAGCTACCCGCACGAAATCAGCGGCGGGCAGAAGCAGCGCGTGATGATAGCCATGGCACTGATATGCCATCCGGACATCCTTATAGCCGACGAGCCCACCACTGCGCTCGACGTCACCGTGCAGCAGGGCATTTTGAATCTGTTGCGAAAGCTTCAGCAAAAATTTAACATAAGCATTATTTTCATCTCGCACGACCTCGGTGTGGTGGGGCAGATAGCCGACGATGTGGCCGTGATGTACCGCGGCAAGATAGTCGAAAGCGGTTCTGCAAAGGAAGTGTTGTACAACCCGCAACACCCTTACACCAAAGGACTTTTGGCCTGCAGACCTCCGCTCGACAGCAGACCCTACCGCCTGCCGACTTTGGCCGATTTCGAAAACGGAACAACCGTTGAAAGCAAACCCACGCGGCCGACCGACCATACTACCGTCTCCCCCACCCCACTCGTTTCGGTCCGCGACCTCGAGGTTACGTATTCGCTGCGTAAAAACCTGTTTGGCAAGTCGTTGGAAGACCTGACGGCGGTCAACCGAGTCAGTTTCGACATCTATCGCGGCGAAACCCTCGGCCTTGTGGGCGAGTCGGGCTGCGGCAAATCGACCTTAGGACGCGCGCTGCTGCGGCTCATCGACACCTCGTCGGGACAGGTCGTATACGACGGCCGCAGCCTCGATTCATTGTCGGCCAGCCAGATGCGCCAACTGCGGCAGAAAATCCAGATTGTGTTTCAGGACCCCTACTCGTCGCTCAATCCGCGCATCACGGCGGGCGAAGCCATCATGGAACCTCTCGCCACGCACCGCATCGGAGCCAACGCCAAGGAACGCCGCGAACGCACAGTCGAGCTGATGAAGCGTGTTGGGCTCGGAGCCGATATGTTCGACCGCTACCCGCACGAATTTTCGGGCGGCCAGCGTCAGCGCATCTGCATTGCCCGGGCCTTGATAATGAACCCCGAAGTGGTCATCTGCGACGAGTCGGTATCGGCGCTCGACGTGTCGGTGCAGGCGCAGGTGCTCAACCTCCTCAACGACCTCAAGGAGCATTTCGGCTACACCTACCTTTTCATCACCCACGACCTCTCAGTGGTGCACTATATGGCTGACCGCATAATGGTCATGCAGCAAGGCCGCATTGTGGAGCAGGGCACCGCCGACCAAATCTATGCCGACCCCAAAGAGGAATACACACGCACCCTGCTCGCCGCCATCCCGAGGCTGTGAAAGACGAGGGATGAAAGATGAAAAATGAAAAATATTTTGCAGTTTCAAAAAAAGTGTGTAAATTTGCAAATCGTTTTTTTCAAACAATAACATTAAAAAAATCTATACATTATGACAAAATCTGAAGAATTCATGCAGATGGAAGCCCGTTACGGCGCCCACAACTATCACCCGCTGCCCGTCGTCCTCGCTAAAGGCGAAGGCGCTTTTGTTTGGGACTGCGAAGGCAAACGCTACTTCGACTTCCTCTCGGCCTACTCAGCCGTCAACCAGGGCCACTGCCACCCGAAAATCGTCAAGGCCCTCTGCGACCAAGCCCACCAACTCACCCTCTCGAGCCGCGCTTTCTACAACAACTGCCTCGGCGAGTGGGAAAAATACGTCACCGAATATTTCGGCTACGACAAGGTTCTGCCTATGAACTCCGGCGCCGAAGCCGACGAGACCGCCCTTAAGCTCGCCCGCCGCTGGGGTGTCGTCAAGAAAGGCATTCCCAACGACGAAGTTATGATTGTATGCTGCGAAGGCAACTTCCACGGCCGCACCATCACCATCATCACCATGAGCAACGACCCGGAAAGCTACGCCAACTACGGCCCCATGACTCCTGGTTTCATCCGCATACCCTAC
>CADCPQ010000112.1 GCA_902803395.1 uncultured Bacteroidota bacterium
CACATCTTTCGGATGGCACATCGTCAAACTCATCAAGGCCGATGCCATACCGTCGTTCGAGGAGATGATGCCGTACTATAAGCAGCGATTCTCGCGTGACCAGCGAGCTTCGGCTCCGCAGAATGTATTCATCGCCAACGCCAAGGTGAAGTACAATTTCGTCGACAACACGCAGCCGGAGTACACGGTGGTGAAAAAGAAGAAGAAAGTGGTTCGCGAGGCCACCGCTTCGCTTGCCGAAATACGTTCACTGCTGACCGATTCGGTGTTCAGCGGAACGTGGAAGTGCAACGACGACCAGATAACCGACCTCCGTCCGCTGTTTGTCATCGGCGACACCTCATACAACGCCGTGCAGTTTATGCGCTACATCCGTAAAACCCAAGAGGTTGAGGCCTCGATGCCGCTCGACGAATACCTGCAGAAAAAGTACAACCGTTTCATCGACGGACGTGTGTTGATGTATGCCGACAGCAAGCTCGAACAGGAACATCCCGAGTTCGCCGACCTCGTCGACAGCTACCGTCACGGCTTGATGATATTCAAGTACAACGACACAATGGTTTGGTCCAAAGCCATTTATGATACTGTTGGTTTTGCTGAGTTTTACGCCGTCGAAAGCGAGAAGAAATCGATGGCCGATTCGGCCGATGCTGTCTTCTTCTGGGGATGGCGTGCCCGCATTACTACCATTGCGGTCGACGACAGCGCAACCCTCAGTCCAAAGAAAGCCTCGCGCATCATTATGAAATCGGTCAAGAAAGGCTGGGGCAACAACGACCTGCGTGACGCTTTGGAAGCCGCTGCCGACAAGTCGAAGAGGGGTCAAGGTCGTATTAAGGTCGAAACCGACATGGTAGAGAAGGGATTACAAGAAGTCCTCAAAGACAACGAATGGACGGCCGGGATATACTCACGCCCCAACGGTACTGGCTATAAGTATGTTATAGTCGAGAAAGTGCTCGAGCCGTGCCTGAAAGATTTGTCTGAAGCTCGCGGATTCTACCTCAACGACTACCAGAACGAGGTCGAGCGCCGTTTGAACGAAAATCTGCGCAAAAAATACAACGTGAAGATTTATCAGGATGTCATCGACGAGATTACATACTAAAATACTCATCCCCGCTGCGTTGGCACTGCTTGCGCTGACCATGTGCAACCGTCCGGCAGACGATTCGCAGGTCGTGGCGCAGGTGTATGACCACAAGTTGATGTACGACGACATCGCCGGTTTGGCTGTCGAAGGTCTGTCGCCTGACGACAGCGCCGCCATCGTCGACCGCTACATCGACCAGTGGATAATGCAGACGGTGGTGCTCTCCAAAGCCGAGAAAAACGTGAAAACCGATTTCTCGGCCGAACTGCAGAACTATAAAAACAGCCTCCTGACCCACGCATATGAACAGAAAATCGTGGAGCAGATGCTTGACACAGTAATCTCGGATGGGGAAATAACCGAGTACTACGAGTCCCACCCCGATGACTTTCAGCTCACGAGCAGCATAGTCAAGGCCATTTATGTCAAGATGCCTACCAAGTCGAAAGCTCTGTCAAAGTTGCGCAGCGTTATGTCGAAATCAACTTTCGGCGACGACGAATTGCTGGAGCTGCAGCACCTTGCGGCAAAATATGCTACCGATTCGTACCTCGACCGCGATACGTGGATTCCATTCTCGTCGCTCCAGATGTCGGTTCCGGTCAAGGCATACAACGAGGAACTATTTCTGAAAAAGAACCGTTCTATCGTTGTTGCCGACGACACCAACTCCTATTTGCTGCGCATTATTGAATATCGAATCTCGAGCGAACGCTCACCCATTGAACTTCAGTACGACAATATCAAAGCAATGATCCTCAACCACCGCAAAGTCGAGCTCATACGAAAAATGCAGAGCGACCTCATGCGCGAAGCCGACAACGGCGGTCATATAAAAAGATTTGTATCATGAAACGTCAGATAATATTTGTTTTTATGGCAGCCATGTGCTGCTCAGTATTTGCTCAAGAAAACAATGCCGGAGGAACGGTTGTCGACGGTGTCGCTGCCGTTGTCGGTAAAAATATCGTTAAATTCTCCGACATCGAGAATGCCTACACCCAGGTGCGCTTGCACAGTGGCAATGAGAACGCATACGAGAACCGTTGCGAGATTCTCGAGAACATAATGATAGGCAAACTGCTCATACACAAAGGCGAGATAGACAGCGTCGAGGTCAAGGACGAGGAAGTTGAGCAATACCTGCCATACTACCTCAAAGCCGAGATGCGCCAGTACGGCGGCAATCGTGAAGCGTTGCGCGAGGCTACGGGATTTACTTATGACGAACTGCAGGACCGCTACCGCGACCTACTGCGGCAGATGATTCTGCGTCAGCGTGTCGAGTATGAGATCACCGAAAATGTCAAAATTACTCCCGGCGAGGTGTCGCAGTATTTCGACAAAATTCCAGCCGACAGCATCCCTATGGTCGAGGAACAGTATGAGGTGGCCGAAATAGTAATCAAGCCCGAAATCAGCGAAGCCGAGCGCGACCGCGTCCGCACCGAGTTGGCCCGTTTGCGCGAGCGTGTCCTCAACGGCGAGAAATTCTCGATGTTGGCCACACTCTATTCGCAAGACCCAGGCTCGTCGAAAAAAGGCGGTGAGTTGGGATTCTTCTCGCGTGGCGAGATGGTCAGCGAGTTCGAATCGGCTGCTTTTGCTCTCAAGCCCGGCGAGGTGTCGCCGATCATCGAGACCCAGTACGGATTTCATATCATCCAACTCATTGAGCGTCGCGGTAATACACTCAACGCCCGTCACATACTGCTGGTCCCCAAAGTGTCGAGCGAAGACCTGCTCCGTGCCCGAATCAAACTGGATAGCATTGCGCAGGAAATACGTGCCGGCAAAATCACTTTTGAGGAGGCGGCAAAACAATACTCCGATGCTGCCAACGCCAAGCAGGGTGGGGTGGCTGTCAACGCCAATACTGGCAACTCGCGTTTCACCAAAGAGTCGTTTACCGAGCAGTATCCCGGCATCGGTATCGTCGCAATGAACGAAGGCGATGTGTCCAACGCTATGGCAATGAAGACCGAAAACAACCGCGATGCCTACCGCCTCGTTCGTCTCAACAAGAAAATCGCGGCACACAAGGCCAACCTCATCGACGACTACGACCTTATATATAATGCGGCCCTCTCCGATGCCAAGCACAAAAAACTTCTCAACTGGGCGCAGCGTATGGTCAAAAACACCTACATCCATATCTCGGACGAGTATAAGGATTGTAACTTCAAACAAGTCAATTGGTTCGCTAAATAATTTTTTGTTATGTCCGACTCCGAAACACTCAACTTGTTAGTTGAAAAATATAATGCCCTTAAAGGTGAAATTGGCAAGGTCATCATCGGCCAGCAGCAGGCTGTCGACACATTATTGTTGTCGGTCTTTACTGGTGGACACTGTCTGCTTTTAGGTGTGCCAGGATTGGCCAAAACCCTGATGGTTAATACATTGGCTCAGGCTCTCGGACTTACTTTCAGCCGCATACAGTTCACGCCCGACCTCATGCCGAGCGACATCACCGGCTCCGAAATTCTCGACGAGTCGCGCAATTTCCGCTTCATCAATGGACCCATTTTTGCCAATATCGTGCTCGCCGACGAAATCAACCGTACCCCGCCAAAGACCCAGGCCGCTTTGCTTGAGGCTATGCAGGAACGCAAAGTTACCGTCAGCGGCAAGACCTATCGCCTTGAAAATCCGTTCTTTGTGCTTGCTACCCAGAACCCCATCGAGCAGGAAGGAACCTACCCACTGCCTGAGGCACAGTTGGACCGCTTCATGCTCAATGTCAAACTCGACTATCCGACGTTCGACGAGGAAATGGAGATAGTGCGCACAACCACCGTCGACCGCACCGAGGAGGTGCATAAAGTGCTGTCAGCCGACGAGATCAATATGTTTCAGTCGGTAATACGTCGTATACCCGTGCCCGACAACGTGGTCGACTATGCCGTCAGGCTTGTGTCGAGGACTCGTCCTAATAATCAGAGCTCCCCGAATACTCAGAAATATATTTCCTGGGGCGCCGGCCCGCGAGCCTCGCAGTACCTTGTCATGGGAGCCAAGACCAACGCTGCTCTCGCCGGCAAGTATTCGCCCGACATCGAGGATGTCGTCGCGGTGGCCCACGACGTTTTGCGTCACCGCATCGTGCGCAACTATTACGCTGAAGCCGAGGGCATAAGCACCGACACCATCATCGACCAACTTATCAAAAGCAATTAATAAGCGATGACTCGGGCGCTGGTCATAACGTTGCTGTTTTTGTCGTTGTCTGCGTCGTCGTTGGCGCAGGTCTCCGGCCTGTATGTGCCGTCGGACAAACCGGTGCGCAATATGCGCAAGGCCCTGACCAACCCCGAAACATTTTTCCTCTTGCTTGAATTCCGCAAGGGCGACACCACCATGACCGTCGCCGACCTCGACCTGCTCGATTCGGCCTACAACATCGCTTTCGACAAACGCAACCCGAAACTGTACACCATGCGCGTCGAGGGCTACGGCGACCGCAACGAGGGCGCAACCCAGGCCCGTGTCGATGCCGTGGTGCGCTATTTCGCCATGCGCAGCCACGAGACCTTCCCGGTGCGCTATGCCTACAATCCCATAAGTTGCTCGTGCCACGGCGACACCATGGAGCTGCTCCGTTTTGAGGTGCCGCTCGAAACAGCCGTCTACAATTGCGACGAACTGCCTTCAACGCGCACCGTGCTCAACAAATCGGTGCCACTCCGCAGTACGGTGCTGGTCACTTTCCGCAACAACCCCGACGAGTGCATAGGCGCGGCGCGTGGCTGCTACATACCGCGCGAAGACAGCGTCATACACGGCTACTACACCAGCTTGTTCCTCAAACGCGGCTCGGTCTATTCGGTCGAGAATACCAAGGACAGCTGTCCCGGCGGGCTCGAAATTACCCTCGACGACCACCTCGACTCGCGCGCCATCGTCGAGCGCTACTTCCTGATACCTCACCGTCGCCAGATATTCGCCATGGCGGGCTACACCGTGCTCCACAGCAACTTCAACCGTACCCCCGACGAGTGCGAAAAAGAGCTGCCCGACTCGATTTACGTCCGCTTCCCGGTCACGCAGGAGCAGTTCGACGCCAAAATACGCATCTTCGCCAAGTCTGCCACGACGCGCGGCATGGAATACAAAGCCCTGCCGACGCGCAAGGTGCCGTCAAAGACTGGCGGCATTACCGTCGAGGCCGCCATCGACCCCTCGCAGTTCGACACCATTTTCATCGGCAAGAAGATAACCGAAAAAGAGCTGTCGAAATACTTTTTCGAGGTCGGCACCGACACCGAGGCAGGCTCGTTCACCGTCGGCAAAAAGCACTACAAGGCTTTCCGTCCGGGCAAACGCGGCGAGTATGACATCAAGAAACCCCTTCGCGCGCTGCTCCGCATAGTGCCCGACCAGGAGGAAGAAATAGAAACCCGGCCAATCGAGAACCCCGAGGAGGTTATCGAGGAAGACTGAAAAAAATGAAACTTCCGGCCGCGAAAAACGTATAATCAATAATAACGAAAATTAATAGTTATGGCATATTTGCAAACCGATGTCACTAAAGTCACAACCCGTGTTCTGCAGAACATGAAGCTCCACGGCGAAAAAATCGCCATGCTCACCGCCTACGACTATTCGATGGCCAAACTGCTCGACAGCACCAAAATCGACGTCGTCCTCGTCGGCGACTCGGCCGCCAACGTCATGGAGGGCCACAAGACCACCCTCCCCATAACCCTCGACGAGATGATTGTGTACGCCACCTCGGTGGTACGCGCCATCGACCGCGCCCTCGTGGTCGTCGATATGCCCTTCGGCACCTACCAGGGCAACTCCAAGCAGGCCCTCGCTTCGGCCATCCGCATAATGAAGGAGACCGGCGCCGACGCCGTCAAGCTCGAAGGCGGCGAGGAAGTGCTCGAGTCCATCTGCCGCATACTCACCGCCGGCATCCCCGTCATGGGCCACCTCGGCCTCACGCCGCAGAGCATCAACAAGTTCGGCACCTACGCCGTCCGCGCCACCGAGGAGGACGAGGCCGAGCGCCTCATCCACGACGCCCACGTGCTCGAGCAGGCCGGCTGTTTCGCCATGGTGCTCGAAAAAATACCCGCCAAGCTGGCCGAGCGCGTCACACGTGAGGTCAAGATACCCACCATCGGCATCGGAGCCGGTGCCGCCGTCGACGGCCAGGTGCTTGTGCTTCAGGACATGCTCGGCATCACCCAGCAGTTCAAGCCCCGCTACCTGCGCACCTACGGCACCTTCGGCGACGACATAGCCAACGCCGTCCGCCAGTACATCTCCGACGTCAAGCAGCGCAACTTCCCCAACGAGAAGGAGCAATACTGAAGTGAATGAAAAAAAGAGATGACATAAAACTTGTAATCTCAATACTGTTTGTGTTGATAGCAACCTGTCTGACAAGTTGCTATTCCGACTATTGTGACGAACCGTACGTCACTAGCGAGGTGTGGATGGCGAATAGTACGTCGGAGCCTCTGTATTACGCTTTTACCGATAAGCCGTATCTGACACCTGACTGTATTCCTCAAAAATTGCCGGTACAGTTGGCTTATATCCTCAATTTTAAACAATTCACCCCATCGCAGGTACTGGCCAATCCCACATATACCGCCAATACTTACCACTTTCATGGCGAAAATGAGAAACAATACCGCTATATGCTCTTGTTGCGATACGACGACAGCCTCGTGGCTTGCTACGACATAAGTCGGTCAGCATTGGCCAAAGCGAGATATCCATGGTTTTCGCCAAAGGCCGACAGTACAGAAATTCTGCGAAGCTATGAGGTCTGTGGCGATAAGCCTGAAATAACATATAAATATATCTATTACATAACCGATAGCATATTATGAAACGTTTGTTACTTCTGATTGTTGTTACAGCACCTTTTCTGATGTGTTTCCAGTGTGGATGCGAAGATCCAGACACTCGTACCATATTTCGCATAGAAAATTCCACGGATGAGTTTCTCTATTTAAGCCAATCGGCGCAGCCTTGGCCTAATGCCGATTGCCGTTGGAGACATCTGCCTTGTACAATCAATCAGGGATATTCCGATCCCAATAAACATCCGGGTGAGAATTTTTGCAATCTCATGAGGGGCGATAGAGCAAGCTACGTTCTGCTTGTCGATGCCGATATGCATTTGCGGGCATATTGGTCGGTAGATAGCCTTCCATTTGCTGACACCATGCGATGGGTCTCTGACTCAGCAATTTTAGACTTTACTAACTGTAATGACATTTTCCCGACAGAGTATACTCACACTTTTACAATCGTCAGCGACGACCTGATGAAGTAGCCCTATTCTTCTCCAAGAGGAAACAGCAATTCAGAGAAATCAGTGTTAAAATTTAACATTTCCGGAGCCCCGTTTTTTAACATTTGTAACCCGCTGAAAAACAGGGGCAAGGTCGGGTTCGGTTCGGGTTAAGGTCGGCCTTACATCGGCCAACCGCTGCAAATTGCCGATGTTCAGTCGTTTACGGGTCATATTGAGGCCGAAGAAAGCCCCTTTTAAATGTTAAATTTTAACATTTAAAGAAACTGCCGCTGCTGGTTTAAACCAGCAGCGGCAGTCGTTTTTCTATTTTGTAAAGTTATGCCTGCTGACGGGCTTTCAGTTCCTCGTAGAACTTGGCGTGGGAGGCCTCGATGTAGGGCCGACCCAAGTACGACCCGAACCTATCCAACACAATGAAAATCAGTGAGTTATATCGAATTGTTTAACTCACTGATTTTCAATGTATTAATATTTTGTGGATTGTCAGCGGACGATGATTTTTTGATGGGCAGTGCCTTGTGGGGTCACTGCCGAGATGATGTAAAGTCCTTTGGGTAGCCCCGCAAGGTTGATTTCAACGCGAGTGGCTTCGGGTTTGAGTTCACGAACTAAACGCCCGTCGACGTTGTGCATCAGTAGGCGGCTCACCTGTACGTCGGCTGTGAGCACGGAGCTGCCCGTAGCCGGATTAGGCGCAAGACTCACCTCCGGCTCCGTCGGAACATCCGTCATACAGAGGCTGTCAGGTATGTAGTACCACAGGCTGTCCGGATTTATCTCCCCAAGCGTGTCGACCCCGTCAAGCGGCATGATGATAGGGAACGCCATACCCCAACCATCATAGTGTCCGTAAACACGGTTGCTATAAATTTTTCTGTCACTAAAGATTTTAAGACCTGAATAAACCAAATCCATATCACTATATCTTTCCGAGAATATGCTGTCTGGTGTATCAGGATATCCAATAGAATCATAAAGTGGTATGTTTCTTATATTTACGCCCTCTGGAACAATCCCTGGGTTTGCTGGTTTTATCCATACAAGGAACGTATCATGAACAGAAACTGGTGTGTCGAAAAAGAATTCATGACAATAACTAAGTGCGGTGTTCCTTCCAACGTATCTACATGAATCTATAGGGTTGTCATAAATATATTCACCTTCAAACATAAATAGATTCGTTCTTGTACAATTATCCGATACTCTTAATAGCTTAAGTAATCCGTTGGAATATTGGAACAATGCAACACTGTCGTTCATGCTGGCTGTTCCTTGCATATGAAACAGATTAAGAGCTATGCCATATATTCTGATTGGAGTATTTGTATAGAACATAGGCGAATAGAAACACCCCCTATTTTCTCGTGAATGATCACTGGTAAATCTTACAATTGGCGACAAAGTCATTCCTGTTGTATCATTTATATGGGCATAGTCAATAATGTAATCCAGATACATATTTCTTTTTAGTCCTGAATGCGTACGCCTGTTGAACAAATATTGCGGGTCGCCATATTTAATTGTATCCTGAGCAAAGACCGAAGTTGTTATTATGAGCAAAACTATTGCTATAATGAAATTTCTCATAATCAAAAAATGTATATTAAAAATTGCATATTGTATTGATGGTATATGTATTTGTCGGAAAAGCAAAATGCACAATATAAGCAATACTATCATTGTATATAGGAGGTTGGGGGATCTGGCGGATTTGTGCAATTATACCATCATAGACATCATATGTATCTTTAATATAGCATTGATAGAACCCAGTAAGCGTAGCATTACACGTTATCCACTGGAATCCGGCAGCAATGAAATGTTTCGTTCCCAAGGTGGCAACGTCGCTGTATTGTTTTTCATCGGAGTCGTATATCCACATATAGGGATTTGACAATGTGGAGTAAGGGTCGAAATACAGGAAGTTGGAGCCGCTTGTCACTGACGGGAAGACAGTGTTCTGATGCAAGATAACGAGACGTTCATTGTCTGGTATATAGGTCAGTTCTGGGGTGGCGATTTTATCATAGACAGGGTAATAAAAACTTTTAGTGTTTATTTCGGAAGCCATATCTATGATTTTTACAGCCACGGCGTATTTAGGCGGTATGGTGTAATAATCAGTTGTATGAGCCACTGCTATTTCATCATTCTTGGTCGCCGTGCAGCGTATGGGATGACCATAAAGGAAATCAGGGGTTTGAATTTGGTATTCATTTACTGAAAACGTGGCGCTGTTTTTCTCAATTTTCATTATCGCATAATCGGCCATAAGCGACATATCCTCGCCAACAACGGCTACATAATGGTCGGTCACCGTTATATCTTGAAGATCGTAATCGGTATATTTGACATATTCGTAGTTGGGTGGCATCAGTGTTGGCACGTTGTAGTCGAGGTGTAGCACGTAGTCAGTACCCCAGTAAGACCCTAATACTGGACAATGACCTATGGCAACAACGTTGTGCTTGTTGGTGGCGCCGTTGGTGTAGGCAACAAGCCTGTCAACGGAAAAGACGGTATTGATGTCGTAATAAACAAATCCTGTGAAATTATTTCCCGAGGCGTTTAACGTGGCCCGACCAATCCAACCTTCATAAAGTGTTGCTGTTATTTTGTGCGTACCACAAACATATATGTAGTTGTCATGAACATATACATCATTTATGAAATATTTGTCCGGCATTGGTGTTTTCGGCCACGTCAACGGTGTTATCGGAACGCTGGCGCCGATAGGAACTATGGCGAGATAGTCGAGACCGCTTGAGACGTCGTGGAAGAAAGAAGCCGCATAGGTGGAGTTGATGGCATGGATTCTGTCGCCAGGAACATCTGTTGCAGGATTAGCCGTTGTCAGTTCCAAACCATCACATTGTGCTGTGGCTGATACTATTGATACTGCTGTCAGGAGAATGATTGTAATAATCTTTTTCATAATTTTATTTTTTTAAGTTTCCGCCTGCAAAATTACACATTTTTTTGATTCTGGAGAGGGTCGGTAGCAAAATTTAACATTTTTTTGCATCGAACCCACCATATGCCAAAAAAACAAGCAGGGTGGCCGAACTTTGGCTCGGCCGCCCTGTAAACCGAAGTTTTTCAATTCGTTAAGCCTGCTGACGGGCTTTCAGTTCCTCGTAGAACTTGGCGTGTGAAGCCTCGATGTAGGGCTGCAGCCAGAGGAATCCGATGCACAGCGTTAAGAGGCAGAGTATAGCCCAGCCGATGAAGCTCAGGTCGAGGCAGAAGAGTTTCCACTTGTTGCCTTTCATCATCATGCGGCTCTCGTGGATGCAGTCGTCGGCATCCAATTCGGGATGGTCGTTCATGATGTAGGGGGTCATGGCGTAGGCGTAGCTCTTGATGATGCCGGGGATGAGGAGCAGGAGGCTCCAGAGGATGACGTAGAGCGTCACCAGCAGCGAACCGCCGAGGTAGCGGCCGTACTTGCTAAAGACGTTGAACTGGTCGCCGACCATCTCGCTGCTGTCCTCGCCGCGCACGAGGCGCAGGAAGCAGAGCATGAATCCGAACTCCAGCGGACACACCACCAGCAGACCCGCAAAGGGGATAGAGCCGGCAGCGGCGGTGATGAGGGTGAAAACCAGCGTGGCCAGCACGGCCTGCGTCCAGTTGTCCTTCAGGGCATAGCGCGCAGCACGGCGTATTTCGCTGTTGCGTGGCATTTCCTGTGTGTTGGTGTTGAATGTTTCTTCCATAATGAAAAGGTTTAATGGTTAAAGTTTAAGGTTTAGTGTTTA
>CADCPQ010000113.1 GCA_902803395.1 uncultured Bacteroidota bacterium
ATCAGCAAGCTGCAGGACCGCGGACCTTTCTTCATCGAGCCCGGCGACCACGTCTACGCCGGCGAGGTTATCGGCGAAAGCCTGCGCCCCGGCAACGACATCGTCATCAACGTTGTCACCGCCAAAAACCTCACCAATATGCGCAGCAAGAGCGCCGACGACAAGTCGACATGCTCGCCGGCCATCAAATTCTCGCTTGAGGAAGCCATGGAGTACATCCGCGAGGACGAATACCTCGAAATCACTCCCGCCAACCTCCGCATACGCAAAATAATCCTCGACGAAATTGAGCGCAAGCGAGCTCGAATCGCTGCGGGGTATAAAGATGAATAAATACTAAGGCGTTGATTTTCAACGCCTTATTTATTTTCATGTAAATATCTGAAAAACAAGGCCTTGGATAGGTTCTCCTCGGGTTTGGGTCGGTCTTACATCGGCCTTGCTTCGGACGGCCCCGATGTCGACCCGATTCTTGGGTGATGTTAGTCCGTTTTCGGGGCGAAGAAAGCCCGATTTTTATCCGTGTATGAAAAAAAATTGTTATCTTTGCACTTACTTTTAACATCGACGAAATGACGACGAAATCATTCTTCAAGGCATTGTTAGTGGCGGCTATGCTGCTGAACATCAATATCGTAACAGCTCAAACCGACTTTGAATGCGACTGGGACAAAGTCGACCAGCTGTTGCAGAAAAAGTCATACAATACGAGCCACGACGAGGCATCCAAACTGTTTGCGAAGGCCCGGAAGGCCAAAAACTCGCGCCAGACGCTCACAGCCGCATACTATCTGGAAAGCATCGACGCCAACTACCGCGAGGATTGGCGCGACTCGGCGCTCGAACGCTACAGCGCCATCTTGCCGGAGATCGACACCGTCGACCGCGCTGTCTGCTACGCCCTGATGGGTAACGACACGCTGGCCCTGAACGATATTGAGCTACTGCAGAAGGTTGATATTCACGATTATAGGCGTTTCTGCAACGTCGGCGAAGATTCCTTGCTGGCCACCCCGACGCTGTACGATTTGTTAGCCAATTGGGCAGTCGACCGCACCTCGCCCGAACGTGCGTTGCAACTGTTGGAACAGTTGATTGACTTCCACCGCGCCGATACCGACTATGTCCGCATCTGGCTTGATAATCGGTGGCTCAACGTATTGGACCGGATTCCCAACCGCGATGTAACTGTCGAGATGTTAAAAGGTTACATCGAAAAATACCGAGGCTCGAAATGTCCGCTTGTGGTGCGGATCTATTACAGCCTTGCCGAGAAGCTATACTCAAACAACCGCAATGTCGAAGCCATCAAGTGGTGCTCCGAAGCCATTGCCTTGTATCCCGAGAGCGCACTTGGACTGCAGTGCCGATATCTGCGCAACCTGATTACAAAGCCACGTATTCAGTTGGAAATCAATTCAATAATTCCACCTAACCGTGAAGATATATTTGCCGTAAACTATCGCAACGTCGACACTTTGTGGTTCAGGGTGATAAAAAAAGTTGAATACACGAATTCCGACGAGGCGACCTATTTTTCAAAGCAGAAAGTGCTGCACAGCTGGTTCCAGCCGGTTGTGCGCGACACCGCTTACCTTTATCGTGATGTGCAGGCCTATCTGCCGGCGCTGCCTGCCGGCCAGTATATGCTCATTGCCTCGCCGAGCAAGAATCTGGCCGACAGTGGTTTTGTTGTTAAGCCGTTTAAAGTCAGCGACTTGATGATGGTTGATGTTCCCGGCAATGGCTATTTGTTGCATCGCGGCAGTGGCAAGCCCATTGCCGGTGCCGAGGTTTCGGTATACGACGTCAAATATCGCCGCGGAAATCGCGACAGTGTGCTCATCGAACGTGTGCGCACTGACCAGACAGGCCGTTTTGTAACGAAAATCGGTATGGAATCTTACAACAACTACTGCTATACAGTTGTTTACGACGGCCACAAGGAGTCAGTTTCTGCCCCATACTATCGTGAAAAAGACAGCAAGAATCTTGAACCTCAGTGTAATATATATGTCGACAGACCTGTCTACCGTTCGGGCGACACATTGAATTTCAGCTGTTTCTATTACCGCTCCGACAAAATAAGCCGTGGCGAGGTTGTGAGTGGCAGGGAATTAAAGATCTTTTTGAACGACGTGAACGACAATGAAATAGACTCCTTGAGGACGACCACCGACGAGTTTGGTGTTGCCACGGGCAGTTTCGTCATACCCGACAATGGTTTGAACGGCATGATGAACATTGAGGTGCTTGATGTTTTGAGTAACGAATACAGGAATCCCAAATGGGTGAGGGTAGAAGAGTACAAGCAGCCGAAGTTCATGGTCAAACTCGATCGCGGCCAAAGTGATGGTTCGGCCATGACTACGCCGCATTTCGGCAGTGAATATCGTATCGAGGGTATTGCCGCAGCCTATTCGGGAGTGCCGATTGGCGGTGCCGAGGTGACCTACAAGGTTATTCGTTCGGCAAGCCGTTGGACGAGGTGGTGGTATGATGGACACGACAGGGTTGTTGCTTCGGGAACGATTAAGACCGATAACGAGGGGCATTTTGTGGTGGCTTTTGTGCCCGAGCCCGATTCGTCGGTCGAGCTGTCTCGCAAACCATCGTTCGTCTACAAGGTTATGGTCGACGTTACCGACCTCAACGGCGAAACCCACAATGTTGAAACATCGGTGGTTATTGGCTTTGTGAACAGCGTTCTGGATTTGAAACTCAAAGATACCGAGAAATCGTTGCGCGAGGTGCCTTATTCGTTTACCGACCTCAACGACAATGCGTTGCGAGGCGACGTGAAATTGTCTGTCGAGCGTCTGGACCTGCCGGTATTGCCGCGACAGAAAGCTGCGCAAATGAAGTTTGGAGCCGCCCAGCCGTTAAGCCGTGACGAATTTCACATGCGGTTCCCGATGTTTGCATACGACGAGGCTGAATATTCGGGAGACAGTGTCGGTCGTGAGGTTTATACTGCCACGGCGCAGGCTTCGGCCACCGACGACAACCGTTTCAGCCTGCCCGACTTGCCGTCGGGTCGTTATCGCCTGAGCTTGACTGCAATTGACGCACAAGGCGATACGATTGAAACAAAAAAAGAGGTGATTTTGATTAAAGATGATTCGAAAAAAGTCTATGTCAAAGAACTCTTTTGGTATGATATAAGCAAAAACTATGCCAAACCTGGTGACACGGTGAAAATAAAATTCGGTACGCGTTACAACAACCTGACAGTCACCTTGATGGCAAGAAACAACGACCGAACGATACTGACACGGCAACTGACACTAAACGACGAAATTCGCGCTGTCGAGCTGCCTGTCACTGACGATTTGACAGGTGGCTTCAAAGTCTCATTCATCACCATGCTCAACAACGAACTGGTTGTTGTAGACAAATTTGTCGAAGTTGAGCCGGCCGACAAGATTCTTGAAGTAACCTTCGAGAGTTTCCGCGACAAGCTCCGTCCCGGCGAAACCGAAACATGGCGGCTGAAAGTGGGCGGCTTGGCTTCACCCCAGATTGCCAATTTGACCATGACGATGTATGATGCGGCTCTCAATAGTTACGGCAACATCGGATGGCATACAAATTTCTGGCATGCTGCTGACATTCCATATTTTGCAAACAGAATGTGGTATTACTCGAACCAGAGAGATTATTTGAAAGTTGCCACGTTCCCGAAAGCAAAAGGTTACGCGCTGTCGCAGTGGACATTGCGCGAGAACAACTATTACCGATACCGAATGTATAAGAGCAACGCAGTGAAAAGTATTGATGCTGTTGCCTCGGTAGGAGGCATTGGTTATGATGAAAAGGTAGAAGAGGAGGAGATGATTTTTACGGTGGTTGAGAATGACACATATAATGGTACTGCGTTGTTGGATGCGGTTGTTACACAAACAAGTGGCGATGTTGGATTTGGTGCGGCTGACGAGGAACCCGTGCAGGTGCGTTCCAATTTAAATACTTTGGCATTTTTCGAACCGAGGCTACGTACCGACGAGCAGGGTAGGGCGGAGTTGACCTTTTCCGTCCCCGAGTTGTTGACTAAGTGGCAGTTGCATGGATTTGCTGTGTCGCAGGATTTGAAATCTGTCAAGTTTGTCAAAGAACTCGTTACCCAGAAGGAGTTGATGGTACAGCCCAATGTGCCTCGTTTCCTGCGTTTTGGCGACAGTGCGTCGTTCCTTGCCAAGGTTGTTAACATGGCCGACGAGGCCAAAACGGTTGATGTCAGGTTCTCTCTCTCAGGCCTTGACGAGGCGGTGCGGACGGTTGATGTTCCGGCTCGCGGCAGTGCCAACGTGACCTTTGATTTTGTTGTGCCCGACGATAAATATGTTGTTGAGTATCAGATAGTGGCAGTTGGTGGACGTTGCAGCGACGGCGAGCGTGGCGAGATTCCGGTGCTTACAAACCGTGTGGCTGTGACGCGCAGCGAATCGGTGTACCTCAACGGTAATTCCACAAAAAACGTGCCAATTTCGCGACTGACAGGTGCTGTCATGACAAAAAGTCATAAGCCGATTTCCCTCACGGTTGAGTTCACGCCTAATCCTGTTTGGCAGGCTTTAAAAGCATTGCCGTTTGTTGAGGAATGTTCATCGCCGAGTATGATTTTTACGGCCAATAGCTTGTATGTCAATAGTATGGCACAGAGCATTGTTGATGAAAATCCGTTGATTGTGGATGTCATCAGACAATGGCAGGCCGACTCGATGGCGTTGATGTCGCCGTTGGCGCGCAATGAGAGTGTGAAACAGACTGTGCTTGCGTCCACGCCGTGGTTGCGGGCTGCCGAGGGCGAAGCTGCGCAGTTCCGCTCGTTGGCTAATTTTCTTGACGGCAAGCGTTTGGACAGAACCATCTACGAAATGAGTCGCAAGCTTACCGAGTCGCAGCGCACCGATGGCGCATGGAGTTGGATTCCCGATGGCCAGTATGCCTCGGAGTACGTGACCAGTTATATCGTTACGCTCGTAGGGTCGATGGGTGCCGAAGTGGCTGGTTCGTCGTTGTGGAAGGCTGCCGAAAAGGGCCTCTCGTGGCTCGACCGTGAAGAGCAGACTTATTATGCGAAATATATCAAACCTTACATCAAGAAGAAAAAACTGCATTGCGAGCCGATGAATATATCTTGGCTGTATGCCCGCAGTTTTTATTCGTCCAAAAAAGAAACGGAAGCATACAAATTTTATTATGCCAACGCCCTGAAAAATTATTCCAAAGTTGAAAATCTATACTCGCTGGCCCAATTAGCCCTTGTGTTTCAGCGACATGGCGATAGCAAAGCTGCTCGCGACGTGGTGCGTATGTTGAAGGAAAGGTCGCTTACGAACGACGAGATGGGAATGTATTGGCGTGACAATCTGGGCGGTATCTGCTGGTATCAGCGTCCCGTCGAAACACAGTCGTTGCTAATCAAAGCATTCCGCGAGGTGGCATCCGACGACACCATATCGGTAGCACTCATGCAGCAATGGCTACTCAAGCAGAAGCAGACTACCAGCTGGGGTACCGACGTGGCGACAGTTAGTGCCATCGACGCGCTGTTGGCAGACACAAAATTGACAGAAGAACCTGGCGGCAGAGTGGTGAGCGGAGCATGGAAATCAGAAGGTGGTGAGGCTGGAACGGGTTATGTCTCAAAGACGTGGATATCTAATGACATTCCAGCAAGTAGCGATTCTATTGTGTTCGAGAAGACGACTGATGGCATGGCTTGGGGTGCGGCTTATTACCAGTATGAAGATGATATGCAAAACGTGCCTTCGTCCGAAACAGGCGTCAAACTGACCAAAACCATTCTGAAAATCAACGCCGACGAGTCATTGACCCCGGTCAGAGAGACTGCACTTCGAGTTGGCGACCGCTTACGGATAAAAATCGATATTGCTGTCGATCGGACGTTGGAATTTGTCGAGCTCGTCGACGGTCGCGCATCGTGCATGGAGCCGCTTTCGACCCTATCGGGCTGGCGATGGGAGTATGGTGCCGGTTTGAGCTATTATCTTTCGGTTGGCAACAACGATATGCGTTTTTACATCGACCGTGTGACGAAAGGCAAATATTCGGTATGGTACGACGTCTATGTAACGGCTCCAGGAGTATACGGTACCGGCTTGACCACGTGGCAGTGTTTGTATGCGCCTGAATTCCGGGCAGTGGCGCCTGCTGAAGAAATGAAAATTGGCAAATGAAAATTGGAATTTGGCGGTTGTTTTTCATTATTTTAAAAAAAATGTGTATCTTTGTCAGTTATGAAAATAGGCAAAATGCTTTTTGGAACCGCTGTAACTCTCTTACTTTTAACTGGTTGCAACGGTTATGAGAAATTGCTGAAAAGCAATGATTTCGAGGCAAAGTTCGCCGCAGCGGAGCGTTTTTATCGCGAGGGGAGCTGGTCGCGGGCTGTTCAGTTGTTGGAAAATTTGACTATGGAGTATCACGGCAAGGACCATGCCGAGGACATCAACTGGTACTATGCCAATGCGCTGATGAAGGAGAAGGATTATTTCACGGCGGGCTATCATTTCAAACGTTTTGTGCGCCAACATCCCTATAGCGCGCGCGTGGAGGAGGCAGCCTACCGTTCGGCGTGGTGCAAGTATATGGACTCGCCGGAGTATTCGCTCGACCAGTCGACCACACAGGAGGCTATAGCAGAATTCGAACAGTTTGCAGAGCGCTACCCGCAGAGTGTGCACGTACCGCAAGTAAACGAGTGCCTTGACGAGCTGCGCGCCAAGCTGATGAAGAAGGAGTATGAGATTGCCTACGAGTATTATTTCATAGAGTCGTACCACGCGGCATATATGTCGTTTAAGAGTTTCCTCGACCTTTACCCCGAGGCCAAGGAGCGCGAGGATGCGATGTTCTATATGCTTCGTTCGGGTTACCTGTACGCCATAGGGAGCCGCGAAGATAAGATGAAGGAACGTTTGCAGCAGGTGGTGAACGATTTCGACCGGTTTGCTACAAGTTTCCGCGACTCGAAGTATCTGGCTCAGGCACAAGACATATACACCAAGAGCCGTGCCGCCATTGCAAAAATAGAACAATCAGAAAATCAATAAAATTATACGTAATCACCGTTATGGAAGAAAAGAAGAAACGAATCAGCAACACTGCTATCACCCGCAACACAGCCGAGTTCAGCCAGCAGACTGATAATATCTACGAAACTGTGGCCATGCTCACCAAACGCGCCAACCAGATTGCCGCCGACGAAAAGCGCGAGCTGCGCAAGAAAATCGACGAGTTTGCCTCGCACAACGAGGGTATGGACGACTATTACGAGAACCGCGAGCAGGTTGAGGTGGTGCGCCATTACGAGCAGATGCCCAAGCCCACCCTCGAGGCTACCGAGGAATACCTCGACCACGACCTTTATTACCGCAACCCCGCCAAGGAGGACCTGCAGGCTAAGCGTATCGAGCAGGAACTGGAGGAAACCATCAACGCACAGAACTAAAAAATGCGTATTGTCGTTGGCATAACGGGAGGCATAGCGGCCTACAAGACGCCGCAGTTGGTGCGCCTGCTTAAGAAGGCGGGCCACGAGGTGCAGTGCGTCGCAACGTCACACGCTCTCGAGTTCGTGACTCGCGTCACGCTCGAAACCGTGTCGGGCCGCCCGCTGTACAGCGACCTCTTCAGCCGCGACAACCAGTTTTCGACGGAACATATCTCGCTCAAAGACTGGGGCGAGGCGATGGTAGTGGCTCCGGCAACTGCCAATATCATAGGCAAGTTTGCCTCGGGCGTGGCCGACGACGCCCTTTCGACACTCATGATGGCTTTCAGCGGCAAACCGATGATGATTTGCCCGGCCATGAACACCCAAATGTGGCTCAGTCCATCGATGCAGCGCAACATGGCGTGGCTGCGTACGCTGCCGTTCGTAACGGTGG
>CADCPQ010000114.1 GCA_902803395.1 uncultured Bacteroidota bacterium
AGCGGACCACTGACTTTGTTGAGGTATCGCTTGACGGCCCCCGGAGGGCATGTGCATTCAACGGTGGGGTGGTTGTAGTAACCGCATGGACAGGGGTTCATTGCGGCTATGAGCATAAAGGCGGCGGGGTATTCGATGGTCATCTTGGCGCGGCTGATTGTCACACGGCGCTCTTCCATTGGTTGCCTAAGTACCTCTAACACAGTTCTTTTAAATTCAGGGAGCTCGTCAAGAAAAAGTACGCCATGATGAGCCAAACTTATTTCCCCGGGTTTCGGATTTATCCCACCTCCGACCAAAGCGACGTCGGATATCGTGTGATGCGGGGCTCGGAATGGGCGCACGGCTATCAGCGAGTCGTCTTTGCGCATCAAGCCGGCGACAGAGTGAATCTGTGTTGTTTCGAGGCTTTCGCTCAGGGTCAGCGGCGGCAGAATGCCAGGCATACGTTTGGCCAACATGGTTTTACCAGACCCTGGAGGGCCTATCATGATGGCGTTATGGCCACCTGCGGCGGCAATCTCGAGGCAGCGTTTGACGCTTTCCTGCCCCTTGACATCGGCGAAGTCGTATTCGTAGTTGTTAAGCGAGCGGGCAAACTCGGCGCGGGTGTCGACGATGGTCTGCTCAATTGCAACCTCGCCGTTGAGGAAGTCGGCGACCTCTTTGAGCGTGTGTGCGCCGTAGACTTCGAGGTTGTTGACTATGGCTGCCTCGCGGGCATTTTCGGCGGGCACGATGATGCCCTTGTATTTTTGTTTGCGGGCTTCGATAGCGATTGGCAGCACCCCTTTTATGGGACCCAGCGAGCCGTCTAGTCCCAGTTCTCCCATGATGACATAGCGTTCTATCTCGTCGGCGTTGACCATCCCGATAGCCCCCAGCACACCGATGGCTATTGTGAGGTCGTAAGCGGTGCCCTCTTTTTTGAGGTCTGCAGGTGCGAGATTGACGATGATGCGCTTGCCGGGGATACGGAAACCGCTTTCTTCAAAGGCCGACGAAATTCGCTGGGAGCTCTCTTTCACGGCGCTGTCAGGCAGACCTACCATGAAGAAACCAACGCCATCACCGACATTCACTTCCACGGTGACGGTCAGCGCGTTAACGCCTGTGATGGCACTGCCGTAGGTTTTGACTAACATAAGCGGCTCTCAACGATTGCCCAGTCGACGATTTGCCACAGGGCGGCGAGGTGGTCGGCACGGCGGTTCTGGTAGTCGAGGTAGTAGGCGTGTTCCCACACATCGAAAGTCAGCAGGGGAGTGAGACCCATGGTGACGGGGTTCTCGGCGTTCTTTTGCTGAGTGATGACGAGTTTTCCGCCAGCATTGGCCGAAAGCCATACCCAACCGCTGCCGAACAGCGTTGTGCCCTTTTGCTCGAACTCTTTTTTGAATGCCTCGACCGAGCCGAAATCGCGCTCCAGCAGGCTCGCGAACTTTGCGCTCATGGGTTTCGGCGAGTTGGAGAACTGCTCGAAATACATGGCGTGGTTCAGCACCTGTCCGGCGTTGTTGAACATCCCGCCTTCAGCTTTGCGGATAACCTCACTCAGCGGCAGGTTCTCCAGACCACTTTCCGGCAGCAGTTTATTGAGGTTGTCGACATAGGCCTTGAGGTGTTTTCCGTGGTGGAATGAGAGAGTCTCCTTGCTAATCACATCGCCAAGGTTGTCGTAACTCAGCACAGGCATTGCAAATTGTCCGTTTACAGGCATCAGGTCTTTCATAATCGTATTTTTTTTATTATTTTGAAATGCAAAGATACGCATTTTTTCCAAAACGACAAAATTTATTTTGCCGTTCCATTTCATTTAGCTATCTTTGCAGTCGGAAAAGGAACCGACTAATTTAACCAACCGTCTGGGAATTGACGTATAAAAAGAGGGCACTCCTGACGGGGTGCCCTATAATGGAAACGGAAATGTTCTTTTGGATTAGAGGTGGAAACCGATGCGGAGCATGAGCGAGCCGAGGTCGCGGGTGGGACGGTTGCCGGGAGTTGTGTAGTAGGTCTGTTCCACGGGGTGGTTGTCGGCTGTTTTCGAAGTCATGTCGATAGCGTGTTTGCCAAGTATATAATAATGTATGCCTGCCGAAACGTGACGGCCGAAGTAGGCACCGAGACCAAACTCGCCAGCCACGGAGACCGAAGGCTTGTAGGCGTACCACATATCGGGGGACTGGTTTTTCTTGCCTTCAGCAGTCATGAAGAAGAAGTCGGCACCGATACCGGCCTCAGCGAAGAGGGTGATGTTGCTGAAAAGGTCGTCGTAGAAATAGCTGACACCGACGAAAGCGGGCACGTTGAAATAGGTGGTGGCAGACATATTGTACTGTGTGTAGGCATCGTTGATGGATTTGCTGACGGTGTTCCACAATACGTCGACATTGACGAAAGGAGCGACCTCGCCCATTCCGACGTCGAAGAGATACTGTGCGCGGTAGCCAGCACCGAAACCGAGGGAGGCAGCCTTGCCAGCGTTGGCCGGTGTGAGGGGCACGACGGGGTTGCCACCGAAGGTGGTGACGTTAGTCGACGCCCATGAGCTTACGGGAAGGTTTCCGTTGAGGAAAATGGATTGGCGCAGCTGTGCCTGCGAGACGTTGGCGGCGAAAACAAAAGCCGCAGCAATGCATAAAGTTCTGAAAATCTGTACTTTTTTCATTTCTCAATTCGTGTTAATAATCGGCAAAATTACTAAATAATTACAAAATGGCAAAATTTTTTTTGTAAAATCGGCATCTGTTTGTAAATTTCTTTCGTGGCTAATATTTTTTTTCGTACATTTGCAGTTTGATAATTAACACTGTAAAAAACGTAACAATTTGAAAACAAAACTATTACTTTTAGTGGCCCTTTTTGTGGCGGTGGCATTTCCGACCGTAGCCCAAACCAATTGGGCCGACGCTTTCAGCAAGTTCAAGCTCGAGGCTCGCGCCGACGGCGAGTACACCACTACCGACTCGACGCCCAACCTCGGCTTCCATGGCAAGTATTTCAATTTCATGCTCGGCGGCGACCTTGGCGGCCATTTCAGCTACTATTTCAAACAACGCATTGTGGCCAATGAGGGTTCGGTGACGTTCTTCGACAACACCGACTTCCTCTACCTTGACTACAAGCCCACGGCAAACTGGCGCCTGCGGTTCGGTAAGGACGCCATGGCCCTCGGCGGTTTCGAGTACGATGCCTCGCCCATCGACGTCTATTTTCCGACCAATATGTGGCGCAACATTTTCTGTTTCCAGCTCGGCGCCGGGGCAGCCTATATCACCGACGACGGCAACCACACGTTCATCGCGCAAATCACCAATTCGCCCTACATCAACTACGGCGACCTTAATTACGACGCGGGTCTGGTGGCCTATAACCTCTATTGGGCCGGCAACATCGGGCACTGGCAAACGCTTTGGAGCACAAGCATGGTTGAGTACGAGTGGGACCACTACCTCAACATGATTATGATAGGCAACAAACTGGTGTACGACAAGTGGGACCTCTATTTCGACTTTATGCACCACGCCCTCTCGTTCAGCGATTGGGGCAAGAACTTCGGTTTCGTGAGCTGCGCCAACTACTATTTCACCCCGAAGTTCAATATATTTATAAAAGGTATGTACGAGCAGAACAAGTCGAATGTGACGCTGGGCTCGTCGGTGTCGATGGACCACCAGCTTGCCGCCGGCCATACCACTGCGCGCTACGGACTCGGCTTCGAGTACTTCCCGACTGAGGCCAAAAATGTGCGTCTGCACATCTACGGCTGCCGCATGACCGACAGCTACACCGACGCTGCGGGCGTGGGTCACACCGACGACTCGTGGAACTTCAACATCGGAGCCACCTGGACCATGGATTTCCACAAACTTTTTAAGAAATAAAGAATTATGGAAGAGAAACACAACAACAACCTGCTGAACACCATGCTGTCGGTCATCGACCCGCTCCATGTGTTCCGCCACCATGAAACCGCCGACCGCAAGGAAAAGAAGCCCAGCCGCCTCAAATTCACCACCAAGCGCAGCATCGAGGCCTTGGTTTTCCTGCTCATCTTCTTCGGATTTTTCGGTCTCCTGGCCTTCAGGATGACGCTGCCCAATATGCTCAACACTTTCATGCAGACGGCCTACCACCTGCTGCTCGAGACTGTGTTTTACATCATGGCCATCTGCGTCCTGATGGGTGCTATCTCGAAACTGCTCACCGAGTTCGGAGTGGTGCGACTGATGGAAAACATTCTCCGTCCGCTGATGAAACCGCTCTACAACCTGCCCGGTGTGGCTGCTTTGGGTGCTGTGATGACCTTCCTGAGCGACAACCCAGCCATCATTTCGCTGGCTAAGGACAACAACTTCTCGCGCTACTTCAAGAAATACCAGCTGGTGAGCCTCACCAACTTCGGCACCGCTTTCGGCATGGGTCTGGTGGTGATAGCTTTCATGACCGGTCTCGGTTTCGGCAAGGGTGCGTTGGTCGGACTGCTGGGTGCCGTAATAGGCAGCATAGTCTCCACCCGCCTCATGCAACGTTTCACTCTCAAGGCATACCCCGACATGGATGCCCCCGTGACCGAGGAGGAAGGCACCGAGCAGAACATTTCGTTTAAGAGCGAGGGTAACGTGTTCCAGCGTTTCCTCAACGCCATGCTCGACGGCGGCAAAAGCGGCGTGGGTATCGGTGTTGCCATCATCCCCGGCGTTCTTTGCATCTCTACCATAGTGATGATGTTGACTTTCGGCCCTGCCGGTGCCGACGGCACTTATCAAGGTGTGGCCTACGAGGGCGTACCCGTCATTACATGGCTTGCCGACAAGGTCAACATTGTGTTCTACTGGCTCTTCGGCTTCGATAACGGTGCCTTGGTGTCGTTCCCCATAACCGCTTTGGGCGCCGTGGGTGCAGCTATCGGTCTGGTTCCCAAATTTATAGCCGACGGCATCATCACCAACAACGCCATCGCCGTTTTCACCGCCATGGGTATGTGCTGGAGCGGATACCTCTCGACCCATACCGCCATGCTCGACTCGCTTGGCTACCGCAAACTTATCGGCAAAGCCATTGGGGCGCACACTGTCGGAGGCCTCTGCGCCGGCATCGCGGCTCATTGGCTGTGGGTTCTTATCTCGCTGATTTGAACGATGTTATATTGATGGCAAAAAAGTTTTTTCAATAATTTTGCCATTATATAAATTTTTATTCGTACTTTTGCAAAATATTATTAACCTAAAACAAAACAAAAATGGCTTACAAAATCACTGACATCTGCGTTGCTTGCGGCACCTGCATTGACGAATGCCCCGTTGGAGCTATCTCCGAAGGCGACATCTACAAAATCGATGAGAATGCTTGCGTTTCCTGCGGTACCTGCGCAGGCGCTTGCCCCACCGGCGCCATCGTCGAAGGCTAAACGTCAGATCAATTGACAGAAATCGAAAGGGCTCTGTTGCAGGGCCCTTTTGATTTGTATCTACCTGAAAGTCAGTGCAACGACACGTTTGACCGTCTGGACTCGCCCTGCGGTGTTGTAAGCCTCGATTGCAATTATGTGGTTACCCGGGAGGCAGCGTGTGCGGCTGTCGTTCAAACCGTCCCAGGTCACTACCCCCTGAGCGCCAAGCAGCTGACCGCGGCAAAGGTGCCTGACCGCACGGCCAGTCTGGTCGAAAATGGTGATATTGGCGGCCAAGGTGTTGTCGCTCAGAGTGTAGGTTATGTCGAGTTGGTCCTCGTAGCCATCGCCGTCAGGCGAGAAAATGTCGGCAGAGAGTGTGAACTCGTCGTCGCGGAACAGAAATTCGGTGCTTTGCGAGTTGGCGTAGGTCGGGGTGCCGTAGCCCGAAGTCGACGAGGCTGAGTACCAGTTGTTTGGGTTGTTGGTTGCGAGTTCGAACGACCTGCGTTCGAGGCTGACACCCTCCTTGTCGCGAAGCAGTGCGCTGTGCATTGCGGCCGTATAGTCGAAACGGTCGACAACGGTTGAGTCATTCATAGCCACGATGACCGTCCCGGCATCGTCGTTGTACGACGGCATGGAGCTGATTTCCACAACCTTATGCGGGTAGCGCACCGTGTAGGCTGTTTTGACGAAAGCCGCGTCGGTGGTGATGACGACGTAGTCGTGCGGTGCAACGACGGTCGAGTCGATTTTGTAAAAACGGCCAAGCGAGTCTCCAACCCATCGCACGAGGCGTACATCGGCGAGCGAGACGGCGGTGTCGGCCGGGTTGTAGAGCTCCAGCCAGTCGGCGCCACCGCTGGCGGGATTGAACAGCAACTCGCTGATTTTTAACGAGGTTTGAGCCTTGACTCCTGCAAGGTTGAGGAGTGCCGCAAAAAAAATTATTGCCAAAATTCGTTTCATGGTGCAAAAATACAAAAAAAAATTGTAATTTTGCAAATTCGAAATAAAAATAATTATGAAACCTATAGTCAGCATCATCATGGGCAGCACCTCCGACCTCCCGGTCATGGAAAAAGCCTGCCAGTTTTTCGAGGAGATGGAGATACCGTTCGAGGTCAACGCCCTCTCCGCTCACCGCACACCCGCCGAAGTGTCCGATTTTGCGCGTAATGCGCAAGGTCGCGGAATCCGAGTCATCATAGCCGGAGCCGGCATGGCCGCCGCTCTGCCCGGAGTCATAGCAGCCGAAACACCGCTGCCCGTCATCGGCGTACCCATCAAAGGCTCGTGCCTCGAAGGCCTCGACGCCACCTTCGCCATCATGCAGATGCCTCCGGGAATCCCCGTGGCAACCGTGGCCATCAACGGCGCCCAGAACGCCGCCATTCTCGCCATGCAGATGCTCGCCCTCGCCGACGACAGCCTCATGCAGAAGCTCACCGCCTACAAGGCCGGCCTCAAAAAGAAAATCGTCAAGGCCAACGAGGAACTTGCACAATTGCAGTACAAGTTCAAGTGCTGACCCATCACCGCCTAAAACGAAAACCATGCAGTTCAGGCTCACATTCGAGG
>CADCPQ010000115.1 GCA_902803395.1 uncultured Bacteroidota bacterium
CTCGAGTGGTTGAAGAGGCCCGCCTGGAAAGCGAGTAAGCGTTAACAGCGCTTCAGGGGTTCGAATCCCCTCCTTTCCGCCAAAAGACGCAGGATGTTCATTCTGCGTCTTTTATGTATTCCGAAGCACGTTCTATGAGGTCGCTGTTGCAGCCCAGAATGGCGGCGATGCGAAGGGCTTCGTGAGGAGCCTCATCACTCTCGTCGGCCACCAACGAGTAGTCGATAAAGCGGTTGATGTTGCCGGCGGTCAGCGGCACGTCGGCCATGGTTTCGACAAAACCTCGCACCCTCAGACGGCGGCAAGCGGTGCCGAGCTGACTGTAGTGGGTGGTGATGATTGTTGGCGAAGGTCTTGATTCCATGATATTTATGAGCGACTGCACCAATGCTTTGCCCTCGATGGGGTTGGTGGTGCGAGCAGGCTCGTCGATGAGGACAAGCAGCCGCGAGTTGGCGGTGAGGTCGATGGCAGTGCTGATTTTGATGATTTCGGAAGCGAACGACGAGAGGCCGTTCATTTCGTCCTGTTCGTCGCCTATCGAGCAGTAAACATCGTCGACAATGCTTATAACTGCCATACTTGCAGGTACATACATTCCGAACTGAGCCATTTCCTGCGCGGTGGCTATGCTTTTCAGCAGTACGGTCTTGCCGGCCATGTTGGCGCCGGTCACGAGTGTGACGCCGTCGTTAAAGTCCACGTCGACAGGCTGATAACGCAAACCTGCCGATTCGTTGCGTTGCTTGAGACGGGGGTTGACAAGGGCCGAGAATTTGGTGCTGTCGCCAATCTGTGGCCGACACAGGTTCCACTCGATAGCCTGATTGGCGAGGGCGAGCAGTAAATCGGCGTAACCCATTTGTTCTATGGCTTTTAGCAGCTTGGAATGATATGGGTGGAGTTGTTCGGACAGTCGCGTCAGCACTTCGTTTTGTATCTCGTTCTGGGCAGCCAGCAGTTCCGATACTCGGACGGCCACCTCGTTGTATTCCTTGTCGTCCTGCGACAGGTTGGCGAGCTTGGTCTGCAAAGCCCTCAAGTCTTTCCTAAGTGGAGTTAATCTGACATCGTAACTATCATAGATATAGAAGTTTGCGATACCTGTGCGGTCTGGGTCGAGCAGATTGAAAACCTCGCCGAGGTCGGGCAGTTGGTGTATGGTGTCGAGTCCGAGTTCAGCCGCCGAACGGCGAGCCTGGCTCACAATGTTTGCAAAAGCTTTGGTTTCAAATAGTTCCACTTCGTCGAGAACCATGTGGCTCTTCAGATTGTTCAAGGTTCCGGTGATGTCGTGCAACTCCATCAAGCGGTGGCGTAAATCGTCGTAACTATGCTTGTTATCAAGTTGTTGCGTGATACGGACAGCGGTGGCGATATTGTCGTACTCGGTCTCAAGTTCTTTGGCCGAGTTTTTCCATTGGCGGCTTAGTAAGGTTCGGCGACCAACACTGGACATCAGTTCGAGGTTTTCGACAACGAACTGTAATCCCGGGTCGGTCTTTATTTTATCCTTTATGGTCATTGTTCTAAGATGTTGATAGTATGATGTTTAATGAATATTTTCGACTTTTAGCGAGTCGGGCTGCATGACATCGTAAACCGGCATTTGCAGGGCGTCGCTGAGCGCGGCACAGGCCTCGTGGGAATTGAGGCGGTAGCCCTTGGGTGAGGTGGGGTTTAGGCAGACGGCCATCAATCGCGACTGCTGAAGTACCTTCAACTGGCCACCGCGTCGGGTGTAGTCGGCGAAGACCTCTTGAGTGATAAAGAGTTTTGTGAAGTCTCTTGCTATCAGTGTGATAAAGTCGATGTTGGGCTGTGCCGCAAGGAGCTTCAACAGCCGGTCGCTGACGGCGCCCGAAACGAACAATGAGGTTCCGTAGCGGAATAGGGCCTCGGTTTTGTCGCCGAGCATGAACACCGATGGGATTTCGAGGTTGTGTGCTTCGCCGTCGGAATCGATACCCCACAGTCCTGATTCTATGATATTTAACCGGTTTTTCAATTCGGGTTCGACTTCTGGCAAGTTGATGAGTTTGCAGGTATATTTGGTCTTCGATATAAGTATTTTGAGGTTCGGCGACACGGCTGCTCCGGTGGCCAAAATCATCGCGTCGGTGACTGTGGGCGAAGCGAGGCTCAAGCGCGACAGGGCTCCGTCGACTATCGACAGCCTAACACCCATGGAATCAAACTCTTGTATCTCGCTGCGGAGGCGTTCTGTTGTGGCGGCTCCAGATAAGAGAACCTTGCCGCAGGTGAGTGCTCGGGCGGTCACGAGGCGTCCTAACGAGGTGCGGTGCTCGTCGACCGACAGAATCTCGGTCAGCAGTTGGCGCCGGCGGTAGTGTTGCTCCGAGGTGATGAAAGTCATTCCTTCGTAAAGTGTGATTTCGGGTTTTGCGGTAGCAAAAACGGCATCGGTCTGTTCGCCGTCGACGCCTATTGAAGTCACTGCCGTCGACACTCCAAGTTCGTTGAGCCTATGCAATAAGTAGTTGAGACACACAGTTTTGCCTGTGTTCTTGTCAAGCCCTACAATGGCGAGGCTGCGGTGTTGGAGTATGTCGTTTACGAATGGCATGGCCCAAAAATTTCGGACTGCAAAGATACAAAAAAATCCGAGATTTTAGATATAAATATAAAACATACTGTAAATCAGCAAATTACCCCCCCCTGCCAAAAATTGCTTCGTTACGAACTATCGAATGTGAATTTTTTATTTATTATTTTTTTAAATATTTATAAAAAATTTCGTATCTTTGCACCTCGAAAAATGAGCGGCGGAGCCGTCTCTTGGATAGGAGGCGACCGCGTTCCCGGAACTGAACGACCAAGGAATCGCTCATAAGGCAACATCTCGTAAAACCTTGATGGAATGGAGAGTATATTACATAGTGAAGCACAGTCGAACTGGTTTGCAGCGAAGGTTTTTTACAACCGGACAGGAACTGTGGCGGAAGCTTTGAACGAGGCAGGAATGCAGTATTATTGCCCCGAAAAGGTGATTCCGTCGCTGATTTTTGTTAAAACTGACGAGTCGACAGTGTTGAAAATACAACAAAAATTTTTTGGAAGGTTGTGGTTTTACAGACAGATGGACCGACTGAAGCCGGCAAAAATATCCGAAAAAGAGATGGAGTTGTTTATTTTTGTCACTTCGTCGGGTGAACAAGGCCTGATATATTTGGGCGATGACCGTCCAGAATATCATGTGGGAGACCATGTGAGGGTGATAGATGGCCCTTTCAAAGGCGCCGAAGGCCATATCAAAAGGATTAAAAAAGACCGCCGTTTAGTGGTTACGGTGGCAGGTGTCGTAGCAGTGGCGACATCCTACATACACCCTGATTTTCTTGAAGTTATTGACTAATAGAACTAAAACATTGTGAAAGAACCGTTGTTCCCATTGAGATATGATGATGTGGATGGCAAGAATTACACAGAGCGTGGCACCGCCAACGGTGCAAGACTCGACTTGTCGACCGTTGAGGATGAGGAGGTGCGCGACATTTTGGGTACAATCAAGGATATGTCGCTGAGAGACACGTTGTTGTGGCTACGGCGTCACGATAGCCAGTTCAGCCGCAACATACTTGTCACTGACCTTGAGACTCATACCGAAAAAGAACTCGAGCAGCTTGCCGCAGGCGACCGCCCGAAACTTATCATCATCTCGCGTCCGCTCCATACTATCAAGGATTTGGACGAAATATTGGCGTTGTCGAACCAGATACTGGACGATGGCGGGTATATCCATTGCAACTCTATGACGGCCGTTTTGAAGAGACTGCGTTTGTTTAGTCGCTGGCCGTGGGGTATAGCGCATTTGCTTGTGCTTTTAAACTATTTGTGGCACCGCGCCATTCCTAAACTGAGTCTAACCCGTAACCTCTACTACGCTGTGACTGGCGGCAAGGACCGCTCATTCAACCGTGTGGAGATTATGGGTCGTTTGTATAAGGCTGGTTTTGAAGTTGTTGACGAACAGTTCCGTAGCGGACAGTATTTCATTATCGGCCACAAGGAGAATCCTCCGATAACGGGTTTCGAACCAAGTATCTCGCCCATCGTGAAGTTGCTTCGCGTAGGCAAAGACGGAAAGATGTTTGTGGTTTATAAATTCCGTACAATGTATTCATATTCAGCCTATATACAGCCATATATATATGAGCATCAAAACCTGCAAACCGGTGGTAAAATCAAGGATGACTACCGTGTGGATTTCTGGGGAAAGTTGATGCGTCCAATTTGGCTCGACGAGCTGCCGATGTTGTGGAATCTTTTGCGTGGTGACTTGAAACTGGTGGGGGTGCGGCCTCTTTCGCAACATTATTTTAGTTTGTATTCTCCTGAAATGCAAGAACTAAGGGTCAAAGTAAAGCCAGGATTGATCCCGCCGTTCTACTATGAGCGTCAGACCCCGGTTACGTTAGAGGATGTGCAGGAGTCAGAGCGACGTTATATCGAAGCGTACTTGAAGCATCCGTTCTGGACCGACTGGCGTTATTTCTGGGGAATTATTTTCAATATCATTTTTAGACACAAACATAGCGCATAACCATCGTGAAATCAGATGTTAAAAATGAAGAACAAGGCTGGAGCACAGTAATCAAACCAAAAGACAAATTGTTGTCGGTCGACTTGGGCGAGTTGTGGCGTTACCGCGACCTTTGTATGTTGTTTGTCAAGCGCAATATCACAACTCAGTTCAAGCAAACAATTCTCGGACCGTTGTGGTATCTCATCCAGCCCACCATGACGGTTATCATGTATATGGTGGTATTCGGTGGCATAGCCAAGATACCTACCGACGGATTGCCGCAGCCGTTGTTCTACCTGAGCGGTATCTGTCTGTGGCAATATTTCAACGACTGTCTGGGTAAGACCTCGTCAACATTTGTGGCTAATGCCGGCATATTCGGCAAGGTGTATTTCCCACGAATGGTGGTGCCGATATCAACTGTAATAAGCAATTTGCTGCGATTTGGCATACAACTGGGACTGTTCTTGGTAGTGTACGCCATTTATCAGATATGGATTATCCCTGGCCAGATACACACTAACTGGTATGCTTTGCTGCTGCCAGTGCTTGTGATTTTGTTGGCTGGTTTGGCGCTGGGTTTCGGCATCCTCTTCTCGAGCATGACAACGAAATACCGCGATATGTCGTTGCTACTTGACTACTTTGTGCGACTGTGGATGTATGCCACGCCTGTCATATACCCGTTGAGTACCATCACCAACCACAAATTGCGTATATTGATGAGCCTAAATCCGTTGACTGGTATTGTCGAAGCGTTCAAATATGGTATGCTCGGCGAAGGTCAGTTCAGTTGGGGTATGCTGGGCTACAGCTTTGCGTTCATGGTTGTGCTTTTATCCATCGGCATCGTGATTTTCAACAGGGTGCAGCGAACGTTCATGGATACCGTATAGCGTGTTAAAGGCAGAAGAAATAGACATAGCGTTTGCCCTTTTACGTTCCGCCATCAGTGGCGAAGCCCCAGCATTGGACAACAAGCCGATAGAGACCGACGTTTGGTGGAACGTGTTTAAGCTTGTACAGCAACATCATGTGGTGGCTCTCAGTTATGATGGGGCAGCTATGTCCGGAGTGCCACGAAAAGTGATAATGCCGTGGTTGGCTGAACGCGAGAAAGCCGTCGAATGGCATCATTATCAGTCAGGTGTTCAGCAGGATATCGTTAACGTGATGCAGCGGAATGACATCCCCATAAGGGTTCTCAAAGGAACTCATCTCGCACAATATTACCACCAGCCAGAATTGCGCGAGTTTGTGGATTTGGATTTTTATTTCGGCGACCGTCACACAGAAGCTGACGAACTGGCACGGAAGGAATTGCATATTGCCATCGACACCAAGCCTCACCACCACACAAAATTCAACTACCGGGGAGTGACTGTAGAGAGCCATTATGATTTTTTTAACCGCCACTACCCGGCCTCGAACCGCAAATACAATTGCATACTGGATTCGCTCGGGACATCGACGACTTTCGATGTGTTGCACTTCCTTCGTCATGCAGCCATCCATTTTGCCTCGCAAGGATTAAAAATGCGTGACCTCTGTGACTGGGCTTTCATTGTGGCGAGTGCATCTGATGTCGATTGGAATATGGTCAAAGCCACAATGAAAAGCTTTGGGATGAGCGATTTTGTTGCAACACTTGACAGTGTCACACACTCCAGACTGGGCGTTGCGTCGCCGCTTTGGGATAATTGTCCAACAGGTTTCGAGAAGAAGTTAGAAAAAGATATGTTCCAAGATAGTCATGCAGGAGGCAAGTGCGGCCATGGTTGGAAACGCAGTCTCGCATTCAGTGACTCATCCATCAGTTTGCTGATACACAAAGTAATATCACACCTATCACATTGAACATCATGAAGAAAGCCCTTATAACAGGTATCACCGGACAGGACGGCAGCTACCTTGCCGAATTTTTAATTGAGAAAGGCTACGAGGTGCACGGCGTGTTGCGTCGCAGCAGTTCGTTCAACACAGCCCGCATAGAGCACTTGTACCTCGATGAGTGGGTGCGCGACATGCACCGTAAACGCCTTGTGGAGCTCCACTGGGGGGATATGACCGACAGCAGCAGCCTCATACGTATCATCAACGAGATCAAGCCTGACGAGATATACAACCTGGCGGCACAGAGCCACGTGAAGGTGAGTTTCGATGTTCCGGAGTTCACAGCCGACACCGACGCCAACGGCGTACTACGGCTTCTCGAAGCCGTGCGTATCACGGGGCTCACCAACAAATGCCGCATCTACCAAGCCTCCACCTCCGAACTCTACGGCAAGGTACAGGAGGTGCCACAAAGCGAGACAACACCCTTCTATCCGCGTTCGCCCTACGGCGTGGCAAAGCTTTACGGCTA
>CADCPQ010000116.1 GCA_902803395.1 uncultured Bacteroidota bacterium
GAAGTCGGCTTCCAACTCGGCCACTTTCTCGGCGGCGGTGGCGAGGCTCTCTTTCGAGCGGGCCATACCGCAGTATTCCCACATGATTTTGCCCAAGGCCTTATGGTAGTGGTCAACTGAGTGGTCACCCTGGATGTTCAAGAGACCATCCATACGGGCGCGGACGGCTGCCTCGGCCTCGTCGAATTCGGGGCGGTCGGACTTGATTTTGCCAACATATATCTGGTCGGCCAGACAGTTCTGCAATGTATATGGCAACACGAAGTAGCCGTCGGCCAAGCCCTGCATCAAGGCGCTGGCGCCGAGGCGGTTGGCACCGTGGTCGCTGAAGTTGGCCTCGCCGGCAGCGAAAAGGCCGGGAATGGTGGTCTGCAACTCGTAGTCGACCCAGAGGCCGCCCATGGTGTAGTGCACGGCGGGATAAATCATCATCGGGTACTCGTATGGATCCACGTCGACAATCTTCTGGTACATCTGGAAAAGATTGCCGTATTTCTGCTTCACCACATCACGGCCGAGACGCTTGATTGCATCGGCAAAGTCGAGATATACAGCCAGACCCGTGGGGCCTACGCCATAGCCTGCGTCGCAGCGTTCTTTGGCGGCACGGCTGGCGACGTCGCGAGGCACGAGGTTGCCGAAAGCGGGATAGCGACGCTCGAGGTAGTAGTCGCGGTCTTCCTCGGCGATGTCGAGAGCTGTCTTTTCGCCACGGCGGATAGCCTCGGCATCCTCTTTCTTTTTAGGTACCCAGATGCGGCCGTCGTTACGCAACGACTCGCTCATCAGCGTGAGTTTCGACTGGTAGTCGCCGTGGACGGGAATGCAGGTGGGGTGAATCTGTACATAGCAGGGATTGGCGAAGGCGGCACCGCGACGGTGGCACACCCAGGCAGCCGAGCCGTTGCTGTTCATAGCGTTGGTGCTCAGGTAGTAGACGTTGCCATAGCCGCCAGTGGCAAGAACCACTGCGTGGGCGGCATAACGCTCCAGCTCGCCGGTGACGAGGTTGCGGGCTATGATGCCTCGGGCTCGTCCATCGACAAGGACCAGGTCCATCATCTCGCAACGTTCGTGCAGACGTACCGTCCCACGGGCAATCTCGCGGCTCAGGGCTCCATAGGCACCCAGCAACAGCTGCTGGCCGGTCTGGCCGCGGGCGTAGAAGGTGCGGCTGACCTGTGCTCCGCCGAAGGAACGGTTGTCCAAAAGGCCGCTATAGTCACGTGCGAAGGGCACACCCTGTGCCACGCACTGGTCGATGATGTCGCCGCTGACCTCAGCCAGACGGTAGACGTTGGCCTCGCGGGCGCGGTAGTCGCCGCCTTTGATGGTGTCGCGGAACAGACGCTCCACACTGTCGCCGTCGTTCTGGTAGTTCTTGGCGGCGTTGATACCGCCTTGGGCGGCGATGGAGTGGGCGCGGCGCGGCGAGTCCTGGATGCAGAAAATATCGACGTTGAAGCCCAATGCGCCGAGCGAGGCTGCAGCCGAAGCACCAGCCAAACCGGTGCCGACCACGATGATGTCGAGCTTGCGCTTGTTGGCCGGATTGACCAGTTTCTGACTGGCTTTGTAATTGGTCCATTTCTGGCTAAGCGGACCTTCGGGTATCTTGGAGTCTAAATTCATTGCGTTGATGAGTTAACGGGTTAATGGGTTTAGTTTAAAGGCCAAAGTATATCAGTATCGGCACAGCAGCGAAGCCGAGGACGACAACCCATGTGTAGATTTTGCCGAGGGCTTCGATTATGGGGTTGTACTTGTAGTTGTTAAGTCCGAGTGTCTGGAAAGCCGACGGGAAAGCGTGACGCAAATGGAAGAAAATCACGCCAAAGAATATCAGATAAATTATTATACTGTACAAATGGCTGAATTTCTCGCGAGCCATGTAATAGAAATCAGGCTCAACGCCGCATTCCGGCATGGCCTCGCGCAACATCTGCCGCTCGTCGTAGTTGATGTGGCGTATCCACTTGCGATCGGCACTCAAGTTGCCCTCGGCATAAGCCTTCTTAACAAATTCAGCGACTGGGACTGCGGCCCGCAACTGCTCAAGGTTTTTCTTCATTTCTTGTTGATCGTCGTATGTGAGCTGCGGAGCATACTGCATGACTTGCGCCTCGAAAGCGTCGACAAACTCCTGCGGCTCCATACCCTGTTGCGAAGCAAACTGCTGAATGGTCATAACCTCTTCTGTCTGCAACTTTTCAGCCTCGACCATATACTCGCCTTTTACCAAGCCCAACTTCACGAAATAGAAATCGCAGAAATGGACAATCAGGCAAACAAAAATCAATATGCCTGTCCACATCATAAGTTTGGAGCCGGGGTGGGTTTTCGATTGTGAAGCCTGATGGTATCGCACCGGACGCGCCAAACGGTTGGTGATGGCAAGCCATATTGTCAGCAACATATGCAGCGCGATAGCTCCCAGAAGCACAATCTCGAAAATCTTCACCACCCAGTTAGTACCCATGAAATGGCAGAACGCCGAGTACCACTGACCGTCGTCGTGACGCAGGATGAAAAGGTTGGCCGTCATGTGGAACAGCAAGAACATCAGAAGGAAACCACCCACCAATGCCACAAAAATCTTCTTTGTAATGGAATGAATCTTTGGTAAGTCCATATTTCTTAATGTTATACGTTTTTACATGGTTTGTGTTATAAAGTGCAAATATACACTTTTTTTTTCATTTTTTAGGGGATCCGCCGCCAAAATCATCATATGCGATGTTCTCGGGTTGGACGCCGAGGTTGTCGAGCATGGCGACGACGGCGCTGCTCATGGGGCCGGGGCCGCACATGTAGTACTCGATGTCCTCGGGGGCGGGGTGGTTCTTCAGGTAGGTGTCGTACATGACCTGATGGATGAAGCCGGAGGTGTAGGGCACGCCGGCGGCATCGGCGGCGGGGTCGGGACGGTCGAGGGCCAGGTGGAAGTGGAAGTTGGGGAAATCCTTCTCCAGCTGGTGGAAGTCGTTGAGGTAGAACACCTCGTTGAGGGCGCGGGCGCCGTAGAAGTAGTGCATGGGGCGGTGGGTGCAA
>CADCPQ010000117.1 GCA_902803395.1 uncultured Bacteroidota bacterium
CACGCCATCAAAGCCGGTGAGTACATCAGCCTGAAGAACGCCACGCTCAACATCACCTCGGCCGTGGGCGACGGCATCTCGTGCAACCAATATTTCTAGATGCAAAGCGGCTCCGTCAACATCAGCGGCACGGGCGACGACGGCATCCAGTGCGACCTTGAAGGCGATACCGCCACCGCCATCACCGAGGACCACGAGGACGAAGACAGCGGCAATATCTATATCGAGGGCGGCAACATCACCGTCAACTGCACCGCCATCGCCGCCAAGGGCATCAAGGCGGCCGGCGATATGTTCATCACCGACGAGCCCGTCATCACCATCACAACCTCGGGCATAGGCACATGGGACGCCGACGACCTCGAGACCAAGGCCGCCAGCTGTCTCAGCGCCGACGGTAACATCGACATCAGCGGCGGCACCGTCAACCTGACATCCACAGGTTCGGGTGGAAAAGGAATGAAATGCGACAACGTGCTGACGATCAGCGGCGGCGACATTACTGTAGCCACCTCCGGCGGTCTCTACTACAACAACGGCACCACCGAAAACACCAACTACACAGGCAACACCGACCGAATCAGCAGCGACTACTACTCGTCGCCAAAAGGCATTAAGGCCGGACTGAAGACTCAAGTCGGCAACAACAATTACACATACAGCGGCGGCATGGTCATCAGTGGTGGCAAAGTGAAAGTGACCACCAGCGGCTACAATGGCGAAGGTATAGAAAGCAAAAACACAATGGAAATCAGCGGCGGCGAGATCTACGTCAACGCCTACGACGACGGTATCAACTCGGCGCAGGACATGACCATCACGGGCGGCTACATCTACTCGCGCTCGAACCACAACGACGGCATCGACGCCAACGGCAACGTCTACCTCAACGGCGGCCTGGTCTACGCCATAGGCTCCGGCGGAGCCGAAAAATCAATCGACGCCAACAGCGAGGAAGGCAAGAAAGTATATGTCAACGGCGGCACCCTAATTGCCGTCGGCAGTCTGGAGAACGGCAGCAACCTGAGTCAGGCCACCTATCGCACCTCTTCCGTCAGCGGCAACACCTGGTATTCACTGGCCTACGGCGACGAAACCATAGCCTTTCTTACCCCGCAGGTCAATGCCGGCGGTGGTGGTCACGGCCCCGGCGGCGGCAACGCCTCGGGGCTGGTCATCTCCGTTCCCTCCACCCCAACCCTCAAAAGCGGCGTTACGGCCAGCGGCACTGACATCTTTGAAAACAACTGCTACCTCGACGCCACAGCCACCGGCGGCACCACGGTATCGCTGACCCACATTGGCGGCAGCACCACCGGCATCGACGGTGTGGAGACGACACCAGCCACTATCGACGACCCGCGCGTCTTCACCATCGACGGCCGCTGTCTCGGCACCGAGGTACCCGACACCTTCTACGGCATCTACATCCAAAATGGGGAAAAACATCTCAAGTTCCGTTAATGGTAATACCTAAACATCAACACCACCGACGGTACACTAATTTTACCGCCGGTGGTTTTGTTTATATAAATCAATAATCTGCCAAATATATCGACCATATTGATTTTTTGCCACGAAAATTTATTTCTCCATGTCGAGAATTTGTCGTAACTTTGCAACCTGAAAATTGATTTGACCAACCGTATGAACAGACCCCTGACGATATTTGCTTTGTCGCTACTGCTGGCGGCTTGCTCGGCGCCGAAGTCCGAGCGTATGGAGCTAACCGACTGGCAGTTATACAATACCGGCCACTGGTACCCCGCCACGGTGCCAAGCTTTGTGCACACCGACCTTGTGGCCAATGGACTTATACTAAACCCATATTACGGCACCAACGAGGACTCGGTGCAGTGGGTACCATACGTGATATGGACCTACCGTACCGCCGTGGCCCTCGACAAGCTGCCGGAGGGTGATTCACTGTGGCTGGTGTTCAACGGACTGGCGGGCAATGCCTTGGTGTCTATCGGCAGCCCAAAAGAGAACCGCGAGGCTCACGACAATATGTTCACCCAATACCGCCGCCTCATCAACAAGGAGGAAATCCGTGACAGCCTGCGCATATATGTGAGTTTCTACGCCGTGGACGACAGTTCCAAGGAGGCCTGCTACGGCATCGTCCTACCCGACCGTCGCGCCTTCACCCGTATCGCCCCCTACCAACAGGGTTGGGACTGGGGTCCGAATCTGCCCACCTGCGGCATCTGGAAGCCGGTGTATATCACAAATAAGGGAGTGAATGGGTGTGAGAATGGAGTGAAAAGGAGTGAAAGGACAATAGAATTCCGTCAGGAGAAGGACAGCATCGGTCAGTCTTTCACTTTCTATAAAGACGGCAAGCCTATCTTCGTCAAGGGCGCCAACTGGATACCTGTGCACAGTTTCCCAGTGGACAACAAGGCCAATAGAGCCCGCTACCGCCACCTGCTTTGCTCGGCCAAGGAAGCCGGCTTCAATATGCTGCGCGTTTGGGGTGGCGGCATCTACGAGCACGACTATTTCTTCGACCTCTGCGACTCGCTCGGCATCATGGTGTGGATGGACTTCAACTTCAGCACAATGCTCTACCCCGACAACACGGAGATGCTGGAAAGCATACGCGATGAGGCTGAACAGAACATAAGCCGCATCGCACAGCATCCCTGCGTGGTACTATGGTGCGGCAACAACGAGGTCAAGAACGGCTGGGAAGACTGGGGCTGGCAGGGCGTGTACAACTGGACGCCCGAACAGCGCGCCCGTCTGCAGCATGGCATCGACACCATTTTTGGTGAGAATGGCATCTTGGCTCAGGCGGTAAAGACCTGCGACCCGCTCCATCGTCCCTACATAACCACCTCGCCGCTCTACGGCTGGGGACATCCCGAGTGCGTCACCCACGGCGACAGCCACTACTGGGGCGTATGGTGGGGCGAGGAGCCTTTCGAGATGTATGCTGAGAAGACCGGCCGCTTCATGTCCGAATTCGGCTTCCAGAGTTACCCCATGCTCACAACTCTACGTCGTATATGCCCCGAAGATGAACTATACATCGACTCCCCCACCCTGCGCAACCACCAGAAACATCCGCGCGGAGTGCAAATTATCGACAAAGCCATGCGGCAATATTACGGTTTCGACAGCAAGTCGCTGAGCCTCGACGACTACTGCTACGTCAGCCAGCTGTTGCAGGCCTGGGGCGTGGGTTACGGCATCATGCAGCACATCAAGCAGCAACCACACTGCATGGGCACCCTATACTGGCAGCTCAACGACTGCTGGCCCGTGGCCTCGTGGTCGTCAATCGACTACTACGGCAACTGGAAGGCTCTGCACTACCGTGTGCGCGACCTGTTCGACAAGCACGTCAACCTCAAAAAGTGGAGCGAATACTATAGAGTGAAGCCCAAAGACCTCAAGCTCGACAAGGCCGAATACGACGTCAGGGAACGGTTCGACGGCAAAGGCCGCCTTGTAGTCAAGATTGTTGCTAAAACGTCATTGCGCGATGTTTATATCGATACTGACCCGCACATCGACGGCCATTTCTCCGACAACTTTTTCGACCTGAAGAAAGGCGAAACGAAAACCGCGACCTTCGTGCCCGTCGACCCCAAGGCCGACACACGCCACGTGAAGGTTAAAGTGCGCACACTCAACGACTTATACGCCTCTCGGAACAAAAAATTATAAATGTTTGAAATTCAACGATTTGAATAGGTTCGGGTCGTATTAAGGTCGGCCTTGGTTCGGCCATAGTTCGGCTATGTCCGTCCAAAGGCCGATGAAAGGCCCTTCTAAATCTTGATTATCACTGATTTGCGTACTGCTGCACCTCGTCGTGGAAGAATTCCAACTTTATGCCGGCCTGACGGAAGAGTTCCTCGCTCTCGGCTCCGGCGTGGTACTTGCGTTCGCAGACCACTCGTTTGATGCCGCAGTTGATGATGAGCATGGCGCAGGTGCGGCAGGGTGTCATGCGGCAATAGAGGGTGGCGCCGTCGAGGGCTATGCCGCGGCGGGCGGCCTGACAGATGGCGTTCTGCTCGGCATGGACGGTGCGGACGCAGTGGGTCGAAATGTGGCCGTCGGCGTCGATGGTCTGGCGGAAGAGGTGCCCGACCTCGTCGCAATGCGGCAGACCGCTGGGCGAGCCGACGTAGCCGGTGACGAGCAACTGCCTGTCCTTCACGATGACGCAGCCGCTCCGGCCACGGTCGCAGGTGGCGCGACGGCTGGCAGCGTTGGCCAGTTCCATGAAATATTCGTCCCATGACGGACGATGGTAAGTTATCTGCTGCAGCACCTGTTCCACCTGACGGTGCAGGTCGTCGACCGTGCCGCCGTTGTCGAAGCGGAAATCGGCCTGCTCGATGCAACGGCGCAGGTTCTGCTTGTTGGGGTCGTCGGAAGTCATCTCGCGCTGCTCGTTGGCGATGAAAGTCTCGTAGCTTACGTGGTCGGTCTCCGAGCCACGCAGCACGGCGCGCTCATAACGGACTTTGGGGTCGGCGTCGACGGCGAAGAGGTAGAAACTGGGCTTGCCGCGCAAGGCCTCCACCTCGCCTGGGGTGCGCACACTCTCGATAATGCAGTTGCAACCCGACGCCTGAGCCTGGGCATAGAGTTGTTCGACGATGTACGACGGCGTATGTTGAGCCCGCAGGTCGTTGCCGACCATAGTCATCGTGTCGCGGTTCACTTCAAGGCCGCGCCGCTTTATCTCCTCAGTGATGAAAGCCCTGACCGAATAGTGCACAAAGCCCTTGTTTTTGACCAGATAGTCGACTATCGTGCCCTTTCCGGCACCCAGAGTCCCCGTTATTCCAATAGTAATCATCGTCGTTACAATTTTTATCTATAACGCCAATCTGGCCGAAATATTGTGCCGGGAGCAAAAAAAACTCCGTCGGGGAAAAATATTTTCAGATACGCTGCAATATTTTAGCTTCTCGCGATACTAATATATATTCTATATTATTTTTAAAACCATGAAGATAAACAAAACTTTCGCAACTCTGATTTCACTTGCAGCTTTCTTACTTGTGGCCAGCACTGTCGACGCCCAGCCCGGCGGACCGGGAGGCTTCCCCGGCGGCCGTCCGCCATCAGGAAGTCACGGCCAACGCCCCACGAGACGTCCCGGACAGGACTGGAACCAAATGCAGAACGACCCCAACGCCCAGCAGGTCAAACAGAAAAAGAAAGTCAAGGAAGGCGATACCTTCAAGGTTGTCGGCTCGTTGCGCGACTCGGTTAGCGGCGAATTCCTGCCATTCGTGAACGTGGCCGTGCTCGACTCGGCCGACAGCGCTTTCGTCAAAGGCGGTTCGACCAATCTCGACGGCTACTTCGAACTGACCGGCATCCACGCCGGAGCCTATCTGCTGCGCGTTTCGACCATCGGCTACCAAAACAGACTCTACCCCTTCAAAGTCGAGAACAACACCGCCCTCGGCACCCTCAAACTCAAGCCCGGTGCCACGACCCTCAAAGAGGTCGAAATCACCGAGCAGAAACCCCTCTACGCCATGGACGGCGAAAAACTCATCTACAACGTAAGCGAGGACCCCTCAATCCAGACCGGCACCACCGAGGACGCCCTGCAAAACGCACCCGGCGTTGAGGTTGACGTCGAGGGCAACATCTCGTTGCGCGGCGTTTCAAGCGTGGAGATTTGGGTCAACGACAAACCCTCGAAACTAACCGAGGAGAACCTCAAAACCTACCTGCAGACTCTCCCCGCCAACGCCCTCGCCCGTATCGAAACCATCACCAACCCCTCGGCCAAATACGCCACTTCGGCCGAAGCCGTCATCAACATCATCACCACCGCCCACATCAAGAGCAACCAGTTCGTCTCGTTCGGCGTCAACGGCTCCAACCAGCCTTTCGTCAGCCCATGGGTCAGTTATATGTGGGCCAAGGAAAAACTGAGTTTCAACCTCTTTGCCTCGGGCCGCTACAGCTATCGCAAGAACAGCAGCGAGGGCGGCTCGCTGCAGCGTCGCGACCACACGCCTGCTTTCACTGGCGACACTGTGAGATACGACGATGTCATGCGCCAAACCGACACCTCGCGCAGCAACAGTGGCAGTCCCAGCGGCAATATCTTCATGAGCTTGAACTACGAAATCGACTCAATGCAGGAACTCTCGGTCGATGCCGGCGGTTTTTACAACTGGAGCAACAATGTCAGTAGACGTGCCACCACACAGACCTACTACCTCGACACACCCGGCTCTATTGCTTACGGCATCATCGATTCCACCCTCTCGCACTCGATGTTCGCCCATGCCGGCGCCGACTGGACCAAAAAGTTCGACAACGAAGGCCACAACCTGCGCATGGGTCTCAACACACGCCTGTCGCACAACGCCAGTGATGAGTGGTACAGCCGCGACTACACGACATACACCCTGCCAGGAAGCAGCCCGGCCGACGAAAACCGCTACCTGCTTTCGAACAGCAACAACTACGGCGGCAGCCTCGACGTGCGCTACAACCGGCCCTACTCCAAAGACGGCGAGATGAGCTACGGATTCAGCGCCGACCACCAGTCGACCAACAACAATTACCAACGCTTCAACGACTTCGACCAGAACGAGATTGACACCTTGCGCACCTACCATTTCCTGGGGTCGGAAAGTGGAGTCGATGCCGATGTCGACTGGACACACCGCTGGGGCGGCTTCACCCTCAGCACAGGACTCGGCCTCGGAGCCAACATGATCAACTACAACTACCAAAGCGACATGGCTTTTGCCGACAGCGGCTCATTTTTCACCTACGACATGCACCCCTCGATTCACCTCACATACCGTACAGAGGATATGCACAACTTCAAGTTAAACTACACTATGCGCATATCTAACCCCGACGAGGAAGACATCACAAAATTCCGCATCTATGGCGAGGACAGCTACCGCACAGGTAATCCCAACAAACTGAATCCCAGCTACACCCACTCAATGGAAGCCGGCTGGCAGAAATTTTTCTCAGCCTTCGGCAACGTCGGTATCGAATGCTACGGCCGCTGGAGCACCAACGAAATCAGCTCGCTCACCGACGCCAAGATGGACGAATATCTCGACCGCATTGTCTCTTACTCCATGCCCTACAACATGGGCTCATCGTGGCGTTACGGCACCAGCCTCAACATGACCTACCGCCCAACCGGTTTCTTCAATGTGCGCCTCTACGCCAACCTTTACAACTACGGCTACCGCATGGACAGCCCGAAATACGGCCGTGTCGAGGACGATATGTGGTCGTGGAGCGCCCGCATCAACGCCTGGGCCAAAGTGTTCGACCAGTACCAAATCACCATGTCGCTCAACTACAGCTCGCCCACTATCAGCCTGATGCGCGAACAGAAGGCCCGTTATTGGTTCAACATCGGCGCCCGTAGCGACTTCTTCAAACGCAAACTGTCGGTGTTCGTCAACATTCAGGACCTCTTCAACTGGGGTGCCCGGTACGGCTTCGGCAGCGAGAACACCAACCCATACTATCTCAGTTCCAACACCAACAAGATGCTCAACAGCCGCTACATCAGCGCAGGCATCACCCTCCGCTTCGGCAAGATGGAACTCGAGCAGTCGGCCAAGGAAGGCGACAGCGAAACTGGCGACACCCTCGGCAATTGACACGCAACGTTGCCGTCAGGCAACACCTATCCGGGCAATAACACACTGTGACCGATGCACTTATAGCGAATTATAAGTGCATCGGTTTTGTTTTAACGACCACCGAAAATCAAGTTGTTTTTTTGTCAAAAATAACCGTTTTCACTAATCATTGATTTCCAGTGTTTTAAACATATTCCCTCCTACTTATCTCCTACTTATCTCCTACTCATGTCCTACTCAACACTTACTTAAATAGTACATGAATAGGTGTTGACTGGGAGATGAGTGGGAGATATATGGGAGATGATATATCTATAGTGATATAAATCAGCAGTTTACATAACCATTGATTACACAATATCAACCGTCAATTTTCGTCGATTTTAATCAACGAAAATCAACTGAAAGACAAATAGTTATGCCTATCGAAATCAGAATCCCGGCAGTGTCAGCCACAAAGTCGGGAGCATAAGGAGAAAGCCAATGGCAATGAGTGCGAGGATGAATTTCCACACCCATTTGAGCCAGGTGCCATAAGGTATGCGCGCAATGCCGAGCACACCGATGAGGACTCCGCTTGTAGGCGTCAGCATATTGGTGAAGCCGTCGCCGAACTGGAAGGCCAGCACCGTGGTCTGGCGCGACACATTGATAAGGTCGGCGAACTGCGTCATAATCGGCATCGTCAGCGCCGCTTTGGCCGAGCCGCTCGGCATGACAATGTTGAGAGCCGTCTGGAAAAGGTACATGACGCCGAGCGACGCCACTTCGCCAGTTTGAGCCAGCGAGCGCGTAAGGCCATAGAGCAGAGTGTCAATCACTTTGCCGTCTTTAAGTACAAAAATAATGCCCGACGCGAGCCCCACCACCAATGCTGCCGACAGTATGTCCTTACAGCCCGCGAGGAACAGTTTGGCGATGTCGTCGGCATTCTGGCTGTCGGCCACGCCGCTCAACAGTCCCATGGCGAGGAACAGAGCTGAAATTTCCATAACATACCAGCCGTAACCCAAAACGCCGACCACAAGGTAGCATATAGTGAACAGCATGATGTCGAGAATGAAAAAGTGGACGCTTTTGCGCAACATGAAAAATCCGGTCAAAGCGAACAAAACCGCCAACACCGGCATGACGCACAGCGACACCTGGCCGTTGCCGATAGTCAGTGTGGTGAACGGGTAACAGAGTGCCACAACAGCCAGAACGGCAGTCAATATGCCGTACAGAACCCACGCCACACGCGGCGAGCGGTACTCCACGGGATTATCCTCTTGTTCCTGCACCCGGCCACGCCAGTATTCGTCGAGTTTATACACCGGCGAGCGTTCGGGCTTGGCCTTCACACGGTGGGCATACCACAACACAAAAGCTATGCCGATGACTGTCAGCACTATCCAACAAAAGAAACGATATTCAAGGCCCGAAAACAACGGCAAGTCGGCGATACCTTGAGCGATGCCGATGGTGAAAGGGTTGAGCATTGCGCCGGCAAAACCCACATGGGCGGCCACATAGCACATACAAACGCCAACTATTGAGTCGTAGCCCATCTGAATTGCCAGCGGTATGAACACAACGACGAATGCGATTGTCTCCTCACTCATGCCGAACACCGCCCCAAACAGGCTGAACATCAGCATAACCAGTGCGATAATGATATTGTCGACACCGACCGCACGAATGACTTTGTAGCGACTCAACCGCTTGACTCGCCGAAGGAAAGCCATCACGCCCACGTCGATTGCGTGACTGTTGTTCAGAATCCAGAACGCTCCGCCGACCATGAGGATGAAGACAATGATGTCGGCCTTGTCGACGAATCCGTTGAACAATGCCGAGAAGACTTGCCACGTCTGCGGAGCACGGTCGACATAATGGAAGGAGCCGTCGACAACGACTTCGCGGGCCGAACCGTTGACGTCTACGGTCTGGCGCATAAACTCGCCCGCTGGCACCACCCACGTGAGGGCCGCCGCAATCACTATCAGCGCGAAAACAATTGTAAATGTATGCGGTATGCGTTTCATTTTACGTTTTTTGATTTTGCAAAGATACAAAATCTTTCCCATAAACAAAAAAAATATCGGTTCTGCGACCGATATTTCTTTTTATGTCAATTTGTTGAAGGCAAGCCAACTATTGCGGTATCGGTGGTCGGAACTCACTTCCGGGCCAAACCAGCTGGGCGGAACAAAACCGTCGGCGGCCACAGAGCCGGGAAACTCGACCTCGACCATCCGCAAACCGTCGTGAACGCCGTGAAAGATGTCCAATTCGGCAGTGAACCCAGTTGTCATCGGAATGAAATAGCGTGTTTTCCGGACAAAAATGCCACCGCACTTCGGTACAAGACTGTCGTATGACTCGCGTGAGAGATTGAACTCTTCCTCGCGATTGTGGATAGCTGTCGATGCCGTTACGACGCGCTCCTTGACAGTGAGTATGCACTCATCGCCAATCCTGCGGATACGCAAGGTGGGCGATGTGCAAAGATAGCCTTGTTCAATCTCGACGTGAGGGTAGCTGCCGAGATTGTCAGGCAGATTGTTTACCAAATATTTTCTCTCAACCTCCATCAAAGTTTCGACAAGCAATTGGTCACATTGCGTTCGATACGGGCTTCAATGTCGTCGCAGTCATCGGCTTTCTGGAATTTTTCACCGGTGCTGTGCTCGTATAGCTCGATGTAGCGGTCGGTAATGGAATTGACGATTTCGTCAGTCATTTCGGGCACTTTCTGTCCTACTTTGCCCTGGAAACCGTTGTCCATCAGCCACTCACGAACAAACTCCTTGCTGAGCTGGCGCTGGTGCTCACCTTTCTTCAGGCGCTCTTCGTAGCCGTCAGCGTAGAAATAGCGGCTTGAATCGGGAGTGTGGATTTCGTCAATGAGGTAGATTTTGCCGTCGCGTTTGCCAAACTCATATTTGGTGTCGACCAAAATGAGGCCTTTCTCGGCGGCGATTTTGGTTCCGCGCTCAAAAAGGGCAAGGGCGTAACGCTCCAGCTGGTCGTAGTCTTCCTTCGATACAAGTCCGGTGCGAATAATCTCGTCGCGGCTGATGTTCTCGTCATGACCCTCGTCAGCTTTGGTCGTAGGAGTAACTATCGGGGTCGGGAACTTCTGGTTTTCGACCATTCCTTCGGGCAGTACCACACCGCAAAGGGTGCGGGCTCCAGCCTTGTATTCGCGCCAGGCCGAACCTGCCAAATAACCACGCACAATCATCTCGACACGGAAACCTTCGCATTTGAGGCCAACTGTGACCATCGGGTCGGGGGTGGCAAGTTTCCAGTTGGGGACGATGTCGGCTGTAGCATCGAGGAATTTAGCCGCTATTTGGTTGAGGACCTGTCCTTTATAAGGAATACCTTTAGGCAGGACAACGTCAAAAGCCGAAATACGGTCGCTCACGACCATGGCCATATACTTGTCGTCAATGTTATATACATCACGAACTTTGCCAACATAGAGGCTTTTCTGCTTCGGAAATTTGAAGTTTGTTTTGACTACTGCTTTCATATTATTCATCTAATTTATTAGCGAAAAAAGTAAAATTGACTTTTCCATAATTGCGGTGCTGCCAGAACCGTGGGTGCTCTTCGAAAGAATAGTCCCGCGGGTGCTCGAGTACAAAAATGCCATCCTCAGTCAACAGATCCTTCTCAAAAACGAGGTCGGGCAAAGTGGCAAGCCCTTCCGACGAGTAAGGTGGGTCGGCGAAAATGATATCGAATTTCTTGTATGCACGTTTCAGCAGGTCGTAAACATCGGCTCTTACGACATGGATATTGTCCACACCGAACTGACGGGCGGTATCTTTGATAAATTCAGTGCATGAATTGTTTATCTCGACCGAAGTAACCGCCTTGGCGCCACGCGAAACAAACTCAAGCGACACGGCACCTGTCCCGGCAAAAAGGTCCATAACCGTACATTCCTCATAATCAACATAATTGTTCAAAATATTGAACAGACTCTCACGAGCCATGTCAGTCGTAGGACGTACTGGCAGGTTGTCAGGCGGATTGAGGCGGCGGCCACGTAGTTTTCCTGCAATTATTCTCATCGGTTCAACTGAGTATTAATGCGTGACGGTAGGTGTGCAGGGTACGGAATTCATCGGTAGCAAACTGCAGTTGACGACCAGTGTAGAGTGCAACAGAAGCAAAATATGGGCGTATGGCGGCGTAAATATCGCGGTTGACGTCGCCACACAGCATAAGCCGGAACGAATCACTCTCGAGACCGAGCATTTTCACAACCTCAAGGGTTTGGAAAATGAGTTCTTCGGAATTGGCACACGAGAATGTCCGACCAAAGAGGTAACGACCTGCAGAATATGCAGCCATGTCGGCAGCACCTGAACGCAGATTGATAACGGCCATGCCGCCATTGGCGATATTGGCAAGGGTCGACGACGCAAGTTTTGAGTGCTGGCAACGGATTTTTATTCCTGGGAATGCGATTTTGAATGCGGTGACACGATTGTCACGGGCAGAAAATACCAGCTGAGAATGAAGCATATCGTTGTGGTTGGAATATACCTGCGATACAACATTTCCGGCGCCGGAAAGGGTCAGGTAGCGGTGTTCGTCGGCATGGTCGTAAACCTCGTCGGGAATCCACACAAACGATTCAGCCGTCACAATCAGTTCGGTCTCAGCAAGTTCCAGAGGCCGGATATCTATCGATTCGAAATAATGTTTTATGGCTGCCGACTCCTCGGTGAGCTGGCCACCGCCGTTACCTTCTACTTCGGCCACGGCGAGCAGCTTGTCGCCCGATGCTAACGCAAAAGAAAATCCATTTGGTTTTAAGCAAATGGACAATCTTTTTTCATTTGCGGTCGCGACATCAGCCGCAGCCACTTTCGATATGGTGTTGTAAGCCATGGTTTTATTCGAAATTTCCGTCGACTATGGGTTGGGTCATGTCGCCAACCTTCCAGCCGATGAACTTTTTGGCGTGCTCGAGTTCAGCCACCTTGTTGACAACCTGCTGGTGGTCCATATCGGAAAGGAGGTCGTTCATATCGACACTGCACATGAACACAGGCACATTGTAGCCACTCTGCTCGACGAAACCGGCTTCGAGTTTGAAGTCGTTTTTCTGGCCACGGGGATAGGGCACATAGCGCAGGTTGAGGATTTCCTCGTCGGTCATCTGGCGGACATGGCCAGTGGCGTCGGTGATGGGCAGTTTGCCATCTTCGCGCAACTTGGCGATGGGGTTGATGAGGATTTCGCCACGGGTGACATAGCCGAGCTTGATGGCTTCGAGTTCGGACATTTCGTTGATGTCGACATCGGCGGGAATCTTGTCGTAGTTAATGCTCTTGCTGATAACCTTCATGCTATCCTCGTTCATCAAGCGGTTGAACAGGGTATCGAAACTGCCTGTGTACGAGGCGTAAGTCACCTTGTAGGCCTCCTCGAGGGTTCGAATAGCCTTAAGTTTCTCGGCGCAAGCCTCGCGACGTTTGTTATACTCGTTGTCGAAACGGACAGGAGTCATCATGCTGTTGTAGAGCACCACAGCGAGGGCAATGATTACCACGCCCAAGCCAATCTGAAGAATTGTTTTGCCTTTCATTATTGTTTAATGTTTATTTTTTATTCTTATTAATTCAAAGTGCAAAAATACAAGTTTTTTTTCAAATATTGGACAAAAAAGACAACTTTTTGCCGACAGGCGGATTATAATTCAACTCAACATCATGATTGACAATTGTTTATCACGATACTTTATGGCAATAAATTTCATTGGCGACAGATATTTTTGCAATCCTACGGCGGTTGCGAAACCGTGTTTTTTGCAACTTTTAACGACAATCAACAGAGAGGTTTGGATAGGTTGGGGTCGGGTTAAGGTCGGCCTTAGGTCGGCCGAGGCCGATAAACCAGCAAGTTACGGGTGACGTCAACCCAACCTTTTTACCATCAGGAGCCGAGGGTAGCCGTATTTCACAACTTCGCGGTCACGTATAAATCCCATACTCAATAGGTTATGAAGACTTGGAGAGTTGAGCGGCGACACGGTGGCACACAATTGGCGTATTCCGCGACCGAGGGCTTCGATTTCAATCATAGCACCGAGCCGGCACTGCAATTTATGACCACGGAACGAGGGCTTTACAACCACAAGCTTGTAATTGGCCGACGGCAATCCGGTCGGTTTTTCCATCAGCGGTGCGAGATCCTCCGGGTCGCCGTCGATGGGCACATACATGATTGCGAATGCAACCAGCCTCTCCCCTACCCACGCGCCTACCGTATAATGCGGCGATGAGAGACAGTTGGCGAACATTTCGCGGCTGTTGCGCCGTAGCAGCGCCGTGCTACCAACCGCGTCGGCCACCTCGGCCTCGAGCGCCACAACCTGGTCGAGGTCGTCAAAATTGCATTGCCTAAAGCTAAACTCAGCCATAAATGAAAGGGGAAACTTTTGTGTTTCCCCTTGTTTTGTGACTCCTGCAGGATTCAAACCTGCAACCTTCTGATCCGTAGTCAGATGCTCTATTCAGTTGAGCTAAGGAGCCGACTGCTTTTTCAGGTGTTTCTCTCTCTGAAAGCGGGTGCAAAAGTACGAACTTTTTAGATACTGGCCAAATTTTTTTTCATTTTTTTATTCTTCAACTCCGTAAACCTCTCTGTATAAGAGTTTTCGCATGGCAAAAAATTCATCGTCGTCGAGCTCGTACTTGGACAAAATCAGCATCGGAACACGGTTGCCGCCATCAAAATAAGGGGGTTGGACATACTCTTGCGGATTCTGGAACAGACCCATGCTTGTATAGAACTCGAGGCGGTGTTCCGACTCCTCGTCGTGGGGCAGTTCCACCTCGAGAACAACCTGTTCTTTGAGCTGAGAGAGGAAGTTGAGGAACACGACTTTGCCGAGGCCCTGGTTGCGTAGTTCGCTATCGATGGCGAAGTGCTCGACATAAATCATGTCGTCGAATTCCCAGTAGGTCAAGATGCCTATCGGTTCATCGTCGTTGGTGGCAACCATGAAATGGAAATTCGCGGGGCGGTGCTTGATGCTGCTAAACGGAGGGCGTTCGTCCTCGGGGAAAGCATCTTCGAAAAGGTCCTGCGCGAAATGCGGATGGTCGGATTCCGATAATTCTGTTAAATGTATCATTTAATATTAAAAGAATATAAAATTATTTATTACAAAACGGGCGAAAAGGTTGTGCTGCCAACCTGTGGCGGCATAGCCTTCGAGGTTGATTTTGGTACGGTAACAGGTATAGCCGAGGCTTATGGTGCCGACTCCTGTGATGTTGTAGGCGAGCGCCATGGTGCCGAAAAAGCCCACACCGAGGCCTCCTTGGTTGATGTATTCGTAGGGCTGTGTGCTGTACGACGGGCTCTGGCCGTTCCACACATCGAGTATCGAATAAGTGCGTCCGGCAATCATCATGTCGTGCGACAAAACCTTGGTATTGTTTATGTTGAGACCTGCATTGATGTCGAGGTCGATACTTTCCAGAAGAGGGATGCGCTTGGTCAGGCCCAAGTCGATATTGATACGGTTCTCACGGCCTGATATTTCGCACGGCACATAGCGTTTGCTCTGACTTAGCACTTCAGCACTGGATGTCGCATTGAGGTTGAATGCACTTACTACAGTCAACTGTGCTATGTCGAAACGTGCCAGCCATCCAAAACCCGATGGATAATCGTAGCGGAACCCGAGGCCGAACTGGAACGAGGTGTTGTATCGTGCGTGGCTGTATTCCGCAACCGTCAGATTATACTTGGGAATTGCTGAAGATATCAGGTCAAGGGTAGTGAGGTCATCCCAAATCTGACCGCCATACAATTCGCTATTCAGGACGCGTTCGACGGTGTTGGCATTGCCCGGGATGCCGCTGTAGAAATCGGCCACATTGTTGTCGGCCCAAAGGGTGCCTGCATTGACGAAAACCGAAAGGCCTTCGGCACGCTTTGGACCGGTGGGCCTGTGAACGTCCCAGTCGTCGGCCGAAGCTCCGGCGGCAAGCATCATCGCAATGATGAACAACGATATGGTGCGTTGGTGTGTCATATAGCGTCCTTTCTGTGGCTCATCATTTCGGCCAGAATGTTTCGGGCCCGCAAAAGCCTGATTTTCACCGTGCCGAGCGGCAGGCCGGTCTGTTTTGCGATCTCGTCGTATGAAAGTTCATCAAAAAATCGCAACTCGACCAACTGGCGATATTTTGGTTTGAGCATTTTGACCAGATTGCGTAGCACCTCATGGCGCTGTTGAGTTATGACAGCCTCTTCGGGGTTGGGCGTGTCAGCCGGCATAGGATATTCGTAAACCTCATCGTCCTTGGTTGTGGCCAGGGTGCTGAGGGCAATAGTCGCCAGACGCTGCTTGCGGATATGGTCGATACACGTGTTGGTTCCTATCGAGAACAGCCAAGTACTGAAGGCGTTGACCGGCGTGTAGGAGTTCAGCTGGCAGAAAGCCTTGCCGAAAGTCTCGATGGTCAAGTCATCGGCCTCCGTGGGGTTGTTGGTCATCTTGAGCAGAAGCATGTAGAGCGGTTCCCAATAACTTTTCATCAAATCGGCATAGGCGCGCTGGTCGCCCATTTCGCGGGCGGCACATACCAGGCGGTAGTCGCGTTTTGCTTTGTCAGTTGTCAGGTTCGGCTCCATGATTTCTGTCGTTTTATTTAAACTTCCTATTACTATGTAACGGAGTTAAAGCCAAAATAGTATTTGCAAACAAAAAATAAATTTCAAAAAATGGTGCGAGAAACTCGGTCCCAGACCCTTTAAAACGGCGCGTAAGCCTTGAAAATGAGACGATTTGCCACGCAATTTTGACTGCAACCAACACCAATAAAATTTGCCATGGAAAATTTCCGTTCACGAACAAAAGAGCCATTGTCAAGTAGAAAAGAACTATGGCAAAATATGGCAAATCTGTCATCAGACGGCTACCGAGCGAATGACGGTTACGGGTTGCCATACGCCCGTAACGACGTTCATGCCACGACTTGAAGGTCTTACAGGGGTCTGCCGACAGACAGGCGTCGGGCTCGATACTCACGGCTGTATTGCGTTTGGTAGCATTCTGATACACAAACAGGTCGTCGGCTCCTTCGGCTATGTTGTAGTGATTGATAAAAGCTCCTTTTTTGAAAAAGAAATCACGTTTGTACGACAGGTTGCGTCCGCTGCCAGTATACGGATGTCCCAGCAGGGCCGAACCTATATATGAAGCGCTATAGTACAGATTATCATACTGTTGCAATAATCCAAACAAAGTCTTTGTATCGTTCAAACCGCAAAATCCGAGAACGATTTTGATATCTGGTTTCGAATATCCTTGCATCATGCCACGCAGCCATTGGAAGTTGTTGGGGACGCAATCAGGGTCGGCAAAAAGCAGCAGATTGTTTTTTGCCGACTTGATACCTATCGAGAGCGGGTATTTCTTCCCTTGAAACAGGTTGACATCTTCCTTGAACGACACAACCTTCAGGTTGGGGTAGTTTTCGGCACAGACCTGAAGCACGAACGGGGTGTCATCATGCGACAGATAGTCGACCACAACCACCTCGAAATCGGGGTAATCTTGCTCGAGTAAATAGACCAAATTATCGCGGAGCCAATTGGCATCATTATGGGCCACCATCACCACCGAAACAGGCTGAAGATTTTCATCGTCGGAAGGTGTGATTTTTTCATTTTTTTTCAATTTTTTGTGCCAACGACCCACTCTAAAATGGAATAATCCATAATAAAAAGCCAAGAATATGAAAGAAATTAAAAACAACGCAAACAAGATAATTGCGTAAGTATCAGTTAGAAAGGTCGAAAAGTTTATCATATTGTTAAAATTTCAAATCACAAAATTAGTCATTTATTTCGAAACTTTGTGTATATTTGCAGTGCGAAATATGAACAAAAAATGAACAATTTGACGTTCGATATATTAGCCCATGACCCAAAATCGTCGGCCCGTGTCGGTGTGCTTCATACCGACCATGGCGACATACCTACACCGATATTTATGCCGGTGGGTACTGCGGGGTCCGTCAAAGCTGTTCATCAACATGAGCTTCGCGACGAAATCGACGCCAAAATCATTCTCGGCAACACCTACCACCTCTATCTCCGACCGGGCATGGAGATTCTACGTGCCGCCGGCGGGCTGCACCGCTTCAACGGCTGGGAACGACCCTTGCTCACCGACAGCGGCGGATTCCAGGTCTTTTCGTTGGCCGAAAACCGCAAAATCACCGATGAGGGATGCACTTTCCGCTCCCACATCGACGGCTCGAAACACCTGTTCACCCCGGAAAACGTCATGGACATCCAGCGCGTTATCGGCGCCGACATCATTATGGCTTTTGACGAATGCGCCCCCGGCGAGTCCGACCACCGCTACGCCAAACGCGCCATGGAGCTGACACACCGCTGGCTGGACCGCTGCATATCCCGTTTCGAGCAAACCGAACCTCTCTACGGCCACCATCAGGCGCTGTTCCCCATCGTGCAAGGGTGCAAGTATGCCGACCTGCGCCGTATCTCGGCCGAATATATCGCCTCGAAAAATCCTGAAGGCTGTGCCATAGGCGGTTTGGCCGTAGGCGAACCTACCGAAACGATGTACGACATGATTGAGGTCGTCAACGCAATCCTGCCCGCCGACCGGCCTCGCTACCTGATGGGCGTCGGCACACCGGCCAACCTGCTCGAAAGCATCGAGCGCGGCGTCGATATGTTCGACTGCGTCATGCCGACCCGCAACGGCCGTAACGGGCTGTTATTCACTTCTCACGGAACAATTAACATTAAAAATAAAAAATGGGAATCGTGTTTTGACCCCATCGACCCCGAAAGCAACGCGCTGTGCGACCGAGCCTACACTTTGGCCTATCTGCACCACCTCATCCGCGCCGAAGAAATACTCGGCTTGCAGATATGCTCCATCCACAACCTCGCATTCTATCTACGGCTTATGGACGAAGCTCGCAAACACATCGCCGACGGCACTTTCACCGACTGGAAATCACGCATAATTCCCGAATTATCAATAAGATTATGAAGAAAATAGTTCTTTGCCTCTGCATGGCTTTTGCTCTCAACTGTATGGCACAAATCTGCCCTGGACTCAAAAACCCGACAAGTTTTGACGACGGCAGTGACTCATGCAAATGGTATGCCCGTACCGGCACTTATGTATATTTCATGACCGGACAGAGCCTCGACTACGGCCTTTTGTCAGATGGTTACCGCATAAACAATACTTGCCCCAAAAGCCCAAACATATTCGGCCATACAAATATCACTTCAACAACACTCAACCCGAACCAAACCCCTGACGAATGTATGTCGTCACCGACCACCAACGACAAAGGTCTTCAACGATTCCGTATCGTCACTCAGGACGACGAAAACGACATATTTGACGCCTACACTTTATCGGCCGACGGTTCAGGCCTGCGACGTGTTCCCAATGGATACACTTCGGTAGTGCGTCTCGGCAACATGAGTGCCGCCACAACCGACGCACTGCGATTCCAGGGTTATGCCGACACAAACCGCGCCACTTATACTTGGAGACTTAGAAGATCATCTGAAGCTCTGTTCTATCAAATGCACGTACGCCCTGAAAACGCCGTCATCAGTCTTAACTACGCCCTCGTTACAAGGCTATTGCCCCCAGGATCGACGGGAGCTTACTGTGCCGGTGAATGTATTATGCGCATTGTTGAGCAGAATGACGACGGCTCATGGCCTACTGACGGCCCTATAGGCTCAAATGCAGCCGACTGGAATACTGGAGAACCTATCGACAGCAGCAAATGTGTCCGTATTGTAGCTTATAACGACGACAACAACAACAATCCCGACAACGCTCTGTGGCAAATGGGACTTGTCAACAGCGACGACTGCAAATTCATGTACACCCCTTGGCGCACCGTATCGGCCGACCTGACCAAATCAATGGACAAAACCGTACGCATCGAAATCTACACCAGCGACGGCAACAATAAAACACCGCTGTATGGCTACTTCGCCGGCGACTTCGCCCCCTGCGCCATATTAGCCTTTGGTTGCACCCCCGACTCGTCCGACGCCCTCGACACCCTTTTCGCACCCGCCGGAATGCAGGGCTACAAATGGTATGCCTCCGACAACGGACAGCTCGACCTCACCGACGCAACCACATTGGAGTCCTCGCCATTCCGCGAACTCACTCCTGCCAACTACGACGGCACAACAGGTAACCCCTCGTTCTCCTACAAGTTCGCCACCCACTACGACGACTATCTCCATGCCGACGGTTCTGTTGGCGACACCCAGACTTTCTGCTGCGTGATCTACCACGGCTTCAACACCGAGCACAAAGACTCCACTCGAATCTATATCAATATACCCACCAACGTCAAACCTGCCGCCATGGACTCCATCGTATCTCCATGCGGCGGCCCGATTGAGCTCTACAACACCACGCCCAACCGCCCAGGCCTTGACACCGCCGCCTCGGCTACAACCTGGTATATATATAGTATAGATACAATAAGTAATACGGAAACTCCTGTCGACACCCTCGTCGCCAAGGACACCACCTACAATTTTGACGTCGAGGGCTACTACAAGGTGAAACTAAAAGTTGTTTCCGACAACGGCGCCTGTGTCGGCACCCGCATCGATACTGTCCGCGCCTTCTACGGAGCCACTTCGGCCATCACAACCCTGTCCAACACCGTGTGCGATGGCGAGAAAGCCCATCTCTACGGCCCCGACGACACAATGATAGTGAGCCGCAAGTGGACTATCGGCGACCATGTGTTCGAAACCAATATCGCCAATGCATACGACTCGCTCATCACCGACGAGCTTGCCCTCGGTCCCAACACAGTGCAACTCGTTGTCTTTGCCGCCAACGGTTGTTCCGACACAGCCGAAACAATAGTCAATGTGTATGGCACCCCGATTCTTTCGTTCATCGACAACAGCGAAAATGCCATCTGCCCCGGCGACTCTGCCATGCTCAAATCTGTCGGCACCTATGGGCCCGACAACATTTGGACCTCGGTACCGCTCGACCCGCTGCTGGCCGACCAGCAAGGCCGCGACGTTGTCATGGTGAAGCCCGACACCACCACCGTCTACACCCTCGTGGCTCCTGAAAACAGCTCGTGCGGACAACAGGACAAGAGCATCACTCTCGAGGTCATACCGGCACCAACACCTAAAATCAAACTCAGCAACACTTTTGTCAACACCGACCACCCCGTGATTCTGGCCGAAGACATCTCGCCCTACGGCGCCCGCACACATTGGGAACTCTCCGACGGCACCACCGGCGACGACCGATTCATACGCCACACCTTCACCGACCTCTCGGTCGACAAAGTCACGATAAAAATGACATCGTGCAACCGTCTCGATTGCCCCGACAACTGCAACGACACCGTCATCTATCTGCCTATCGAGACCGCCATACACTGGATTCCCAACGTTTTCACGCCCGACCGCGACAACAACAACCTGTTCGGAATCTCCTTCTCGCAAGATGTCTACGAATACGAGTTATACATCTATAACCGCAATGGCCAACTGGTGTTCGAGAGCACCGACCAGGAAGAAAAATGGGACGGCACCATGGACGGCACCCCCTGCCCCACCGGAGCCTACGCCTTCTTCCTCCGCTACCGCTTCGACTACAACGACACCCGCCATATCACCAAAGGAATCGTGACACTGGTGCGATAGCTGCTGCCGTCGATATACAACAATTCATACGTATAAAACCGACTGAACCCTTGTTGCTGATGAATGGCAACAAGGGTTCATTAATATAGCCTTGACAATCAAAACACTAAACAGTCTCACGACGGCCTGCCATCGACTCGCCCGACAACATAGCCGAGGCAAGGCCGATGTAAGGCCGACCCAAATACGCCCCGAACCTATTCAAACCATTGATTTCCAGTTATTTATGCAAATTTATACAAATCACTGGTTTTCAAGCTGTTGACAATACCGCAATGGTATAAAAAATTGGCGGCGGTTTCCGATGGAAACCGCCGCCGCCTGCCAATATTTATTCACCTTTCTCAATTATTTGGCGGGGATTGCTTCGAGGACAGCCACCAGGTAGTCGTAGAACTTCTTGGCGCTGGGGATGTTGCAGCGCTCGTCGGGGCTGTGGGGGCTCTGCAGTGTGGGTCCGAAGGAAATCATTTCCATATCGGGGTACTTGCCGCCGAGCAGGCCGCACTCCAAACCGGCATGGATGGCCATGACGGCGGGTTCTTTCTTGTAGAGTTTCTTGTAGGTCTGCTTCATGGTCTTGAGCAGCTGGCTCTCCATGTTGGGTTTCCAACCGGGGTAGGCGCCGCTGAGTTGGCAACGGCCGCCGGCCAGTTCGGCCAGGCACACGAGGCGCTCGGCGAGGGCCATCTTGGCGCTGTCGACGCTGGAGCGCAGCAGGGCATGCATGACGAACTGCTTGCCGTCGGTCTTCACGATGGCCAGGTTGAGCGAGGTCTCGACGAGGCCTTCCATGTCGCGGCTCATGCGGATGACACCGTTGGGGGCGACCATCATAAGGTTGATGATTTTCTGGGTGCTGCATTCGGTCATGACAGTGGGATTCATGCGCACCTTTTCATATTTCATGAAGAAGTCGGGTTCGACGTTGGCGAGCTCTTTCTTGACCCAGCCAGCCACTTTGTCGAATTCCTTGAGGATGCAGTCGACGTGCTCCTTCGGCATGGCGATGACGGCTTCGGCGTCACGCGGGATGGCGTTGCGCATATTGCCACCCTCGATGCTGATGAAGCGGATGCCACACTCGGCCACCCAGCGCAGGTGACGGAACAGCAGCTTGTTGGCGTTGGCGCGGCCGGTGTTGATCTCCATGCCGCTGTGGCCGCCTTTGAGGCCACCGATGGTAAGGCGGTAGGCGGTCATGCCCTTGGGGGCCTTCTCGGTCTCGTAGGGTATGGTGATTGTGGCGTCGATGCCGCCGGCGCAACCCACGTAGAGCTCGCCTTCGGTCTCCGAGTCGAGGTTGAGCAGATAGTCGCCGTGCAGCTCGCCTTTCTTGAGGCCGAAAGCGCCGGTCATGCCGGTCTCTTCGTCGGTGGTGATGAGAGCCTCGAGGGGACCGTGCTTGAGGGTTTTCGACTCAAATACGGCCATGATGGCTGCCACGCCCATGCCGTCGTCGGCACCGAGGGTAGTATCGCAAGCGTACACCCAGTCGTCAACGATCTTGGTCTCGATGGGGTCTTTCTCAAAGTCGTGCTTCTTGCCGGCGCGGGCCTGAGGCACCATATCCATGTGGGCTTGGAGCACCACGGGACGACGGTTCTCCATCCCCTTGGTGGCGGGTTTCGACATGATCACATTGCCGACGCCGTCGACACGGCATTCGATTTTTTTATCTTTGGCCCATTTCACGAGGAAGTTGCGGACAGCCTCTTCGTGCTTTGACGGACGGGGGCAACGAGTGAGGGAATAGAAATTATTCCACAGTTCTTTTGGCTCTAAATTTTTGATTGTCATATTGTTTAGTGTTTAAATATAATATTTGCACTCCAATGTTTACAGAGTGCAAATATACAAAAACTTTTTGAATTACACACGGATACGTGAAAATATTTTTGTTTTCACTTTTATTTGAACGTTAATTTACGAAAATTGACGGCACATTTATGATAATTAACGTTTATCAAAAGATTCAGGCGTAGTCGTTGATATCGAGGGCTGTGAGTATTTTTTCACAGAGGGCTTTGACGGCGTCGAAGTGGCGGAACGCTGCAGTGCCCTGTTGTGGTGTGTGACCCGAATAGGGGTCAAAATCGAAAGTCTCGACGGTGAACACGTCGGCGGCAAAGCGTGCCAGCATAGGGATGTCGGAGTTGCGCTGCTCGGAGTCGGAGGCCATGCGTCGGGTCATGTCCCACGCATCGCGCCCAGTGACGACGAGAATCTTGTCGGTGGTGTCGAACATAGGGTTCAGTTTGCCGACGTTGAACGGCTTGTCAATCAGGTCGTAGCGCAGTTTGCTCTCGTCGTCAAAATATGAATAATAGGGCCAGTCGACGTCCAGTCCGAAAAACTTCATGTCGCTGCGACGCTCAAGGTCGAGGTTGTAGATGCGATTGAGCGAATGGGCGAACTCGAAATTTATCATTGCGGTTTGCCAAAAGCTGAAGGCGGTGTCGGCGAAGGACACTTCGGCTTCGGAGATGTCGAGTGTGAATTTGTGTTTCATGACTATCGGAACGGGGTTTCGGTGTTATCAAAATGCGGTCGATACGACGACTCGGCACAGAGTTCCTGTAGCCAGCCATTGTAGAAGCCAAGACTGTTGTAGCGGTCGACCACGCGGTTGTACTCGTCGGCTGTGAGTGTGCGGCACAGGTCGGGTTCGCCAGCTGCGAGCAGTGCGCTGCAGTCGTCAGGTGGGAAATACTGCGCCATGAGCGACAGGTGCAGGTTCATTGGTAGGTTGTCGGCCAATAGTTCCAACGCCGCCAGCGAATTGTCGACGTGACCGGGAAGAACGAGGTGGCGAACAATCATGCCGCGGTAGGCCATGCCACGCTCGTCGCACATCAGGCCCGAGCCTTTCTGGCGGTACATCTCACGGAGTGCTGCAAGTGCCACGTCGGGATAGTCGGGGGCTGAGCTCAGACGAGCCGCCAGCTGCGAGTCAGCGTATTTGAAATCGGGTAGGTAAATGTCGATGTATGGTTCCAATCGACGCAGTGTCTCGACTGAATCGTAGCCTCCGCTATTGTACACCACGACGGGAGAAAAACCGTCGAAACGCAGTTTTTCAACTACCTCAATAACAGTTTCAGGACAATGCGAGGGGGTAACAAAACCAACCAAACCTTCCGACTGAGGCAGGAGGCGTTCAACCTCGACAGCGATGGCTTCGGAGCCCCTGAACCGCACCAACTTTTCATCCACAACTCGGCCTGATATGTCGTGGTTTTGGCAATATAAGCAATGCAGGTTGCAATGCGTAAAAAACACATTCACAATGCCTTTCATGCCACTGACAGGAGGTTCTTCGCCTGTGTGCAAACACACCGTCGCAACCGTTGGAAGATGGCTTGCGCCGCAAAAGCCAAGCCGCTCGGAGCGGTCGGTATTGCACTTGCGTGGACATTGGTTGCAGTTCATTTTAAATAGGTGTTAAAAAATATTTTGCAAAGTTACGAAAATTTTATGTATTTTTGCAGATTATTTTTTGATCAAAATGACTAAACTGCTTTCAATCATAGTGAAAAACCTGCCAGCGATATATAAAGTGCTGGCTGTACTGGTCACTGCGCTGTTGATTCTTGTTATGTTTCCCTACCAAAATCAGGGCACACACTACGACTATGTGGTCGACGGCTATTGGCGCGCCAACGACCTTTATGCACCTTACGACTTCAATATTCTGCGCAGTGAGGACGAACTCGACAACGAGGTTGCCGCAGCCCGCCAGAAAGCTATTCTATATTACACCATCGATAGCAACGCAAACGCTGCAGCGCTTCAAAAACTCGACCGCTACGCTGCAGTACATCGCGGAGAAATAACGAACCTGCGCCGCCTGAAACGCACCATTGACAGTATATACACAGTCGGTTATATTGAACTTCCTGCTGGCGTCGCCGACCTTGGCGACCGTACCGTCGTTCTGCTGAGTGGCAACGTGGGGTCGGAACGGTCGGCCAAAAATTTCATCACTGCCGACGATATCAACAATCACTTGCTGCGCGACAGCATACTGCAACCAAACATACGTTACGACGCCACAAGGACAGCACTGGAACTTGACTCGCGACTTTCACAAATCGAATATTCGAGTAACATGGCACTGGCCGGCGAACTAATTATCGCCAAAGGCGAGAAAGTGACAGCCGAAAAAGCTCAGGTGCTACGCTCGCTCGAGGCCGAAAACGACCGTCGCTTCGACAAAACATTCTCGTTGTTCGGATATTCCTTCGGGCATTTGGTTCTCAGCCTGTTAGCATTCCTGGCACTTTTTATGTTCCTTCACAACACACGACACCTCATACTCGAAAGCAGTAGCAAATTCACGTTTCTGCTCATCACCATCCTACTCGCCTCCGCGATGGTTGCACTGGTAGCCTCCATTAACCCCGAATGGGTTCTTATGGTGCCGATGTGCATTGTGCCGATAATAATATTCGTCTTCTTCGATATGCGTGTGGCGCTATATGTCCACCTCACCATCGTAATCATTTTGGCCAGCCACGTCCCGAACTCATTCGAATTCATTTTCTACCAGCTCATTACAGGAATGATGAGCATTATCACAGTACGCGATTTCGACAAACGCAGCCGCTATTTTATTGTGGCTCTGGTCATTTTCATCACCTACTCAATCATATACACTGCCGGAGTACTGAGTCAGGAAAGCCACTTGAGCAGTATAAGCTACCACCGCTTCATAATGTTCTTCCTCAACGCAATGATGACCCTGATGGCATATCCACTCATCTATCTGTTTGAGAGGATTTTCCACATCACTACCGGCATGACGTTAATGGAGATTTCGTCAACCAACACCCCCGCTCTGCGCGAACTCTCGCGAACTGCACCTGGCACTTTCCAGCATTCGATGCAGGTGGCCAACATAACCGAAGATCTCGTTAACGAAATCGGCGGTAACGCACTGCTGGCCAAGGTTGGCGCCCTCTATCATGACATCGGCAAGATTTCTGCGCCACAATATTTCACCGAGAACCAGAACTCAGGATTCAATCCGCACAACGAACTTGACTATGCCGAGAGCGCACAAATAATTACCTCACACGTCACTGTCGGCCTTGAACTGGCCCGCAAATACCACCTGCCGGCGGAAGTCGCCGACTTCATCCGCACCCACCACGGAACCACATACACCGGCTATTTCTACGCAAAACAAAAACAGGAACATCCCGACGAGGAAATCGACCAGACGATATTCCGTTACCCTGGTCCCCGCCCCTACTCTCGCGAAACGGCAGTTGTGATGATTGTCGACAGCGTTGAAGCCGCCTGCAAAAGTCTGAAACAACATGACAAAGAACACATAGACCAGCTGGTGGACAACATTATCGACAGCAAAATCAACGCCGACCAACTCGGCAACTGCCCGCTCACATTCGGCGACATCACTCAAATACGCAAAATGCTAAAAGATAAGATGTTGAGCATATACCACGCTCGCATAACATATCCTACACTTAACGCAGAAAAACAATAATTATTATATGAAAGGCAAAAAAATATTACTCCATGTTGGAATCGTTATCGCCATGTTGGCGGTATCGTTGATTTATTTCTCGCCAGCACTCAAAGGAAAAGTGATTTACCAAGGCGACATTCAGAAATACGAGGCCATGGTCAAAGAGACCAAGGACTACCACACTAAAACCGGCGATTACGCCCATTGGAACAGCGCCATGTTCAGCGGTATGCCTGCTTATCAAGTCGGAGGCAACCCACCCGTCAAGAGCGTGTTCACACCTATGCGCGATGCCGGTACATTGCAGTTTCTCGGCCTTGAGCGTAGCGCCGGAGTATTGTTTTTCTACCTGATTGGATTCTATATCGCCCTTATGGTTCTGGGGTGTTCACCATGGCTTGCACTACTCGGGGCCCTTGCCTTCGGACTCGGCAGCTACAACATCATTATCGTCGAAGCCGGGCACATCACCAAAGCCTGGGCGATGGCAATGATAGCCCCTATTTTGGCTGGCATAATCCTATGCTTGCGACAGCCGTCGGAAGGCCGCAAAAAATGGAGAGACTGGCTGTGGGGAGGCCTGCTGTTTGTGTGCGCACTTGGTTTGCAGATGCTCTGCAACCACATCCAAATAACCTACTACACCCTCATCGGCGCTTTGGTTGTGGGTTTGGTCTACTTTGTCCACTCCATCTGCAAACGCTACTTCCCGCGTTTCTTGGCCGGCGTCGGCATTTTGCTCGTATGCAGCGCGTTGGCTTTTGCCTGCAATGCCCGCAACATGATGGTCAGCCTTGAGTATTCGGCTCAAACCATGCGCGGCGGCAACGCCATAACTGTCACACCCGAAGACCTTTACAAAGACGGCGAACCCTCTTCGATTAGCGGCAAGAAGAGCGGATTGGATATCGACTACGCTTTCAGTTGGAGTTACGGTGTGGGCGAAACCTACACACTGCTTGTTCCCGGCGCCATGGGTGGCGGCAGCAGCGAGCCGGTAAGCAAAAACAGCGAATCGTACAAGAATTTCCGACAGCAGTCCATGCCTCTCTACTGGGGCGACCAGCCCTTCACCTCGGGCCCTGTATATTTTGGCGCCATCGTGATATTCCTGTTCATCTTGGGCGCTATACTCGTCAAAGGCCCGGAACGCTGGTGGCTTATTATCGCCACTGCTATCGCCATCCTTATGTCGTGGGGCCGAAACTTCATGCCGTTCAACGAGTGGCTGTTCAACAATTTGCCGTTCTACAACAAGTTCCGCACCCCGTCGATGAGCCTCGTATTGGCCAATGTAACGATGGTCATGCTCGGCATTCTGGGATTGCGTCAGTTCTTTGCCGAAGAAGGAGATGTCCAGCGTAAACGTATAGCCCTCTACATTTCGGGCGGTGTGACGGCAGCAATACTGCTCATTGGCATGATTTTCAGCGGCGGATTCAGCTACAGCGGTGCCGCCGACACCCAGATGGCCGCGCAGTATGGTCAGCAATGGGCTCAGATTCAGAGCGTTTTCATTCAGGACCGCCAGGCGCTATTCATGTCCGATTCGTGGCGTAGCCTCATCTTTGTGGCTTTGGCATTCGCCGCACTGTGGGTGTATTTATGGCGCAGCGGCAAAAGTAGTGGTTCTTTTACGGTTGCCATTGTGCTGGCTCTCACGGTACTCACTCTTGTCGACCTTTGGGGTGTCGACAGCCGTTACCTCAACGAGAAAAATTATGTCTCCAAGAGCCGTATGCGTCTGACGCCCGACCCATGGGACGCCACCCTCGACCAATATGCCGCCCAGTTCGGCGACAAGGACTACCGTGTGCTCAACCTAGCCACCAACACTTTCAACGACAGCAAACCCGCGGCTTTCCACCATCAGGTGGGTGGCTACAGCGCGGTCAAGATGCGTCGTTATCAAGACATTATCGATTTCTACATCTCGCGCCACATCAATATGAATGTGCTCAATATGCTCAACACACGCTACTTCGTGGTGCAGGGCGGACAGGTTCAGCGTAATCCTCAGGCTTTGGGTAATTGTTGGTTCGTCGACGAGGTTCAGGCCGTGCCCGATGCCAACGCCGAGATCCTTGCCCTCAACACTTTAAATCCCGCCACGACGGCTGTGGTCGACAGCTCTGTGTTCGCCATCGGCAGCATGACATTCACAGCCGACAGCGCCGACGTCATCGAGCCTGAGCATCAGTCGCCCTACAATCCCGACTACCTGAAATACCGCTCACATTCAGCCACCGAACGGCTGGCCGTCTTCAGCGAGGTGTATTACGAACCCGACTGGTTTGCCTATATCGACGGCAAGCCCGCCGAATACATCCGCGCCAACTACATTCTCCGCGCCATGGTCATACCTGCCGGCGACCACGTCATCGAGTTCCGCAACGAGGCACCGATGTTCAACCGACTGGACACCGTCACCCTCATCAGTTCCATCGTTCTCGTCCTGCTCGCTGCCGGAGCCATATTCCTCTACTATCGACGTCCCAAAGACAAAGCCGAAAAATAAACACGTCATGCTCTCCGTAATCCTTTGCACATACAACCGCGACAAGTACATCTACAATGTGCTCCGGAGCATTGCCGACGGCACCTACGGCGACTACGAAATCGTGCTGGTCAACAACAACAGCACCGACAACACTGAAGCCGAGTGCCAACGTTTCCGCAACAATTACCCCAACGTGAGTTTCAACTACTGCGTCGAACTCCAGCAGGGCCTCTCCTACGCCCGCAACTGCGGCATCCGCAACGCCAAAGGCGATGTGCTCGTGTACGTCGACGACGACGCGCTGGTCAACCCCGAATACCTCGTCACCTACGCCGACTTTTTCGACAAAAATCCCGACGCCGTGGCCGCCGGTGGCCCCATCCTGCCCCAGTACGACGGCTGCGACGAACCCGGCTGGATGTCGCACTACACCCGCCAACTCGTCACAGGCCGCCTCTACCTCGGCAACCACCAACGCGAGTTCCCCAAGGATGCCTTCCCGGGCGGCGGCAACGCGGCCTACCGCAAGAGTGTGTTCGACAAAGTGGGCCTCTTCAACGTCGAACTCGGACGCAAAGGCAACAGCCTCATGGGCGCCGAGGAAAAAGACCTGTTCGACAAAATGACAACCCAAGGGATGCACTTCTACTACCTGCCAACTGCCATCCTCTACCACCTCATCCCCCCGCACAAGCTCACGCCCGAATACTTCAACCGCCTGACCTACGGCATAGGCCAAAGCGAACGCTACCGCACACGCCAGATTTCGCAACGCAAATACCGCAACCGTCTGGCCAAAGAAGCCGTCAAATGGGCTGCGACCTTGCTGCTCTGGACCGGCTTCGCCCTGCGCGGCCAGTTCCCGAAAGGAAACAAACTGGTAGCCTTCCGCCGCAACGTCACCCGAGGACTGCTAAAAGGATGATCCAATTAAGATTGCGGCGGGAATCACAACCCTACGTGAGGCCGCCATACGACTCGGCCGCGGCCTGCAAAGCCTCCTCGGTAGCATATTGCTGATACACCACACAACGCGTGACCAAGCCCTGCGACGAGCAACGCCCACCCCTGACAAGCACCAACGCCCAGCCCTTGTTGTCATCGGCAAACCCAACACCGACCAACGCCAACC
>CADCPQ010000118.1 GCA_902803395.1 uncultured Bacteroidota bacterium
GCAGTTTCGGGAACTCCATTATCTCGGCGTTTTTCGGACTGCCGTCGATGACAAAGCGCACCAATGTTGCCACGCGGTGGAATCCCTGCCGTCCGGCGGCGCCGGGATTGATGTGCAGCAGGTGCAAGTCGTTGTCGTACATAATCTTGAGGATATGGCTGTGGCCGCAAACGAACAGGTCTGGCTTTTCGCTGACCAGTATCTCCCGTATGTCGGGTTGGTAGTGCCCGGGGTAGCCGCCAATGTGGGTCATCACGACCTTGAGCCCGCCGACGCTGAAAATCTTGACCCGTCCCAGTTGGTGTCGCAGGACGGCGCCGTCGATGTTGCCGTAAACGGCGCGGACAGGCTTGAATTTCTCAAGCGTTTCGAGCACGTCGGGACCTATGTCGCCACAATGCCATAGCTCGTCGCAGTCCTTGAAAAAGCTGTACACCTGTTGCGGCAGATAGCCGTGAGTGTCCGACAAAACCCCGATTCTCGTCATTCGTTAGCGTGTATTTCGGCGAGGTTCTCGGCCACCATCTCTTTCAGATAACGGATGATAGTCAGGTCGTTCATCGACATCCCGTCGAGGGCCTCCTTGAGTTCGTCGGTGTCGAGCGTGAACTCGCCATCGTCGGTGATGTAATTAATAACAAAATGTATGTCCTCGTGTTGCGACAGAAGCATGACCAGAGTTCCGGTGATGTCGCCCATCGGCGGACGGTCCCAGTGGTTGTGCTGGAACCAGAATTCGAGCCGAGTGCCTTTTCCGAGGGTGCTCTCGAGCTTCATGCCGCCGCCGCAGTTTTCGGTGTTCATCTTGATGAGCGGCAGCCCGAGGCCGACCTTGCGGGTGGTGCGCGAAGTGGTGTAGGGGTCGGTGACGCGGGCTAAAAATTCGGGCGACATACCCTTGCCGTTGTCCTCAATAGTGAAATGGAAGTCGTTGTCTTTCAAACTGTCACGTATCGTCAAAGTGATGTCTTTGGCATTGGCGGCCGTCGAATTTTCCATCAGGTCGTATACGTGCATTGCAAGTTCTTTCATGGCAAAGTGAATTTTTTTTACATTTTTCGCATTGCAAAAATACTAAATTTTCCAATATTGCGTTACTATTTAGTATGATTTTTTGCAAAAATAGTTACAGAAACCTGATATTGGGGCTTATAGCGATGCTGGTTTTTGCCTCGTGCAAGAACACCGACGAGGTCGCTGTGCCCTCGTTTCTCCATGTCAATGCCATTTCTGTCGCAAAACCTGCCGACGGGCCTTTTGCCTCGGAAAGTGATGGTTTTTTCACTTCCGACATCAACGCTGCCTACGTCGTAGCCTACTATCCCGGCCATTCGGCGGTCGACACCATAGGCGGTTTCCAACTCCCGTTCACAGTGCCGATTCGATACACCGGACAGGCCGAGTATATCGAAATCTACCCCATGATTAAAATCAGCGGCACTTCGGGTATGCGCGGCTTTTACCCGTTCTATTCGATGATAGTGCTGCGCGACAGTCTCATGTTCAACGAACTCGACACCCTGAAGTTCGACACACTAAAAGCCTATTACGCAGCCACAATGGACGCCCCCCTGAAAAAGGAGTTCTTCGAGCCGACACAGGGCGGAATCATATTCGACAGCGTGGTTAACTGGGTCAGGCACGACGCATCAGCGGCCTGCACCGGCTTCGGTTGCGGCAACGTCCACATCAATGCCGACCAAAATCATGTCGACTTCAAGATGACCGAAAAATGCACCGGCCTCGACCCCAATATCGTAGGCTCCAAAACAGTGTACCTCGAACTTGACTATCGCGGCAACAAGCGTCTCAGCGTCGAGATGACTTCGGCCCGCGAACGCGGCGGCAACGAGACAACCGAGGAAATCATGACCATCAACCCTTCCGACACTTGGAAGAAAATTTACATAACTCTTGGCCGCACTTGGAAGTGGTTCAACTTCAATCCCGAGTTCCGCATTGTTTTCTCGGTGCTCAACGCCGAAGGCACCGAGGGCGACATCTGGATCGACAACGTAAAAATCATCTCGACTTCGGCAAGTTGATTAGTAATGGATAAAAAGCTGAAAATAAAATATATAGTATTCGATATCCTCGCCGCTATGCTGGCGTGGGCGGCACTGTTCCTGTTCCGCAAAATCGGGTTGGAGTACGGCCGTTTCGAGGATATCAACCAGGTGTTCCGCGACAGCAACTTCTGGTGGGGCATAGCCATCATACCGGTCGGCTGGCTCTGCCTCTATGCCATTTTCGGAACTTACCGCAATGTGCTGCGCCGCTCGCGACTCAAGGAACTTATCGAGACTGCGGTGGCCTCGGCCATAGGCGTGGTGGTCATCTTTTTCGTCCTTATGCTCGACGACCACATCAGTACTTACCACAACTACTATGCCTCGTTCCTTTTTCTGCTCGGCGTCCATTTCCTGCTGACCTACATCCCGAGGGTGATAATCACTACAAACACCGTCCGCAGGGTCCACACTCGCCAGCTCGGTTTCCCGTCGATTCTTATCGGCAGCAAGAAAAAGGCTTTCCAGACCTATCTCGACCTTGAAAATCAGGAGATTTACTCGGGCAACCTGTTTGTCGGCTTTGTCACCGTCAACGGAACAATCGAGGAGGACCTCAAGACCGTCATGCCCCAGCTCGGTACGCTCGACAATTTGAGCGAGCTGATTGAAAAATACAACGTCGAGGAGGCTATAATCGCTGTCGAAGACTACGAGCAGGACAAAATCCAGGAAATTCTGCGCACTCTGGACGGCTGCGACAACCTTATCATCAAGATAACGCCCGACGCCCGCGACCTCATTCTCGGCACTGTCAAAATCACTTCGATTTTCCACTCGCCGCTCATCACTATCAACAACCAGCCGATGGAGGAGTGGCAGTACAGCGTCAAGCGCATCAGCGATATCGTCATCTCGCTGCTCGCGCTCATTCTACTTTCGCCAGTGTTTCTAATCACGGCTATCATCATCAAGTGCACCTCGCCGGGTCCAGTTTTCTATGCGCAGGAGCGCATAGGCCGCCACGGCAAGCCCTTCATGATGCACAAGTTCCGCTCGATGTACATCGACGCCGAAGCCATGGGCCCGGCACTCTCGAAGGACAACGACCCTCGCATCACCCCCTTTGGTCGCTTTATGCGCAAGGTCCGCCTCGACGAAATCCCGCAGTTCTACAACGTTTTAAAGGGGACAATGTCAATTGTCGGACCGCGTCCGGAACGCCAGTTCTTCATCGACCAGATTGTCAAGCGAGCCCCCGAGTATCTCTTGCTTCAACGCGTCAAACCAGGCATAACATCCTGGGGACAAGTGAAGTACGGCTACGCCTCCAATGTCGACGAAATGGTCGAACGTCTGCGCTACGACCTCCTTTACCTCGACAACATGACCCTCGCCACCGACATCAAGATTTTGCTCTACACGGTGATAATCATATTCCAGGGTCGCGGAAAATGAACATTTTAAATCAATGATATGAAAAAAGTTATTCTGATACTTTCAGCAGCCGTGCTTCTGACCTCGTGCGGCAGCAAAGCCCCGAAGCTGGCCGACCGTACCGACACCCTCAGCTGGGCCATGGGCGAAAACCTCGCACTGAACCTTCAGTCCAACAACTTCATGAAGTTCAACAACGACGTTGTTTTGGAAGCCATACGCCACACCCTCGACGGTGGGCAGCAGCCCATTTCGGACGAGGAAATGCAGGCTGCCATGCAGTTCATAGCCCAGAACGCCGCGTTGGCCCAGATGCAGGAAGCCAACACCCAGCGCGAGCAGATGAAGCGAGCCCAGGACGAATATTTCGCCAAGCTCGAGGCCGAGAACCCCAACGTCAAAAAGCACAAGTCGGGTTTCTACTACGAGCAGCTGCGCGCCGGCAAAGGACGCAAGGCACCCTATGCGCACCGCATAAACTTCGACTACAAGGGCATTCTGATGCTCACCGGCGAGGTTTTCGACCAGACCTATGGTGTGCGCACCCCGATAACAACCGTTCTCGGCAATCCGATGTTCCCCGGCCTTCAGGAGGCTTTCCAGCTCATGAACAAGGGCAGCCAGTACCGTTTCTACTTCCCTTGGCAGCTGGCTTTCGGCGAGCGCGGAACCGAAAATGTGCCGCCCTACACTCCGGTAATCTACGAAGTGGAGCTGCACGACATTTACGACGATTGAAAACACCGGATGTCTCCCATTGGCCATCAATAGCCCGTGAATTGAAATTCGCAGGAAATTGACGGCTAAATTATTGTAAATGATATCTTTATCCGGGTGCGAAGGCAGAGCCTTCGCACCCGGATTTTACTGTATTCAGAACCTGCACAATATCGGGCCTTTAACCATATTCCCTCCTACTTCTCTCATACATCGCTCATACTTATTACCTACTCAACTACTGCTAAAATAAGACATAAGTAAGACAAGAGTAAGAGATAAGTAAGACATAAGTAAGAGATAATATATCTAATGTATTGGAAATCAGCAAATGGGAAAAACTGCCATTCCCGACTAAAAAATCAGCCCAAAAATGACAAAAACAAGGCCGCGCTCCGTCACCGGAGCGCGGCCCTCACATAGGTCTGAGTTTATCGTATGAATTTTAAGTAATTTACGGGAGTTGATATCATCTGCCGTTGGAATCGGGCTTGCGGCTGGGCACACCGCGCTGGGCAATGAGCACTCCGCTGATTACTATGGCGGCGCCGACAACTTTCCATATCATGAAATGCTCCTGCCCGATGGCTATGGCGGCTATCAGCGAAAACACAGGGATGGCATTGTTGAAGATGCAGGCTGCCGATGCCCCCAACTGGCGCACACCGTAGTTGTAGAACACGTAGGCCAAGGTGCTGCAGCAGACACCGAGGAGCAGCAGTAGCAGCAACATCTTGGGCGAGTAGGAGAGTAGCGGCAGGTGGCTGCCGTCGGTGGCGAGCATCAGTGGCAGGTAGTACACGAGCCCGATGAAATTCTGGTAAGCGGTGATGGTCATGGGGTGGTAATGGTCCACGATTTTGACCAAAATCAGGGTGTAGACCACGGCGATGACCACGGCTCCGGCCAAAAACAGCAAGCCCTGCCACGAACCGGCCAGTTCCTCGCCGCCGATGAGCATAACCCCGATACCTGCCAGCGAAAGGGCCACGCCGACCAGCAGGACGGTATTTAGCCGCTCCTTGTAGGCTATAGCCATCCCGAACGGTACAAAAAGCGGTATGGTGGCTATTACCACCGAGGCAAGGCTGCCACTGACGAGCTGCACTCCGCTGGTCTCGCATAGGTTGTAGATGAATGGTTCGGCCAGAGCAAGAAGCAGGAACCATTTGATGTCCTCGCGTCGCACCCGTTGAAGCTTTCCCATCATAGCCAAAGTGGGGATGAAAACCAGCGTGGCGATGGCCAGTCGAAAAGTTATGAGGATTGTGACAGTCATATCGGCCTCGGTGTTGAAAAGCTCCTTGGTCATGATAAAACTAATGCCCCAAAACGCCGTCGAAAGGGTCAGTAAAATGTATGTCAGGGTCTTTTTCATAAAAAATATCAAAAAAAGTTTTGCAAATATACAATTTTTTTTTAATTTTGCAGTTTTTATTAATATTAGCGTACTAAATTAAAGAAAATTTGTAAAATTATATCAATTATGAAGAAAATTATCGTCGCAGTCGCCGCACTGCTCATGACCACCGGGGCCCTCATGGCTCAAAACACTTTCAAAGGCGTTGTGAAATACAAAGTCGAGTCGACCGGAACCGTCGCGTTCCAGATTCCCGACGAGGCCGCTACCGCCGAAATCAAGGTTTCGGGCAACGACCTGTTCACCAACAGTGCTATTTTCAAAGATTCTCCCTTTTCGGAGTGCACTCTGGTTCAGAATCTTACCGTGACCCAGTGCCAGAACTTCGGCCAGTTGCTTGACTATCTGCGCAGCCAGGGAAGCGAATTCACCTATCAGGGCGCTGGCAAACTCATTGTCAAACAAACTTATAAAGAGTCGGATTTCGACAGCGTCGCCATTAAGGACGAGGAGCCCGGCCATTTCTATTTTGAGTATGTGGACGGCGAAACCAAAGAAATTGCCGGCTACACGGCCAAAAAGATGATTCGCCATGCTTTCGACGCCGAAGGTGTCGACCATCCCGTTGTGATGTGGTATAGCGACGAAATCGGTCCCAAACTCAATGTTCTTTTCGGCGGCATCAAGGGTATGCCCCTCCAGTGCACCACCGATGCCGGCGAAGGCCGTGAGATTACCTACACCGCTATCGAGATTGTCAAAGGCAAGGTGAAAGATGCTGACTTCCTGCTGCCTGCCGGTTACGAGCTGCTCTCAGAAGAAGAACTTGAGACCCTCGGTCAGGAACTGCAAGACGAAATCGAACTTCTCCAAGGTGAATAAACTTCCAGCTACAAACTAATAATTTCCAACTCCCCTCATGCCTAAGAAAAAAAAGAAGAAAAAGGTGGTCAAACCGACTGGCCGGTTCAAGGAATTCCTTCGCAGCAGCCGTTTCGCCAAAATTCGTGGCGCGGTGTATGTCATGTTTTCCCTGTTCCTGATGATTGCCATTATGGGCTACTACTTGACCGACGGCGGCCACAACGGCCGTTGGCTTGGCTCGGTTGGCAACGCGGTGGCCGAGTTCTTCACCAACAACCTGTTTGGAGTGGCTTCGTTCGGCTTTGTTCTGCTGTTTTTCATCTACGGTCTTAGGCTTTACAAGATTTATCTCATGCCGTGGTGGCGCACTTTTGGCGCTACCATCTTCTGGATGTTTTGGCTCTCGACCACGTTGGGCTACATCGGAGGCGCATGGGTTAAGAACACAAATTTCGAAAGCGTGGCAGGTATAGGCCTCGTTCTTGCAGGCCAGCTGGCCAAATGGCTCAACTGGTGGACTTTGGTAATCATGGTTTTCCTTGGTGGGGCGTTTTTGGTGCTTTACCACAAAGTGCGTGTTTCGATACCTGAGCTCGACCTAACCAATATCGACCTGAAAAAAGCTGGGGAGTTTATTGAGAATGCCGTCACCGACCCCTCGAAGGAGAAAAAGCCGGAAAACGCCGAGACCGTGCTTGTGGACGAGGAAGACCCAGCTGCCGACGATGTGAACGAGGAACTTCAGTCGCTCTTCAACTCTAAACCAAAGGAAACCGACGCAAAAACTGAGGAAATACAACTCTCGATTGATGAGGAGTTTGACCGTATCAACGAGCTCGCCAGAGGCAAAAACGGCGAAGAAATTCAGCCGGAATTCACAATCGAGGATACCGGCGTAAACGAGGGCTCTGAGGAGAAAAAAGAAGCTGCCGTCGAGGAGACCACCGACGACGACCCCGACAGCTACCACCTCCATTTTTCCATCGACGACGTCTACGACCCACATCTTGACCTCAAGCAGTTCCAGATGCCGTCGACCGATATGCTCGAGGATTGGGAGGTTCGCAACACAAAAGTTACAAATGAGGAACTTGTGGCCAACAAGGATCGCATTGTCAAGACGTTGCGCGACTACAATATCGAGATTGTCGGCATCTCGGCCACACCGGGACCAACAGTGACCCTTTACGAAATCAAGCCCGCTCCGGGTATTCGCATTTCGAAAATCAAGAACCTTGAGGACGATATTGCCCTCTCGCTGTCGGCTTTGGGAATCCGCATCATAGCCCCGATACCCGGCAAGGGAACGGTCGGCATCGAGGTGCCCAATGCCAACCCGCAGATTGTGTCGATGAAGAGTATGCTCGAAAGCGACGCTTTCAGCAAAAACACCAAGATGGAGCTCCCCGTCGCTCTCGGCAAAACCATCAGCAACGAACCCTACGTCACCGACCTCGCCAAGATGCCACATCTGCTTATGGCCGGTGCCACCGGAACGGGTAAGTCGGTTGGTTTGAACGCCGTAATTGCATCGCTGCTCTACAAGAAGCACCCGTCGGAACTCAAATTCGTGATGGTCGACCCCAAGAAAGTTGAGCTTTCGCTCTACAGCAAAATCGAGCGCCACTATCTGGCCAAACTGCCCGACAGCGAAGAGGCCATCATCACCGACGTGAAAAAAGTGGTACGCACACTCAATTCGCTCTGTATCGAGATGGACCAGCGCTACGACCTGCTCAAACAGGCACAGGTGCGCAAGATTACCGAGTACAACGACAAGTTCTGCCACCGTCGCCTCAACCCCGAGAACGGCCACCATTATATGCCTTACATCGTGCTCGTTATCGACGAGTTCGCCGACCTCATCATGACCGCCGGCAAAGAAGTCGAGATGCCAATCGCGCGTCTGGCACAGTTGGCCCGCGCAGTCGGCATACACCTCATCATTGCCACACAGCGTCCTACCACCAACATTATCACCGGCACTATCAAGGCCAACTTCCCGGCGCGAATAGCATTCCGCGTTACGTCGGGAATCGACAGCCGCACCATCCTCGATACCACTGGCGCTCAGCAGTTGATAGGCCGTGGCGATATGCTTATATCGCTGGCTGGCAGCGATATGGTGCGTTTGCAGTGCGCCCTTATCGAGACCGAAGAGATCGAGCGTCTTGCCGATTGGATTGGCGGCCAGCGTGGCTACCCCGACGGATTCCTGCTGCCCGAATATCTTGACGAGAACGAGGAGCCAAACAAAGATTTCGACCCGAAACAGAAGGACGAATTCTTCAACGACGCGGCCCGTCTGGTGGTGGCTTCGCAATTCGGCTCCACCTCGTTGCTGCAGCGCAAGCTGCAACTCGGCTACAACCGCGCGGGTCGCATTATCGACCAGCTCGAGGCCGCAGGCATCGTGGGCCCTTACAATGGCTCCAAACCACGCGACGTGCTGGTCCACGACGAGCAGTCGCTTGAAGATTTGTTACGAGAATTATAATTTTAGCAACAATATGAAAAAGAAAGCCTTACTGATTATCTCCATCATCGCCGTCTGCCTTTTGGCTGCAAGCTGCAACAAAGACCGCACCTGCCGCTGCTCCGTGCGCAATTCGTCGGTGGTGCGCATAATCGAAATCGACGGCGGCACCTGCGAAGACCTCCGCGTGTTCAGATACCACGACGACCTCGACACCCTGCACGTCGACTCGCTGCTCTGCACCGACCACACTTTCCTTATCGACTCCATTTATAAAACCGAAGAATAATCCACACGGCCATGAAAAAGAATATCACCGTTGCCACCATAGCCGCCGTTGCCGTCATCGCCCTTTTCGGTTCGTGCAGCAAAGACCGTGCCTGCAAGTGCGACCCCGAAACCGCCACCGAGCACTGGCAAATAGTCACCGTCGACCGCTCGATGAAGTGCGACCAAATACACAAACTTTCCAAGGAGCACAAGGTCGACAACCCAAGCACTGGCCGGCAAACCCTCGATCACTACGAGGTTGTTCCAGTAAGTTGTATCGACTATGAAGAGTAGCGCCACTGCCGTTGCCCGATTGGGCGGAGTGCTGCGATTGTTCGTGGGCCTGCTGTTCGTCGTTTCAGCTGTTGCCAAACTTGTGGCCGTCGACGCTTTCGAGGTCTATATTTTCACTTACGGATTTTTCCCTCTCACACTAAGCTATCTTATTGCACGACTGTGCATTGTGGCCGAGTTGATAATTGGCGTGGCCCTTGTGGCCGGGCTGTGGCCGCGTCTGTCGGTGGTCGCCGCGGCGTTGCTTACGCTGGCGTTCACCTGTTTTCTCTGCTACGCCGCCTTGTCGGGCCGTACCGATTCGTGCCACTGCATGGGTAACCTTGTGGAATTCAATCCCGTGCAGTCGATGGTCAAAAATGCAATCCTGTTACTCATGCTTTGCGGGGCGCGGTTCGGGACACTGTGGCACTGGCGTCCGCGTTGGTATTGGGCTGCACTGCTTTTCGTTGCCCTTGCCGTTGTGCCGTTTGTAATCTCGGTGCCCGACAACTGGCGCTACCGCTCGGCCCGCGAGGTGTACAACGCCGAGAGCCTGAGCCGTATGCTCACCACCGACGATTTCGCCGACATCGCCGAAGGTCGCCACGCCGTGGCTTTCGTCACGCCCGGATGCGGTTTCTGCAAGCTCGCCACCGAAAAAATGCTTGCCATAGGCCGTCGGCACGACATCGATGCCGACCGCTTCGTGTTTATCTCGCCGCGGATTGACTCGACACAGACCGCTGTCGAAGCCATGACTCCGGGCAACTTTGCCTACACCCTGCGACAGCTGCCGGTGAATGAATTTTTCAATATCACCTACGGACAGCGTCCGCTGATAATGCTTGTCGAGGCCGATTCAGTCGTCGCCACCTATCACCTGCGCAACATCGACGAGCGCCAGATTGCAGCCTGGCTGAACGGCAGTTCCAACCGGCAATAAGTATAATATTTTGTTAAAAATTTCGGGGCTTAAATGTTAAAATTTAACACTTTAGATGGGCTTTCATCGGCCTCGGTATGCTCCGTAATCGCCTGAGTGACGGCGATTTATGGTGGACGGCCGATGTTGGGCCGACCTTAACCCGAACCGAACCCGAACATAGCCCTGTTTTTCAACGAGTTGTAAATGTTAAAACAGGGTGTTCTGGAAATGTTAAATTTTAAGAATTATTTTTTCCCCGGGCCGGCGAGGGCGATGGTCATGCGGTCGAAGTCGAGGACGGTGCGGGCGAGCTGCATGAGGTCGGCAGGGGTGGCGTCGGCTATGGCGGCGAAGAGGTTGCGGGCCAGGGTTTCGTCGATGTCGTTGGCCACGAGGTTCATGTAGCGTTCGCTGCGCTCGAAAATGCCGTCAATGGTGCGCAGGAAGTCGCCGGCCATGTAGTTGCGCACTATGTCGAGTTCGGCGTCGGGGACGGGC
>CADCPQ010000119.1 GCA_902803395.1 uncultured Bacteroidota bacterium
CAGCTGGGCGCCGCTGTAGCCGAAGCAGAAGTTCTGAGCCTTGAGCAGAAGCATGAGGCGGACGACATCCTGCGGCACCTCGTCGCCTACACCGCAGGCGTGGCTCATCACGAGGTTCTTCTGCAGCTGGCTGAGCTGTTCTTTGCTGATGCTGATGTTGCAGAGCGAGCCGAAGCCGGTGGTTACGCCGTAGATAGGCACCTTCTGGGTTTCCATCTTGCGGTTGAGGTAGTTGCGGCATTTCTCGATGCGGCGCTTGGCCTCGTCGCTGAGGGCGAGGGTCATCTTTTTATCGATAATCTCCTGAATCTTGTCCAGGGTGAGTTTCTCTTCGGGATTGAAATGATAAATCATTGTATTACGTTTTTGGGTAGTTAAAGAAGTTATTAGAAGTTATCGCGCTTTGCGCCGGAAGTTAAATTCAAATGAAATAATTGTTTTGCTGCCAAAGGTATTGGCTTAACTTCTTAACTCCTTAACTTCTTAACTTCTTGATATTTACTTACTTTTCCAGCTGGGCTTTTGCGCGAGCGGCGATGTCGTCGTCGACAAGAATGCGGCCGCAGTGTTCGCAAACGATAACCTTCTTGTGCATTTTGATTTCCATCTGGCGCTGGGGCGGGATGTTACTGAAGCAGCCGCCGCAGGAGTCGCGGTCGATAGTCACCACAGCCAAGCCGTTGCGGGCGGCGTTGCGGATGCGGCGGTAGGCGGTGAGGTAGCGCTCGTCGTTGCCGACGAAGTACTGTTCCTGCTCTTTGGATTTGGCAAGCAGGCGCTCTTCGTCCTTCTCGGTCTCGGCGATGATGTCGGTGAGCTCCTCTTTTTTGGCTTTGAGCTCCACGTGGCGGTTGGCCAGCAGCTGCTGTGCAGCCTCGATGTGCGAGTTCATGTCGGCAATGCGGGCTTCGCCTTCGCGGTTTTTGCGTTCGCAAAGCTGGATTTCGAGGCCCTGGAAGTCGATTTCCTTGTTGAGCGATTCGAACTCGCGGTTGTTGCGCACGTTGTCCTGCTGCTTCTGGTATTTTTTTATCATCTCCTCATGCTCGGCAATCTCGTTTTTGCGGGCGGCGATACTTTGCTTGGTCTCGGCGATAGTGTTCTTGAAATTATCGATACGTGTATTCAGACCGGCGATTTCGTCCTCGAGGTCTTCGATGGCTTGCGGCAGTTCGCCACGGATGATTTTGATTTTGTCGATTTCGGAGTCGATGCTCTGAAGGGTGTAGAGGGCGACAAGGCGTTGCTCCACGGCCACGTCGACGTCAAGACGGATCGGAGACTCTTCCTGTGCAACGATTTCTTCTTTTTTAGTGCTGACTTTCTTTGCCATTTTATTATATTTATTATTATATTATTTTGCGCTATAATACTGATACACAATTAAATGTAGTTGATATACCCGTTTTTTGCCTCGGATATTCGGACTGCAAATTTACGAAATTTTTCAGATATAGCACAATAAATTAGTTCTTTGGCAAATTGTTCGCTTTCGTAGTGGCCTATATCGGCCAAAATAATGCGACCTTCGGCACGTTGGAAATCATGGTATTTCAGGTCGGCGGTAAGGAAAATGTCGGCGCCGGCGGCGATGGCGTCGGCGATGAGAAAACTGCCCGAACCTCCGCAAATGGCTACTTTGCTTATTTCGTTGCGGCACAGTGCCGAGCAGCGTACAACAGGCAGGCCAAGCTGACGTTTGACGTCGTCGATAAACTGCGACGTGGCGACAGGGTGGGGAAGAGTCCCAACCATACCGGCACCGAGGTCTGCGTTGGTGGCGAAAGGCTTGAGAATGCGACAGTTGGTGAGCCCCAGTTTGTTGGCGAGTATACCGTTGACGCCCTCTTTCATATTGTCGAGGTTGGTGTGTGCGGCGTAAACGGCTATGCCATGTTCCACGAGGGAGAAAACCATGCGGCCGGCTTCCGTGGCGGTCGTTATGCGTTTCAGCCCTCCGAAAATGAAGGGGTGGTGGGTGACAATCATGTTGCAGCCATTCGTAATGGCTTCGTCAATCACATTGGGTGTCAAGTCGATAGCGGCAAGCACGCCAGTCACCTCAATGTCGGTTTTGCCGAGCAGAAAGCCCGAATTGTCATAGTCTTCCTGGTATTCAGGATGAAAAGTCTCATCCAAAAAATCTACTATTTCGCCGATAGTTGTCATAGATAACAGTTCTGAAAACAATCTGCAAAAATAGCACTTTTTTTCGAATTCCAGAAAAAATATTTTTTAATTCTTTTTTACGAGGTTTAGCCTGTTCTCGCCATCTGAGAATATCATGTGCGTGGCGTCGGGTAAATAAAACCCGCCTTTGATAGTCTCGCCAAAAAAGTATATGCTGGTGTGTCCAACGCCGTTAGAATAAGTGTAGTTGACATTCCATCGGTCCTCAAGGTTTTCTTCGCCACCTTCTGTCGTCGTGAGGCTAAGGACCGCACCGGTGGCGTTCACAAATTCTAGTTCATAGTGGTAATGAATTTCTTCTTCTTCGCCAATTTCTTCGTCGAAGTCCATCACCCAGTGTGTGCTGACAAGTGATGACGGATTTGCATAGTTTTTGCTGGTGAGGTTTATATTCGGGTAGGGTATGTCTAATAGTGTTTTCAGATTATCCAAATAGGCAACAAGTCCCTCTGTCTTAGTATAGCTAAGGGGCATTGTAAAGGTTTGGGTTTTCTGTTCCTCGGGGTTTTCGTATTTGATTGTTGCTGTGCCGTTGTTGTCGTCCCATGTGTATGAGAACGGCATGACGAGGCATAATCCCATTGGATCGTCGGCACTGGTTTCGGAGATGAAGAGGGTGCCACTGTTGTCCGAGTTGCATACCAGTGCGAATTCGTTGTTAATTCGTTCGCCGTCTTCGTTGTAATTGGCGTTGCCTGTCCATGCGTGGCCTTTCAGGTCGATGTCTGGCACACAGGCCGTAAATGCCATTGAGAGCAGCGCCGCGGCTGCAAGTGTGATGTTGCGTGTTTTCATGTTGTTATTTTTTATTGTTAGTTGATTTTATTGAACACATATTGAGATTCGCAGCCGGGAAATTCCCTTATGTCGTGAATTATAATTGGCATTGCGTCTTGGGTGTCGCTGCTTAGATCGTGGCCGGAAAGACCGAGTGAGTCGATTGATGCGTAGCTGTTGGGGACACGTAGCGAGAGTTCCCAATCAAGACCGGGTCGGTTGGTATAGTAACGCACCATCTCGAAATATCCTGAACATAAAGGACAAAGGCAGTTGATATAGTCAACTCCAGGCGCACAGAATTGCGCCAAGTGTATTTCGGGGTATGTTTCGATGGCGTTGGGCATTATGTGCATTATTATGCCGCCCACTTGGTCGCAATACCATGTTTCCAACCCCTGTGGCGCAGGCACCAGCAGGCTGCCATGGGTGTGGTCCTGTGGACATAAGTTACCATAAGAGAACCATATCAGCAGCGTATCGCCGCCGTGTCGCTCTATGAAGAGGGTGTCGAAAGTCGACGGGTTGGTGTTGGACTCAAGCATAGCCAGTATCAGCCGCCCGTCTTCTTCGCGGATGTTGTCGAACTTTCCGCAGGGCATATGCAAATCGAGCCAGTAGCTGATGTTGTCAAAGTTGACATATGCTGTATGGTTTATGCTGTCGATGGTCACAATGATGATGGGAGCATCAACTGAGCCGTAGAATTCGGGATTGACGTATGTAACAGTTCTGCCCTGCATTGGTGGCTGTGGGGCGGTGGTGTAGGCTTTACCGTGATAAATGCCGGTGCCGGGGTCGTAAGTTATGGTTACAGTCTTGCCTTGGTCTTCCATCTGGGCCATCCACTTTTTCATTTCTTCGCGGTCGGAGGTGCTATATTCAACAGTCTTTTTGGCGGAGCCTTTTGCTGAACGGTTTGCGTTATAGAATGTAACGGTCGAGCCTTCTTTTGCAAAGGTGCAGAAACGGTCGAGCAGGGTGTACCATTCTTCTTCGGTATTTAGGTGGATGGTAGTTGTCTTGGAATTTTCTGAGTTCTCGGAATTTTCATAAACAGTGTAAACAATGTTGCGCTCATGTAGCGGTTCAACTTCCTGTTTGCTGCAGGCTACAAGGGCCATAACTGCGGCCATCAGGGCGATTAGTTTAGTTGTTGTTCTCATGGTTTTTATTTATTGCTTATTTTGTTCAGTTGATAGTCAAGGAGAGCTTGATATTGTGTTTGATTTTCGATGCGGTAGAATGCCAAGGTGCGCTCGTCGTGTACGGCCATTGCCCGCCACACAGGCTTTGAACCGCGGCGGGTACGTTGCTGAGGGTATTCGAGGTCGCCAATCCAAGAGGTTACGCCTTCCGAGGTCCGTATGTCGAACTCATCTTTCAGGCCTTGCCACGCTGTCGTGTCGTCGGCTACAAGGATTACGACATCCACTTTTACAGAATCGTTCAAGTGGAAGCCTGTTACTTGCGCCACGGTCAGGTCAGTACGGGAGGCATACTGGCTGTAGAATGGCAGTTCCTCGGCACGTTCGTGCGAGCATGCAAGGAATGTCATCAGAGGCAGTATGATTAATATTCGTTTCATAGCGTTGGGGTTACGAGTATGTTAGCGGCCACGTCGGCCCAGTGTCTTTCGGGGAATGTGGCACGGTTGCAGAGCACGTTGTCGTATCTTTTGGGTATTGAAAATTGGGTATTGAATATGGCCCCCCCGGCAACAGCAAGCACCGCCACCGAAACCATCGCCATACGATGTGTGCGTCGCCGACGAAGCCAGGAAGGGTAGTCTTTCTGCATTCGTTTTTGCAATCCAAGATGCTCTTCCAGTTCCCACAGTTCATCGAATGTCATCTTATTGTGTTCCATTGTTCTTTAAGTTTTTCTTTTATCCTCATCAGGCGTATTCCTACGTTGTTTTTTGTCAAGCCTGTTTGTCGTCCGATTTCTTTGTACTCATAACCTTCAAGGTGAAGGGTTACGATTGTGCGGTCGGGTTCCGGCAGTTGGCTTATCAGTTCGAGCAGTTCGATGTGTTGCGTAGGGTCGTCGCTGGGTGGGTCGTAGTCGGTCGGCAGCGGATCGGGCTGCTGGGTGCCACGCTGCAGGTCGACACATTCACTGCGGGCTACCCTCCATATCCATGCGGCTTGTTTGGGTGGCGAGGTGATGGAGACGAGTTTTTCGCGCCGTAGCCACAGGGCCGTCATCACCTCTTGCAGCAGGTCGTCGACAGTTAGGCCGTGGCGACTGTAGCGTCGGCACACGGCGAAGAGCAGCCCCCGATAGCGCATCATCAGCCCGTTGAATGTTTCCCTATTCTTCACATTATAATAACGTAATTAGCAAGGCAAAAATTACACCGGAGCGAATTTTTTTTGCTGAGCAGAGGCCTATGTTAGTCCAAGGAGAATACTTTTATGGGATTGGTTGTCGGTGGTGTCGGGTGTAATGTGCTCGATTTTAGTGTGTTGGTGGCTGCTTTTTGTAGGCGGCGGCGCGGAGGGCGATGTTGCGGCGCAGGTGGTCGCGGTAGAGCGAGATTTCGAGGCAGTGGTAGTTGCCTTCGCAGCCGATGAGCGGCAGCATATAGTCGTTGCGATGGTAGCCGTCGATGTGGAGCAGAAGAGTGTTGGTGTCGAGTGTGGCGGTGAGGGCGTCGCCGTAGCGCGGGTCGATGAGCAGGGCAGGGGTGGCGTCGGTGCGCCAGTTGACGGGGTTGATAGCCATAAGGTTGCCGTCGCTCAGTATGGGAACGGCACAACTGTTGTCTTTCACGGAATTATAGCAGATGGTCACACCCAGGTCGGCACTGTCTTTTGCCGGACGGATATGGGCATTGGTGTCGGTCACCTTAAAGCCGATAACATAGGCGGCCACTAAGCGGCTGTAGGCGCTGTCAGCCATCTCGTTGAGCAGATCCACAACAGCCATAGCCCCTTGGCTGAATCCGGCGAGGATGAATGGCCGGCCCTGATTGTAATGTTCGAGGTAGTGGGCAAAAGCCTTGCGCACGTCGCCATAAGCCAGTGGCATACGGGCATCGACGAGACTGTCGGACGCGAAGGTCTCCATTGTCACCTGTCGGTAGTAGGGAGAGTAATAGTTGAGCTCGCCGGCCAACAAGCGGTCCACACCAACCATCTCGCCGTATAGCAGTTCACGGATGCTGTCGTTGCGGGTGTCGGCATAATGCATGGGCTTGCCGCCCAAAGTGTAGTCGTCGCACTCGGTGGAGACGATATA
>CADCPQ010000120.1 GCA_902803395.1 uncultured Bacteroidota bacterium
CCAGTGGTCATCACGTCGTCGACAATCAGCACATGACGGCCTTCGAGCAAATCGGGACGAACCACACGAAAAGCGCCTTCAACATTCGCAATGCGCTCGATATGAGACTTGTGCGTCTGCGTCTCGGTGCGCCTGACACGCCGGATGGCGTGGCTTTCGACAGGACAGCGGAACACTTGCGCTATGCCCTCGCAGAGCAGACGGCTCTGATTGTAGCCACGTTGCAAGCGTCGGGTGAAATGGAGCGGCACGGGGACCATCAGGTCGATGTCGGTGAAACGGTCGGAGTGCTGCAACGCAATACCCATCTGGCGCCCCATCACGAGACCCAACTCGCTGTTTCCATGATACTTAACGGCATGAACCGCCTGTTTTCGGGTAGTATTTCCTTCTTTGTCTTCATCTATTCATTTCATTATTTATTGAAATTCGATATAAATTAAATCAATATTCAATGAAATAATGAAGACTGATACGTGGAGTACAAAGTCACATTGTCATATAGGAAGATTTCTGTAATTGAACAATCCGTTCACTTCGGATTTAATCGTTTCCTTGCCATCGTAAATCACCGCGGATTTCGTTACGCGGTCGCCGAAAATATTCGACACGCTCTTTATGTTGTCAAAAAACTTGGCATTAAAAGTCTGCGACGACTTGATTTCGTAGAAATACAATTCGTTGGCCACCGTTTGGACAAGGTCTATCTCTGAGCCACGGCTGTCGCGATAAAAGTAGAAATTCGGCATCTTGCCTTCGTTGAGGCGCGACTTGACAAATTCAGTGATGACAAGATTTTCAAAAATAGCACCACGCAATGGATGGGTCTCCAACTGTTTGGCATTCTCTATACCTAGCAGGAAGCAGAGGATGCCCGTATCGTAGAAATAGATTTTGGGGGTCTTCACCAAACGTTTGCTTATGTTTGCGTGAAATGGCTGCAGCTTGAACACAATGTATGAAGCCTCAAGTATGCTGAGCCATTCTTTGATGGTCGGTACTGACACCCCTGTTTCGTTACTCAACGCACTAAAATTGCATTCGCTGCCCACCCTGCCGGCACACAAACGCATAAATAGTTTAAACAAAGACATATTCTTCACGTTGATGAGTTGATGGACATCACGCTCTATGTATGTGTTATAATAGTTTGAGTACAAATATTCCACAGGCATTTCAGTAACGAACGATGCGGGATATAAACCGTGAAACATCAATTTCTCCTTCGGCATATCTTTGATAAGTTCACGAGTTTCCAACATAGAAAGTGGTGGCAACGTGAACAGAGCGGCTCTGCCTGCCAACGACTGTGTTACTTGTGCCAACATTGCAAAATTGCTGCTGCCAGTAATCACAAAACGTTTTTCGGGATGCTCATCCACTTCAACCTGAATATATGATAATAACTCTGGATACAGATGCACCTCGTCAATCACTATTCCATTTTTCACATCACTCACGAATCGTCGCGGTTCCTGCCTTATTGCATCTCTCACCTCATTTATTTCAAGATTTATGTACTCAAATTCAGGAAAAATAGACTTGCAAAGTGTGGTTTTTCCAACCTGACGAGCCCCTGTGATTACAATTACCCGGAAAAAAGGCAACACTTTTCTTATTGATTCCGAGATAGTTCTGTCGATATACTCCATATTTTGCACAATTTTAAAGTCCAACTTTAAATTTGTGCAAAATTACAACTTTTTTTTAATTTACCAGTCTTCATTATTTCAAAGAACTCTTTTTTTTTCTTGACGGTGACGTTTATCACGTCTCCAGATGGTTTATTCCATAGGCTTAATCATCGACTCGATAAAGCCGATCTCATTCTCGTCCAAGCCGTATTTCTTATACAGCATCTCGTCTGTCCACGGGTGGGAATACGACCCGAACCTATTTAATTGCCTGAGAACGAGGGTGTTAGATAAAACACATCTAAATATCTAACTATCAGCATTTTAGATGCCGGCCACGGTAAGGGTGGCGACACTGACCCGGGTGCCGGGCAACTCGAGCACCGGACGCGCACAACTGGCGATAGTGGCACCAGTGGTCATCACGTCGTCGACAATCAGCACATGACGGCCTTCGAGCAAATCGGGACGAACCACGCGAAAAGCGCCTTCAACATTCGCAATGCGCTCGATATGAGACTTGTGCGTCTGCGTCTCTGTGCGCCTGACACGCCGGATTGCACGGCTTTCGACAGGGCAGCGGAACACTTGCGCTATGCCCTCGCAGAGCAGACGGCTCTGATTGTAGCCACGTTGCAAACGGCGGGTGAAATGGAGCGGCACGGGGACCATCAGGTCGATGTCGGTGAAACGGTCGGAGTGCTGCAACGCAATACCCATCTGGCGTCCCATCATGAACCCCAACTCACTGTTTCCATGATACTTAACGGCGTGAACAATATGCTGGCTCACCTCGCCCTGCCTGAAATGCAGCAACGCCATCGCGGCCTCGACCGGTATTAGCTGGCGCAGGCGGCATTCGGCCTCGTTGCCGGCAATGACGGCGTAGTTGGTCGTCGGCAGAGCCATCAGGCACTTGGCGCACAGCTGCAATTCACTGCCAACCAACACATTGCCACAGCCGACGCACTGCGTCGGAAACAGGAAACGGAACAACTCGCGCAACGAAAGAGCCGGATTCATAACAAAAACAGACAGCTGTCGCCGTAACTAAGGAAACGGAAGCCATGGTCGAGGGCGTATCGGTAGCAGTCGCGCCAACGGTCGCCAATCAAAGCCGAGACGAGCAACAGAAGGGTGCTTTTAGGCTGATGGAAATTAGTCACCAAACCGCTGATAACATGATACTTATAACCCGGGGCAATCATGAGCTGGGTGGCGCCGTCGAGACGGTCGGTGTCATTTCGGTCGAGCCATGTCAATACATTTCCGTAGGCCTCGGACATACTCAAGTCGCACCCCTGCAGCAAGGTGTAGGGGTCCCACTGGTGGACATGCATACAGTCGAGGTTGGGGTTGCTATGCAGCTGGACACCAAACCAATAGAGGCTTTCGAGGGTGCGCACGGTGGTAGTCCCCACGGCGATGAGCGGCTTGCCCTCGTGGGCGATGAGACGGCGTAGATTGTCGGCGGTGACGTGGACGGGTTCGACGTGCATCTCATGCTCGCCGATGGTGGCGGTCGAGACGGGCTTAAAGGTTCCAGCGCCGACGTGCAGAGTTATAAATTCAGTCTCTATACCTTTGTTTTTCAGATTATTGAGCACCGCGTCGGTAAAATGCAATCCAGCCGTCGGGGCGGCTACCGAGCCATCGTGACGGGCATAGACAGTCTGGTAGCGGGTGGCATCGTCGGCCTCGGCCTCGCGGTTGAGATACGGAGGCAGAGGAATAACGCCGGCCTGCTCGATAACCTCGGCGAAACTGAGGCCGCCGGTCCACTCAAAGTCGACCAGCCATGCGTTGCCGACAGCTTCGCGACGCGATGCAGAAATGGAATATTTGGAATTGAGAACCGAAAATTCAAGCGTCAAAGGACCCTCTTTCCATTTTTTGTTGTTGCCAATGAAGCAGGTCCATGTGCAACGCTCACGCTGTTCAAAAGCCTGAGCCACCGGCATTTGATAGGGCTCGAGGCAGAACACCTCGATGGTTGCGCCCGACGGTTTGCGGAAGAACAGGCGGGCGTGGATGACCTTGGTGTTGTTGAACACGAGCAACGTGTCGGCCGGCAGCAGGTCGGGCAACTCGGCGAAATGGTGCTCGCCGATGACGCCGTCGCGAAGCGTAAGCAGTTTCGACTGGTCGCGTTCGGCCAGAGGATAGCGGGCTATGCGGTCGTCGGGCAAGGGGTAGTCGTAGTCGGCTATCTGGATGTTTTTCAGCTCGTCAAGCATTTTGTTTACGCTGAGTTATGACCGACAAGACAATGTACCAGAGTATAATGGCCGAGATGGCGATCCAGTCGCGCAACAGGGCGATAATCACTGCGCAGACGGCAAGGAATACATACTGCACCTTGTTGGTGCGCCACGACATATCCTTGAAATTGAATTTCAGCGAAAACATCGGCATCTCGCTCACCATCAGCACGTTGGTTGCCATGGCCACTATAGCCACAACGATACCGACCTCGACGCTGCCGACCACAAATCCCGTCAGAGCCAGGCCGACCCATATCAACGCGTTGGACGGCACCGGCAGTCCGAGGAATGAATGGCCCTGACGTGTGTCGATGTTGAACTTGGCCAAACGGTAGGCTGCAAACAACGGCAGCAGCACAAACGGCAGCATGACGAGAAATACGGCCCACTGCGGAAGCATGGCGCGCAACGGCTCCTCGACAAGCTTGACCATCAGGAATGCCGGCGCCACGCCCGATGTAACCACGTCGGCCAGCGAGTCGAGCTGTTTGCCTAACTCGGACGGCACCTTGAGCAAGCGAGCCGCCAGGCCGTCGAAAAAGTCGAGGAATATACCTCCGCAAATCCAAAGTGCGGCGACCTTGACATCGCCCAAAGCCAGCGATGCAAAGACCGATTCAATACCGCAGAAGAGATTGCCCAACGTGATTAGGTTGGGAATTAGGCGTTTGACCATAGCAATATGTGTTTCAGTTAATGCGGGCAGAGCAGTTTGGATTAGTACTGCTTCACAATCAGCTTGAATTCCTCGTCGTCCCAGTAGTCTCTGAACTCGACGTCGACGGCGGCTTTCATCTTATACTCATATTTGTCGTCGATGGAGGCCTTGAGGTTCTTGAGGGCGTTCTCCTTGTCGCCGATGCGGGCGTAGCAGACGGCGCGCAGGTAGTTGACGTCGCAGTTCTGGTCGAGGCAGCAGTCGAGAGTGCGGATGGCTGCGCCAGTCTCGTCGTTCATCAACTGTGCAAAAGCGAGGTTGTAGCTGCAGTTGCTGCTTTTGAGAGCTTTCTGAGCTTCGTCGTAGTTGCCGCGTTTGAGGTTGAGGATGGGGATATTGGCGGCAGCATCGGTACTACCCTGACGCTGAGCCTCTTCGAAGTAATATTTTGCCAGAGCGTAGTCCTTTTGGGCGAGGCAGAGCAGACCGGTGTTGTTGAGCACGTCGGGGTTGTGGGGGTTGATGTCGCGAGCCACATTGAGGTAGCGCTCGGCCTCGGCATAGTCCTCGAGGTAGAAAGCGATGGCACCGGCATTGTTCCAAGCGGCCCATTCGGAGCTGTGGTTCTCGGTGGCCCACTTGTAGTATTTCATCTTGGTGTCGTAGTTGTAATTAATGTAGGCGGCGTACATCAGCTCGTCGAACGACAGCTTGGCGGGGTTGAGCGAAGCCTGTTTGGCCAGCTCGGGGTCGGTCTTGCGAGCCTCGGAGTAGTAGAGGGCTATCTGGGCGCGGCGCAGGTTGGGGAAAATCTCGTCGTTGAGTTCGCTGTACGACTCGGCCATATTCTTTATCATCTGCTCACGCTTGATGAGGTTCTGCTGGGTCTCGACGATGTTGACGACGGCGTGTTTGTCCTGCATGTCCGACTGCTCGACCATGACGACAAAATGCACCCAGTCCTCGCCGGCGGCGCGGGTGGTGATGACGATTTTCTTAAGTTCCTGGAACTTGTAGTATTCGAGGTCCTGAGGTTTCACCTTGGCACGTTTGGCCATGATGGTGAGTACCTCGTCGAGCACCTTGTGAAGCTGTGCGGTGGCCACATCGGCGCGGTTTTTCGACACACCGACGTTGTGGGTTTCCTCGCCCTCGGGCGAAGCCCAGCCGGTGATGCTGATCTGTTTGGGGAGACCCTGCTCAAGCATGACGCGCTTGAGATTCTGCAACTGGCCCTGGGCATCGAAACGACGGTTCATTTCGAAGTTCCAATCGAGGTCGGAGGTGCCGTTAAGGAAGTAGATATCGGCTGTTTCAACAATGCCTTGTGTCTTGTTGTAGTTGACAGGCGAGATGGAGATGTTGCCCTTGATGTCGACCCACGAGGCGGTGTTGTTGACGCCGTCGGAGATGAGCACCGGCGGGAACTCGACGCCGTGGTTGTCGCGCAGGATATCGTCGGCAAAGCGGGCGTCCTCGTTGGTCTTGCTCGACTTGTAGCCGATGGGCGTGAGGGTCACGCGGCCGGTTTCCATGCCGGGTTTGAAGTCGAACACGTCGCTGTAGGTGAAGCGGCCACCATTGGCATAGTTCATGATGGTACCGTCGCCGCTGACGTTCTCACCTTTCAGAGTGATTGGCTCGAGGGGGATGTTGCCGCCTTCCCAAGTGAAGACAGGCTGCATGAAGACAGCCACACCTTTGTCAAAATATTTCTCGGGGATGGAGCCGGTGAAATTGACCACCACCTTGTCGTCCATAGTCTCAACGGGACTGGGGTTGGCCTGATAGCGCACCTTGCCGGCGTTGCTCTTCATTTTTGACAAACCATTGCACCCCACAAGCAAAAGCGAGGCCAAAATTACGGTGAAAAACGTTTTTTTCATATCCTGTTAATCAATTTTTGCAGCCTTAAAACGGCCTTATATTCATCTATATATTATTTACAACTTACATATTCTCAATCGTTTAGCACCTGCAGCACAACCCCGGCACCCGGTGTTGTGTCACGACACTAAACAACTTGCAAATATACAAATAATTTTTTGATTTTCAGAAAAGTTTTTACTAACGACATGAACAAAAGCATGAAAGCCAAGAAAAACCCCATTCAAGTCAGAAACGCGACGGCTACGAAATTCTTATTATAAATAATCATTATTATAATATATATTGGGGGGATTCGGGGCGGCGAGCGTTAGCGAGCCGCCCTTACGTTTGGTGCAGGACTTGCGCTCGGCTGCACTGTTTTCGACGCTATCGGAGAAAACCTCAGGACTGCGCGTCCCTATAAATCCGACTTCTGACCCGTTTTCTTCCAAGTGCGCGGGTGATCGGGGCACTCACACCCCGGCGTCTTGTAAATTTAAAAGCGAGAATCGAGAATCGAAACGACTTTGCTTCTGGTTTTTCGCTTTTTACTTTTCGTTTTTCATTTTCTGAAAAGTTGTTGCAAAGTTACGGAGATTTTCCGACACGGCGGAAAAAATATCGTTGCAATTTTAGTTAAAGTTTTTTAACATAAAGAAAAGGTCCTGTGTGACAGTGCGTCACACAGGACCTTGCTATTTTTGGAACCTTATCGTCTAACGGCGACGGCTCTTGCGGTCGGTACGCGGCCACTTGTCGATGATGGCCTTGGTTTCGGGCGTCTTGAGGATGACGAGGGTCATACGGTTGTATTCCTTGGTCTCCCACACGGTGATACCGCCGACAGGATAGAGGACAAGCTGCTCGGGCTTCATGCCATAACGCTTGATAAGGATGTCGCGCACGACACTTGCACGGTTGTCGGAAAGATCCCAGTTGTGCGGGATTGAGCCGGTGAGCGAGTCGGCGGCGCCGATGACATAGAAGTCGCAGGTGTCGTACCTGCTGCTCTGAATCTCGCTGGCGAAATTGCGCAGACGGTTGCGGGCGTTGATGTCGACATCCCATTTGTCGAGTTCGAAATAGACCACCACGGCAGGCAAATTCTCCAATTCGTTGAATTCCAACAAGTCTTCAAGTACATTGGCCGACCTGGTTCCGATAGCCATATTCTTGGCGGCCTCGACTTCGGCCTTGGCATCGGCAAGGCGGCCTTGCAATCTGTCGAGCTCGTCGTTGAGCGTATTGAGCAGGTCTTGGTCGACAGCGTTGGCATCAGCCACAGACTTGATAGAGTCGCGTTTTTCAATCAGGCGGACGATGCTGTCGTTGATGTTATTGTAGTCGATATACTGGAAGCGGTGATACACCTCGATGTCGTACGATTCTTTATTGTGGATGTCGTATTTGGAGACATACCTGATCAGGTTGAATTTGACACCAACCGAAAATGTGGGAATCATATCGACAATATTGATTCTGGATGAGTTGGCGTAGGGCGACCAGTCCCATGTCGACTCGGAGCCGAAAAGACCCACCTGTGCATGGGCGGTAACAGCCTCGTTGAAAATATATTCCGCACCAGTAAAGACATCGAAAGCCAATTCGAAGTTGCGGCGGAAAGTACCAATCTCCTCTTGGTTACGCGCAGCGACTCGGGGGTTGCGGAGATCGCCAAAAAGCATCGAACCGCCGAAACCCACCGAAGTGAACCAGTGCCATGGGGTCCGGTATCCGACCTCGGTGCCGTAGAAGAAGTTAGTCCAATCCAACGTCACGTTGAGCATAAGCGACATGGCCGTAGAATGGAACGGATAGTAATAGTATCGTTTGTCAGGCTTGTCGATATAGTTTGACGTCGGCCTGTCGGCCTCGTAGTTGATAAACGGCTGAAGGCCGTAATATGACTGTCCGTCAATCGTATAAAGAGAATACCGCAACGATACTGCGATGTCAGGAATCATCCATTTACCGATTTCGGCCGACAGGTGATAGTTGAGTTTGTTGCGACGTGCAGCAGCCGCCTCCTCGTTGCCGATAAAGGTATTGATACCTCCATCGAACCGGATGAACCAGTTGTCGAACGGCGATGCAACAATGTATTGCAACGTATCGCGGTCGGCACCGAGGGCAAAGCCCCTGAAAGGACCTTTATGCTGCGCAGTATCAACCTTTTGCCACTGAGCGAAGGCAGTGTTGGCGAGAGCGCCAAGTAGAATGATGATCAGGAATAATCTTTTCATTTCTTTTTTGGTACAAGTTAAATAGTTTTTATTGCAGTTATTTTTTTCAGTATCATTAGATTTCATCTTCGGAATTTTCATTCGCTTCGTTTTTGTCGAGGCCGTAGCCATAGCCGTAGCCGTAACCGTAGCCATAACCATAGCCGTAACCGTAGCCATAACCGTAGCCATAACCGTAACCGTAGCCATACTTACGCTCGTAGCGAGTCAGTTTCTTGTAATGTACATCGTTGAGGACTATAGACATGGATGGGAACTGAGCATCGTTGTACATCTTGTCGACCTCGGGCAGCAAACGTTTGTCGAACTTGCCTGAACGAATGACAAACAGCGTATTGTCCACGAAGTGCTTAATAATGTCGACATCGACGACAAGTCCCACCGGAGCGCAGTCGAGTACGATGTAGTCGTAACGTTTACGCAACTCTTTGATTAAAGTATCCATACGTCCGTTGCTGAGCATCTCAGTCGGGTTTGGAGGTATGACACCGGTGAAAATTGAGTCGACACCCTGCGCCACCTTGTCGTGCTGTATGATACTGTCGATATCGTCTATCTTGCCAGCAAGATACGCCGACAAACCTGCACGGCGGCGGGTGAAGAACTCACGTGTCAGCGAGCCTTTGCGCAGGTCGAGGTCGAGGAGGACCACTTTTTTGCCAGCGATGCCAAAACTGGCAGCGAGGTTGGACGAGATGAACGTTTTGCCCGACGCAGGCAGCAGCGATGTCACCATCACCACGGTCGAGCTGTGCTCCTCGTCGGAATTGCGGACAAAATCGAATTTCGAACGCAGCAAGCGGAACGACTCAGATATGCCGTCGATTTTCTTGTCGATGACAACAATGTTGCGTTCGTCATCTTTGTCGCGAGCCTGGATTTCGCACAGGAACGGGGCTGTGGTGCCGCGTTGCACGTCGAAATAATACTTGACTTTCGTGTCGAGCACCCTGCGCAGGAAGAAGACCACCACCGGTACGAGCAAGCCAATGAGGAGACCTGTCATGGTACTCTTCTTCTCGTTGGGAGCCACGGGAGTGCGGTTCACGAGAGCCTCGTCGATAATCTTGGCACTGCCCTCGATGCTGGGCTGGCTAATCATCAGCTCTTCGCGCTTTGAAAGCAGGTGAAGGTAAAGCTCCTCCTTGATTTTCTGCAATCGCTCCACGTTCTCGATGTAGAGCTGTTTGGCCGGTACTTGACGTATCTGGTTCGATGCCACCGACGCTGTGGCCTGGGCGTTAGCCATACGTTCCTGCATGGCTCCGATGTATACCTCGAGCAGGCGCGTCATGTTGGTGCGCATGGTGGCAAGGTCGTTTTCCAGATTTTTGACGACAGGGTTGTTACGGCTGTCGTATTTGTCGAGTTTCAGCACCGTCTCGTTGTAACGGGCTATCACTCGAGAGATGTTCTCGTCCTCGATGCCTATCGACGATGAGATGATGTGGGGAGTTCCGTCGTATGACTCGCAAATCTGCAGCAGATAGCGCGCCATTGAGAGCTGGTCGCGAAGACGCTTGATTTCTTCCGACGACTCGATGCTCGCGGCCACATACGTCTGTCCGATATTGCTCACGTCGAGCAGCTGGTTGTCACGCTTGAACGAAGCCAGAGCGTTCTCCTGGTTGCCAAGGTCGGAGTGCAGAATGGACAGACGCTCGTTGATGTAGTCGTATGTGTAAGCTATGATGCGGCGTTTGTCGTTGACAGCGTCTTCGTTATATGTTGCTATAACCTCGTTGATAACATCGGCGGCACGTACCGGCGAAAGGTCGACGAGAGATATGTTGACAATGGTATTGGCGACCTCGTCGTCGCGAACCACCTGCAAGGCATGGCGATACTGGTCGGCAACGGAGCTGACGCTTCGCAACGTCACGGTAATTGGCACATCGTAATAGCTCGGGGTAAGGAACCACGTCGGGTCGACCTTGATACGACCTATGGGTGTAGCCACTGTGTCATTGAACACTATCTGCTGGGGTTCATAGGTTCCATACTGCAGGGTTGCCAGCTTGTCGCTGATGGGAGTTATGATGATTGTGGCGAAATCGGAATCGTCATTGTCGAGAAACTCAACATTGATGGGCGACTCGCCGTAAAGGTCCTTAATACGTTTGACAAGACGAGTACTGGTGGTGTAGCCGACATTGAGGTTCAACTTCTTGACCACCTTGGCCATGGTGGTCTTCGAAGTCATTATCATCACCTCGTTGTTGATGGTGGTGTTATAGATGGGACGCCCGCTGAACATATTGCGGATGGTGGCGTCACGCATGGTGTTATCGGCCGAGATGTTGCTCTTGATCATAACTTTGGCCGAGCTGGCGTAGACTTTGTTCTCGCGGCGCACCTGATAGGCAGCTATGATGGCACCGAGAGCCCCGCACAGCACAAGCCAGTGCAGGTTGCGCAAAATGCTGAACAGAACATCCTTCAAGTGGATGGTAGGGCTCTTGCTGTCGTCCATAAACGACAAGTCGACGTTCTGTTTCTCGGGTTGTTTCTGATTGTTTTCCATAAACTTTCAGGGGGTTATTGATTCGATACCGAGTTATACACAAGCCACGTGGTTATCAACGAAATTAACGATATTCCTGTCGAAACCCAGCCAAGCCAGTAGCTCACTTCGCTGCGAACTGTGCCGCCATTGACACCTTCGGTAATAATGAAGTCGTTCTGCTGAAGCATGAAATAGGGATCGTTGAAGACCCTTGATGAACGCGGGTCGAGGTAGCGCATGGTCATCTTGCCGTTGACCTCGCGCAACACAGCCACGCGGCTGCGTTTGGTGAATGGGCTCAGGTCGCCGCTCTGCGCCAAAGCCTCGAGGAAAGTGCAACGCTCGTTGGTGACATTGATGACCTTGCCACCTTCGGCGCCAAGGAAGAAAATCTTGAAGTTATTGAACCGCACCATGACGTAGGGGTCTTTCAGATAGTCACCTTTTTTGAGCAGCGCGGCTATAGTGTCCTGCAAACGCAGACGAGTAAGACCCGCCACGTGCAATTCGCCAAGCACCGGAAACTGGATGTTGCCGTTGACGTCAACCAGATATCCGCCACGCTGGCCTGCATTGCTTATGCCCTGATTTTGGTTCTGGACAGGGTTGAACGGCTTGGCCAAGTCCTGCTCAAATCCCGAGAAGCACGAGACGTAAATCGACAACTCGTCGTAAGGGCTGATGACGGCCTCGAACTTGTTTTCAAGCTCAATCTGACTGCCCTGATACATGTCTTGCAAATAGTTGACTTTGGCCGGAGTGATGCACGATGAGGCCAACAACAAAGCCGTTGCCAGCACCGCCGGCAGGGCTATCCTTATATGTCTTTTGTTGTGTTTCATTGTCTGTTTCTTGTCTGTTAAAAAATGCACAGCATTTTTATATAACGCGAATTTTATAGTTATATTGTATAAAAAAGTAAATTTTTTTCAAAATTTTTTCTGCGGCGTGTCCGTCGCCATAAATATCTGGCTTCAAAACCGCCTTTTCGTACATCTTGCGGCAGGCCGAAACTATACGTTCCTCATCGGCATCAGCCAATTCTCCCGCGCCACACTCTACTATCTCAACCCACTCAGTCTCAGGACGTAATATCACGCATGGACGACCAAAGAAGTAAGCCTCTTTTTGTACTCCACCCGAATCGGTAAGCACCACGGCGGCGTGTCGCTCCAGCCTCAACATTTCGAGATACGAAACTGGCTCAATAACAGTGCCAAGCCGATGTTGATCCGACCCCAACCTGCCCCGAGTACGTGGATGCAACGGCAGAACGACCTTCAAACCACTAGCTTCCAATTGCTCCAAAGCGCCAAGTATGGCATTAAGGCGGTCGGGCGAATCGGTGTTGAAGTCGCGATGAACGGTCGCCAAAACATATTCGCTGTCTTTCAACCCAAGGCGTTCCATGATATCGGTACTGATCTCGGCAACATCACTGAAATACAAAGCGTTGTCGAACATCACATCGCCGCTGTTAACGATTATCTCGTCGCTGAAACCTTCGGCCTGCAGGTTTGCGCAAGCCGCCTCGGTGGGTGCAAACAATAACGAACTCACTCGGTCGGCCACCACGCGGTTCACCTCCTCAGGCATGGCCATATTGCGACTACGCAAACCGGCTTCGACATGGAATACGGGCACGTGTAACTTACTGGCCGCCAAAGCTCCTGCAAGAGTTGAGTTGGTGTCGCCGTAGATAAGCACACCGTCATAATGTTCCGATGTCAAGACCTCCTCGATACCTTCAAGCATACGTGCTGTTTGTCGGCCATGAGGACCCGACCCCACTCCGAGGTTATAGCGAGGCTGGGGTATGTTCAGTTCGGCGAAAAAGCGTCCCGACATATTGTCGTCGTAATGCTGCCCAGTGTGGAGAATGTCTTCGCAAATGCTGTCAGCGTATTTGTCCTTGACAGTGCGCGAGATAGCTGCCGCCTTGATGAACTGCGGCCTTGCCCCGACAACGGTTAAGATTTTATATTTACTATTACCCATTTGACTATGTTCTTGATATTCTGCGCTGCAGCCTCAAAGAGCCAGTCGGCGCCGAAAGGCAGCCAGCGCTGCGGGTGGGTGTTTACGAGAAGGTTATAGCGATGTATTGGGTGAGTCGGAGTGTTGAGGGCTTTGATGATATCGTCTGTTGTGTGAAACATCAACCCTTCACGTTCCCAGCGTTCTTGATACTCGGGCACTTTATCGCGCACACTTACTTTGTACCCATCCCATCTGCGCCCTGTATCCGTAAGGTATAACGTTGTGGAAAAATCCGTGTCTAACATCGGCTCATCCTCAATCCCCAACGCATGAATATCGTATTGATTCCAAATATCTTGGCTGTTCCATTTCGACCGTGGGCTTCCGTGCGCACAGGCTGTTGCAACAGGCACAATATTTCGCATTTTTTCCAAATTATCACAGAAATCCTCGTACGCCGCTGCAATATCTCCGTCGCAGGTCGTCAGGCATTCATAGTGATACCCTGCCCTATGTCCCAATGAAACAATCTGCTTGATGATCATTTCGTCGTAGCTTTCGGGCACCATCCGGAAATAATATGTGGCCTGCATACCTTCTTCGGCCTCAATCCTCGCCACCCTCAGTGACCGTTCTGGATACAAGTCCACGTCATGCCGCAAAGAGACCGCCTTGTGTTTTTTCAGTGCTTTGAGCAGTTCCCGATATTTATCAACGGTGAAGTCCATCGATAGGATTTCTTAGTTTTCGATATAGTTCACGAAGAACTCTGTGGGGTCAATCATGTCGTTGAGCATACGCTGTCGTTTGGCTTGCCATTCGTTCTTCAGGTCTTCTGGATCACGTGTCAGCAGTTGTTCTATATGATGATACATTTCGTCGAATTGTGTAGGCAGATAGGCATAGCAGAGGCCATATTTTTGTTCTAGCATGTTGGGGACAGAAAGACGACCTGCGAAGGTGTTGCATTTCAGGGCCGGTATACCCAGTACCGCTGCCTCGGAGGTCATCGTCTGGCTATCACCGAGGAACATGAAACTATAGGCCATCAGCGAATGTATCTCCTCGGGCGGCACCGGCAGGCGGTAGGGCTCGAACTCGGGTTCTATGGCTCGTTCCGAGGTGATGATAACACGCCCGTGGGGCTTCAGCAGTTCAACCAACGATTGTTTCTGCTCAAGGGTAAGTCCTTGCTGTCCTACGTCGTGGTGTCCTTTTAGCGCCACAAAACGCATGATAAAGAACCGCTCGCCTTCTTGTATCCCAGCATGTTGCAACACGTTGGGATTGGGTTTGAAACGGTTGGGATGCAGATATGCCAACTCATGGGTTCCGGCATAGTAGACAGCATGTTTGGTCTTCCTTTGTATGCAATCGGGCGTGAAGACCACGTTGCTCATTGGGTGCTCGAACTTGACCGAAAGGGGTTCGACAATATCGTCGTCGTCGTCGAAGACAAACGACTTCATGTGGCTTATCTTTGACACATGACTGAGCACAAGCCCACTGCTGAGACCTAAGTCTATGTGGTTCTTACGGACGAAGTTGGCTATTTGAATGTCTTGCTGCAGGATGGTCTGCGCTTTGCCCAGGAGCGAGTCTTTCTTATCTCCCAGGTCAATGTAAGGCGTCATACCATAGTATTCCATCAAGCGTTTGGCTATCGGGATGTTGCGTACGGAGTAGAACAGGGTATGCCCGTGCCGTTTCAGCTCCTCGGCAACCCAATGCAGCAAATGCACATGTCCCGGATGACCTATGTCGATAAGGATATTCATGTCGCAATTTATTTGTTTTTGCCCCTATACATCAGTCGTTGATACAGCTGCTTGATGTTCTTCCGCATGTTGAGTAAAAGGCCATATCGCGAGAAGATGAGCACAGGCACAAAGGCCAGCATGGGTGCATACTTTTTCTTGTAATGGGCCACGCCACCCAGAATCAGGTCGCCAACCCCTTCGTTATGGAGGAAGCGCATGGCTTCCCAGACCATCAGCTCGTTGGGACAGAGATGCATATGATCTTCAAGCGAAGCGGCTGTGAAATAGGTGGCGGTACCGTTGGGTGTATAGGCAAAGATGCCAGAGGCGATGGAGAGACCGTCGGGGGTCACTACCTCGAGCATAAGTACTTGGTGAGGGAATAGTGACCGGCAAAGTGCCAGAATGTTTTTGTGCCGTTGACAGGGCAGTCCTTTGCTGTGCTTGCGACGCATCATATCCTTCAGGTGCTGGCTGTGGCGCAATGCAAAACCGGCAATTTCTTCCTCCTGTTCTACCCGTCTAACCGACAACCCCTCTTTGCGGGCTTTGTTAATGCAGTATTTACATGACTTGTAATGCAGACTCTGCCATAACTCTTCTTCTGATGGACGCAAATTGATGGAATAGGTGAGGCGTTTATTGTAGTGTACGGATGCTTTGTCGAGTAGTGGTGAGCATGCATCATCGGTGTTACGCAGTTGATAGTCGCATATCTGCAGATAGCTGGCTTTGTGGCTTTTGAATAGGTGCTGTGACAGTTGTTGGTAGATGCTTATTCGCTCTGCTTGTGTTGTTTCCTGCAGCATGCAGAGCCCTTGCGCGTAGGTACCGGTACCCATGGAGGGGGCGGTAACCCAACTAATGCCCAGCCAGCGGCGCGATCCGACAAAGTAGCCGACAAGCTCTTCGTTGCTTCGTACCTCCATCAACAATGTATGTATGCCCATACGGTGCAGATAGTCATCCCACTGCCGGGTGAAGAAGACGCTACTATCGTGTTTCGCCATCATGGTTTCCCAAATGGCAGGTGAGGATTTGACGGAGTGGAAGGTATAGATCATTTATGCAGATATTTAAGAAGTGCAAGGGCTTTGCTGCCCATCCAGTAGATGGCAGGTCGGCATACGTACAGATAGCGACCGTGCTCCACCAAGGTGCCACCGAATTGAGCTTTGAAGTCGCGCACGCCATAGTCTTCTTTCGGAGTCCCTGCCCCCATCATGTCATAGCGCTCGAAACCTTTGTCAGCGGCATAGCGGATGGCCGCATAGTTGGCCATAATGGAAGGGTAAAGGTCGTGGTATTCTTTGTCGAGACCACAACAGTACCAGGCGTATGCCACTTGTTGATATAGCATCAATATAAGTTGTCCGCCGATGGTCTTGCCTTGAGAATCTTTGACAATGAAATATTTGGCATAAGGCATCTTCCCCAATTGCTCGAACATGCTGAATGGTGGCAATGGTTTGTGTATTTTGGTACGGTAAAGATTTGACAAGATGTCATAGAATCCTTTTATGTCGGGATTCTCGCAACTTATGTTCACCCCATTCTCAGTTGCACGCCGGATACGTCGCCGCCGACTTTTATCCATGCGTTTGTCTACCAGCTCGCTAACGGAGGTGTCAATGTGGAAGTTATAGTGGGGTACATACGAGAAACCACAGGCCTCAAATGTTTCTTCCCAGCATGAGTAGTCGTTAAGATTGCGGGTCTCAATGTAGATACATCGGCGACTCAGTTGTTTCCTGAGGGTATTGAGCATCAGGGTAAGAGCCTCATTGGATATGTCATCGGCGAGCAAGGGGCCACCGACAATGATGGCACGGCGCGAGAGCATTTGTTTCAGTCGACCACCGTCGCCTTGAATATAGCCAACAGTGAGCCCAAGGAGTTTGTCTTCTTCTGTAACTGCCACGACGAATGCCTCCATAAAATTGAGGCTATTGAAGAAGAGGAAAGCCTCAGGAGACTGGAACCAGGAGGTGACAGAAGACTTCCGGAGGAGATTATCCCAGGCGGCAGGATCGATTTGTGAGTATTGTGTCAGTAGGGTCATAGTTCGTCGATGATACTGAGGTGTTTGTTGTTGGACATCAGCGGTAGTTTGTTGACAATCTCAAGGCTTATGTCTTTGCCGGTACACGACGACCAATGGTTGATGATATTATGTTCATCATCATGGGAAAAGAGCTTGTTTACAACCAGCCGGAATCGTATGTTGCCATCTTTCTGTTTCACCACCTGCCATCCGTCGACCGACGGGAAATTATCCGAGAAATAGTGTGTGAAGTTGTGTACTGTCAGCAGGCTACCATTAGCTTCTACAAGAGTTTCGCATTGGCGACCCATGATGCGTATGATGCGACCGTCTTTAACCTCGACAAGGTCTTGGGTGTCGTAACGGATAAAAGGATGAGCAAAATTCCATAGGTTAGTGCTGACCACCCGACCAATACCATTGGCGACGGGCTTGTTATTGTTGTCAATAACCTCAATAATACCAAAGTAATCAGTAACTCTATATCCGTCGTGCAATGGCGTCTCATATGTGTTAGGCGTTCCCTCGCAACTATAAGAGTCTATGATATCGCACCCAAAGGCCTTTTCTATCTCATCACGGTAGTCCTTAGTGAGAGTCGACCCCGTAGTCATGATGTGATGTGGCGTGAAATGATAGCCGGAATGACTATTGCGGTAGCGTGCCAGCAGGTACAAGGGGCTGGGATAGGAGCGAATAATAGTGGGTTTGGTATGTTCAATTTTGTCCAAGACCGATTTCAGGATGTCGTCGTTGATAGAATAGAACGGCACGTAGACACAATTATTCATCAAATCCTGGATCTGTTTTACCTTGCTGGGGCGTTTGCCATTGGTAATCTTCATATACCGGTCACCAAGGCGGTAGCCAGATAGGTACCAAGTCCTTAACTTGGCCGCCATATTGACGGAATAGGAAATTTTAGTCTCATAAAAGGTGAAGGGCTCACCGGTGCTACCTCCGGAACGTGTGGTGATACGTTTCTTGATGGGGAAGTGCTTGGCACTGAATCTGTCAACACCTTCTCGCCGCATGATTTCCTTGTTGACGATGGGCAAATGGTCGAGGGTAATGTCGGTGGGATTCAAATCGTGGGTTTGAAACCATTCACGATAGAAGGGCACCTCTTTGACGGCGTATGTGAGGAGTTCCCGTAGTCGTTGCTGC
>CADCPQ010000121.1 GCA_902803395.1 uncultured Bacteroidota bacterium
ACTCAACTACGGCGACAAAAAAATAGGTTTTGTCGAGCCCGGCGAAAACGAGACAAAGAAAATTGTTGAATATCAACTGGCCAAACTCATGGTCGACGATTTGCGAGGCGACGAACTGACTTTCGACAACGTTCTGTGCCAGAAGATTTACGATATGTTCGCTAACGGCGTGGACGAAGGGAGATTGCCCGAAGCGACCGACTTCGCCACCGCTGAACCCGCCGTGCGTACCTTCGCATTCTCGCTCATGGTCGACACTTACCGCATCAGCGACCTCTGGCGCAAAAAAAACATTTTTGTGGCCAAGCCTGAGGAACGGCTCAAAGAGGATCTGACCGAGTCGCTGCTCAATTTCAAGTTGTTCAAAATCGACCACCTGATTGCCGACAACGACAAGAAAATCAAGAACCTGCAGCCTGACGACGATGTCATGGAACTACTGGCGGAGCGTAAGCAACTGAACGATTTGCGCCAAAAACTCGGCACGGCCTTGCACCGCGTGGTGACATAAAAAAAAGTTTGCCACACTGATAATATTTTTACAAAAACAACGTTTTTATCTGTTGTATGAATATTGAGAACATAAAACTGCGCTACGACATAATCGGCAACGACCCGAAGCTACTACTTGCATTGAACAAAGCTATACAAGTGGCTCCCACCGACTTATCCATACTCATAACCGGCGAGAGCGGCGTAGGCAAGGACGTTTTCTCACGTATAATACATGAAAACAGCCTGCGCAAACACGTGCGGCAAGGCAAAGGCCTGATTGCCGTCAACTGCGGCGCAATACCCGAGGGTACCATCGAAAGTGAGCTGTTCGGCCACGTCAAGGGCGCTTTCACCGGTGCCGACAAGAACCGCAAAGGCTATTTTGAGGAGGCTGACGGAGGCACGATATTCCTCGACGAAATCGGCGAACTGCCTTTGGCCATGCAAGTCAAGCTGTTACGTGTGCTCGAAAACGGCGAAATCATGCCTGTAGGCTCATCGACGGCACAAAAAATCAACGTGCGTGTTGTGGCTGCCACCAACATCGACATCGTCGAAGCCGTCCGTTCTGGCCGTTTCCGCGAGGATCTGTACTACCGTCTGAACCAGATATCAATATACATTCCGCCGCTACGCGAACGCAAAGACGACAGCCCGCTGCTGTTCCGCAAATTCTCGTCCGACGTGGCCGAAAAATACCATATGCCGCCCATATTCCTGACCAACGAAGCCAAACGCATAATAATGGACTATCCTTGGTACGGCAACATTCGCGAACTGAAAAACATAACCGAGCAGATTGCCGTGGTCGAGAGCGAACGCAACATCACTCCTGCCATACTACAAAACTACCTCAACTATGTTCCCTCCGAAAAAATGCCGGCACTCGTCGACGGACATGGTTCCTACAACCCTTCGACCATAACCGACCGCGAATTGCTACTGAAGGCATTGTCGATGGGTCAGATGATAAACGAGATGCGCTCGGAAATAAACGATTTGCGACAAGCTGTGGCGCAACTGGCGCAGGGTCTGCCAGCCACGCACCAGCCGATGCAGACTTTGCCTCAGGCCACCTATTTCATGAATGGCGAGACTAACGCCGCCAAACCCAAAGTGCAACCCGAGGACATGGGCGACGAAGAAGAATTCCTTACACCGGAAGTTATTGAAGACGAACCCATTGCCCTTATCGACCGCGAACGCAAAGCCATTGAGCAAGCGCTCAAGAATCGCAACGGCAACCGAAAATTGGCTGCCGACGACCTCAGCATCAGCGAGCGCACCCTCTACCGTAAACTGAAAAACTACAACATGACCTAAGGCTATGAACACCAACGACATAGCCATAGAACTCCCCTCGTCGAAGAGTCTCAGCAACCGCTGGCTTATCCTCAACCACTTGGCCGGCGGCAAGATTCACATTGCCCGTTTGTCGGATTCGGACGACACGCACCTTTTACGCCAACTGCTCGCCCAGTTGCAGAAAAAAAACAACAACTTGTACTACTGCAACAACGCCGGTTCGGTGGCCCGTTTCCTCATGGCAGTGCTGGCAATAACGCCCGGCAACCACGTGCTGACCGGCGACGAGCGCCTGCTTCAGCGTCCAATGGCGCCGCTGATCGACACGTTGCGTTCGCTCGGAGCCAACATTACCTGCACCGCAGCCGAAGGTTTCCTGCCCGTGAAAATCGAGGGGGGCAGCCTGCACCACCGCACTGCCTCAATCGATCCTTCGATGAGCAGCCAGTTTGTCAGCGCACTGCTTCTCATCGCGCCAACGCTTCCCGACGGGCTTTCGCTGACAATGACTTCGCGGGCTGCGTCGCGTCCTTACATCAATATGACCTGTGAGATGTTGCGCCAATGCGGTGTGCAGGTCCGCCAAAGTTCAAACGGACGAACTTTCTATGTAGAGCATTGCGACAACATCCATACGCCGCAAAACATATATATTGAACGCGATTGGACCGCGGCTTCGTATTTCTACACCGCCGCAGCCCTGCGTCCCGACCTGAGAATCAGGCTCAAAAACCTGTCAGTCGACTCATTGCAAGGCGACAACATTGTCGACAGTTTTTTCGCCAAACTCGGTGTGCGTAGCCGCGAGGTCAGGCAACCTTACCGCAAGACTACACGCTCGATAACCCTCAGCGGCGGCGGCGTGTGCGATAAACAGATTGCCATCTCGTGTATCGACAATCCCGACCTCGCGCCGACTTTCGCCGTGGCCTGTGCCGCCCTGAAAGTGCGAGCCACACTGCGCGGCCTGCAAAACCTCGGCAGCAAGGAGTCGAACCGCCTTTTGGCCATCGAGCAGGAACTGAAGCGGATGGGCGCCAAAATCAAGATTGATGACGGCAAGCTCGTTATATTGCCTTCAAACCTGCATCCAACGGAACCGGTGCAGACCTATAACGACCACCGTATGGCAATGGCTTTCGCCCCGTTGAGTCTTATTTTCGACGGGCTGAAGATTGAACATCCCGAGGTTGTCGCCAAATCATTCCCGACGTTCTGGGAACAATTCGACATGCTGCAAAACCACTAAAGATGAAGAAACTGGTGGTCATAGCAGGGCCCACGGCGGTGGGCAAGACGGCTTACGCAGTGGCATTGGCGCAGAAATCGGGCACAGAAATCGTTTCGTGCGATTCGCGTCAGTTCTATCGCGAGATGAAAATCGGCGTGGCACGTCCCGACGACGACGAGCTGGCCGCCGTGCGTCACCATTTCATTGCCTGCCGCTCGGTCGAGGAGCCCTACGACGTGTACCGCTACGGCGAGGACGCTGCGGCCTGCGTAAACCACCTATTAGAAAGTCACGACACCGCGATAGCCGTAGGAGGCAGCGGCCTTTACATCACGGCCCTCGGCGGTGGCATAGCACAAATGCCCGACCCTGCTCCGGGACTGCGCGAACATCTGCAGCAGATGCTTCGCGACGAGGGCATCGGAAGCCTGCGAAGTCTCCTGTCGAAGATGGATCCCGAATATTACTCGCGTGTCGATTTGGCCAACCCAGCACGTCTGCAGCGCGCCCTCGAGGTTTGCATTACAGCCGGACGCCCCTACAGCGAGATGTTGCGCGAAAGCCGCAGCGAGCGCCCGTTCGCCATAGAGTACATCGTTCTCGCCACCGACACTGACACATTGCGCAGCCGAATCAACAGCCGTGTGGACCGAATGGTCGCCGACGGCCTTGTAGACGAGGTCGAGAGCCTGACGCAATACCGCCACCTCAACACCCTCAACACCGTTGGCTATCGCGAGATTTTCGGCTATCTGGACGGTACAACGTCGCTACAACAAGCCATCGAGGCCGTGAAATTGAACACGTGGCACTACGCCAAAAAGCAGCTGACATGGTTCAGAAAATACCTCAAGGATGCCCTTTGGATGGACCCCGCCGAACCAAGGCCGATGTAAGGCCGAACCAAACCCGACCCGAACCCATCCAACATATTAAAAATCAGCGGTTTAAATAATTTAATTTAAACCGCTGATTTTCAGTTATTTAATTTCTTAGGCTACCGTAGCACCTCGATTGTTCCGTTGTGCTCGACGTTGCCGTTGTAGCCACGTGCCGAGAAACGGAAGAAATATGTACCGGCGGGCATATTGCCGTCGTTGGGATCCCAGAAGTCGTCTTCGCTGGCGATGTTCTCCTTGTGGAAAATGTGCGAACCCCATTTGTTGTAGATGTCAAGTTGGTTGATGGGGTAGCCGAGGCCTTCGACGAGGTTCTTGATGACAAAGCGGTCGTTGATGCCGTCGCCGTTGGGTGTCACCACATTGGGATACTGCAGGAAGTCGTTGACCAGCAGGATGGTGTTCTCAGCCGTGTCGTAGCAGTAGGTCACGTTGCCAGAGGGACCGACGTTGTCGGTACGGGCGATGAGGCGCACGATGTAGGAGCCCGGCAAGTCGTCGTCGTTGGTCTTATACCAATTGAAGTATGGGTTCTTGTCGGTTTCGGTCTGCACCGAGAGGGGATGCTCGCGGTTGTACTGCACCTCCCAGAAGTACTTGTTGTCCTCCCAGTCAGGCACGGTCTGGTTGATGAACTGCACATTGGGACTGAGCACCGTGGGGTACGTCGGGGTCCACGAGAAAGCCGTTACGGGGTTGGGATAGACGGTGACGAGGTTGGGATAGATGAGCGAGTCGACGCAACCGTCTTGGCTATAGATATAGTATTTGAAGTCGAAAGTGCCTTCAGCAAACGAGTGTGTGGGCGATTCTTCGTTGGAAGTCACGCCATCGCCGAAAACCCAGAGGTAATGGTGGCCGTCGGTCGAAGTGTTATGGAAGTCGACCGTGTACGGTGCACAACCTTCAAGCGGATAGACTCCGGGGTCGAAATTCGGCACAGGCTGTTTGTTTACACGGACAATGATTGTGTCGCGCATAGTACAACGGATGTTGTGCTGCTTGTTGGTTACTTCGGAGATATAATAGGTTTCGCCGAGAGTACCAGTTGCGGTGTGGATGGTGTCGGAATCCTGGCCATTGGGTTCCCACACGTATGAGTAGTTGCAAATATCAGCATGGCGGTCACTGGCGTCTAGCACGATGGACTCGATGCTGCACAGCAGGGTGTCGTTGCCGAGCTTTGGAGTCGGAGTCCAAACTGTGGTGATTTTAGTAGTAGTATCCCAGATGCAACCAAACTGGTCGTGAACATTAACAACTATTGGGAATGTACCTGCAGTATCGGGCGTAAGCAGAAATGAACGGGTTTCGTCGCGTTTGTGAACCTCGAGACCACGGTAATGACCGAGCTCGTAGTCGTGGTAGCGGTCAGCCGGGTCAGGATACCATACCACCGAGTCGATACCGACCTGATATTCGCATGAACTACCAGAATTGAGTTTGCATATGTCCATACTCCAGTTAAACACCCATCCGTTATCGCTGCCGAACCAGTCACATAAACGGATTGACCATTCACCATTTAGAGGACAGCCAATAAGGGAAGAAAAATCTGACACGGGAAGATAATAATCTTTCTTGTTCTCATAGTCGCTCTGCATCTTGACATTTCTGCAGTTTGTTACAGTTGCCGTTTGACCCGCTTGCGAATAGCCAGCCGGGATAGGATCCATATCCATTGTCACTGTATCCATATAGGCAGTGCTGCAGAAGATGTAGTCGGCATATTCCGGCGAGTCGGTATTTGCCGGCTTACCTGTGACCAAAGTATAATCCTTATTGCGTGAGAAGCAGTAGTCAAAGCCTACACCGTAAGGGTTGGTGAGTGAGTCACATTTGTCGCCCGTATCATATGTGTGGTGATTGTCGCCACCATAGGGGACGCCTGTATAAATATTGCCGTGTGATAAGGGAATGGCATTTGGTGGAGTTGTGCCTAAACTTACGGGCTGATCATTAACCAGATACCAAGAACCACTTCCACCCGAAAGCACTGGGTCATGTCCTGTTGTGGCGTACTTGATAATTGCCTCTTGGCCTGTCGGACAAATTATCGAGATACGGTAGTCACCCATGTACTCATGTTCATAGTTGATACATATCGAGCAAATGTCTTCGCCCTTCATGATTTTTCGACCTGCCGGGAACTCGGTAAACAACACGGGTGCTTCATAGCAAGCCGATTGGGAACCGTCGGGGTGTGTACAGGTTCCGTCAGGAATAAACACACGAATCTGGTTGATTTTTGAAACAGTTTTAGAATACTCAATTTGGCGCAGAGTCATTGTGGCGTTATCGCCGTCGTACCCGATATTGACCTGGAGAGAGTCGGTGTTACAGGTATTTGCCAACGAGAAAATTGTTTTAATAGGGTTCTGGGCAATACGGACCTGAACATCAGCCGAAACTGTTGACGAACAGCCCATAGTATCAGTAATCGACAACGACACATCATAGCATTGTATGTCATGGTAGATATACTCTGGGTCGGTCATACCAGTGTCAGTCCATGTAACGCCGTTGCCCCACTTCCATTCAAAAATCGAAGTCTCGTCTCTCGGAGTATAGCGACCCGTAAGATTTGTGTAAGAGCCTCTGCCATGCAGTATCAGACCGTCTCCTTCACATATAAAGACACCGTTACTTACACCAAGAGTGTCAATTCTTATGATAGTGCTGGAAGCAATAGAGTCTCCCAATATACTATCATACACCATTTCGAACACCGTATCGATAACATATATCGGGGAAAAAGATTTCTGGTCATACGGCACCCCGTCACGTGTTTTAGTGAAAATAGTTTCAATTACAGGAGTGACGCGCTCACAGATTCTGTAGCATGTTGGGTTTACTACAAAGCCTAAATATTCGCCATGTCCGCCGTAAACTGATTTTATCTGAACAGTCATGCAATCACATGAATTGGTGTCGCTGCTGAATACGATAAGGTCAGTGTAACCTAATTCGGCAGCCAACATAACATGTCCACGGGTTCTAAGTGTATCGCCTTTGGCGCGAAACAAGACGTTAGACGATGTCGAAGCGCCGTCGTATATGATAAGCTCATCGTATGGGCTTAAGTCGACCATTGAAACCTTGATACCGAATGCAGAATTATCACTACAAGCCTCCATATTCTTTATTGTCAGGGAGTATGTTCCTATAGAATATTCATTGGCATCTCCACCATCATCGAGAATAGTGAACCCAAAGTCGTCGATTTCTCGGTTGGTATTAACGACTGTACCGTCAGTCTCAGCACCGAGAACCATTATTTCTTGCGATTGCGCTCCATTCGACATAAACAGAGCCATCAACAAGACAATAACTGACAATTTACATGTAACGTTTTTCATAATATTATATTTACGTTATCTATGATATTTATTTACGGCTTTTTATTGTTTTGTACCATTACACGCATTATAGACGACGAAAGTCCGAAATCGGCTCAAATTTTAACATTTATTTAACATTTTTTAACATCTTAGGCCGATTTTCTGCGCAAACGGTTGATGAGAGCCATCAGCAAACCGAGGCAGAGGAAGCCGCCCGGAGGCAGTATGAAGAGCAGCATACCGTCGGCTCCGCCGATAAGGCTGTGGCCAAAGATGGAGCCACCGCCGAGCAGCTCACGTACCATGCCGAGCAGGGTGAGAGCCCAAGTGAATCCCAGTCCCATGAAGAGGCCGTCGAGGAATGAATGCCAGACGTTGTTTTTCGAAGCGAAAGCTTCGGCGCGTCCGAGCACGATGCAGTTGACGACGATGAGGGGGATGAAGAGTCCGAGGCTGTCGTACAGCGACGGCAAATATGCCTGCATAACCATCTGAACGATGGTGACAAAGGTGGCAATGACGACGATGAAGGCCGGGATACGCACCTTGTCGGGTATCACGCTCTTGAGTAACGAGATGACGATATTCGACATCATGAGCACAAAAGTAGTGGCCAGACCCATACTCATGCCGTTGACGGCTGAGGTTGTAGTGGCCAGCGTAGGGCACATACCGAGAATAAGCACCCATGTGGGATTCTCTTTGATAAGACCGTTTTTGATTATATCTGAAGTTTTCATAATGCGATGAAATTTAAATGTTCATTTTTGCAAATACCTCAGCAGCGGTGTTGACAGTGCCAAGGAAGGCTCGGGAAGTGATGGTCGAACCGCTGATGGCATCGATGTCGCCACCGTCCTTTTTAACAACGAGGGGATTTTCGGCAGTCGGGGTACGGCCAATGATGTCGCCTTTCGAACCTTTCTGGAACCAAAGGTCGGCTTTGGCACCGAGACCAGGGGTTTCATGAGTCTCAAGTATTTGATAACCAAATACGTTACCATCCTTGTCGAAGCCAACCATAAGCTGCAGATGTCCGCCGAAACCGGCATCGCTGCCAGCCTCAACAGCGGCTCCAACAAAGTTGCCATCGGCATCGTAACCGACATGACACAGGTTGCCGTCAACGGTTAGGTCTTCTAATTTATCAAAATCGGGAAGCACAGCCTTGATAGCGGCGTTGGTTTTCGCCTGTTTGGCTATCTCGATGGGCTCTTTGGTGACGTTGTTGACCAACGCCAATGCGGCTGCAGCCACAACGGCGATAACAGTCAACGACACGAGCATATTGATTAATGTGGATTGAGCTTTCTTTGCCATAATAATTTTAGTTTTCAATTATTAATTTTCAATTTGCGAAGCGCACGGGTTTGCACCAACGGTTGAGAAGCGGTGTGACTGCATTCATAATCAGGATGGCAAACGAGACGCCTTCCGGGTAAGCCCCCCAATTGCGGATGATGATAGTCAACAAGCCACATCCTACACCGAAAATGAGCTGACCGCTACGGGACATCGGCGATGTGACCATATCGGTTGCCATAAAGCAGGCTCCGAGCATTATACCGCCGGTGAGGATAGTTGTAAGCGGGTCGACAAAAGTCTCGGGGTTGACGAGCCACAGGATTCCACTGAAAATAAAGGCCGTTCCGATGAAAGACACGGGAATGTGCCACGAAATAATCTTGCGGCATAAAAGGTATATGGCTCCAATGAGGATGGCCAACGCTGAGACCTCACCTAACGAGCCTCCTATGTGGCCGACAAACATTTCCCATGCCTGTGGCAAAGCTTCTGCTCCGCCTTCTTTAAGCAATCCGAGAGGTGTTGCTCCAGCCACAGTGTCAAAAGACATCGGGAACCACTTGCCGACAGTGGGCCATGTGGTCATCTGGACCGGGAACGAGATAAGCAGAAAAACACGTCCAACAAGAGCTGGGTTGAACGGGTTCTTACCCAAGCCGCCAAACGACATCTTGCCAATGGCAATTGCTACCAAAGCACCTATTGCAACCAACCAAATCATATCGGCTGTAGCCGGTACGTTGAAAGCCAGCAACAAACCTGTCACAACAGCAGAACCATCGCAAATTGTGGTGGGAACTTTGAGGATGAACTTTTCAATCAACCATTGAAACAACACGCAGCAAGCGACTGACACCAGACTAATAAGCAGCGCATTGAGTCCAAAGTACGCAATAGCCACCAGCAACATCGGGATGAGCGCCAGATTAACGCGCCACATGATTTTTTTTGTCGATTCGTCGCTGTGAACGTGCGGCGAGCCAGAAATATTTAAAAGTTTCATATACTTATTATAATATTTACATTAATAATACGTTATTTCTTAGCGGCCATCATGGCGCGGACGCGGTTCTTGCCAAGACGTATCTCGTCTGTGAGCGGCTTGTTTGCCGGACAACTGAAGAAACAGCAACCGCACTCAATGCAGTCGAGGATGTTGTGAATCTTGGCCTCTTCGATACGGTTGTTCTTGACCAGCGACGAGAAAAGATAGGGCTCAAGACCCATGGGGCAGGCATTCACGCACTTACCGCAACGGATACAGTTGGTTTCTGGGGCACGACGGGCCTCGCTTTCGTCCATAACCAGCACACTGCTGGCACCTTTGGTGGTGGGAGCGTCGAGATTGACAACAGCCTTACCCATCATCGGGCCACCACTGATAACCTTGCCGGTGTTTTCAGGCAGTTCGCCTATCGAGTGTTTTATGATGTCATTGTAGGTTATGCCGATTCTAACCTGGTAGTTGTGCTGCGACGGAAGCTTTTTGCCGGTGACTGTCAGTATGTTCTCGATGAGCGGCTTATTTTTTTGCACTGCTTCGTATACTGCAAACGCAGTTCCCACGTTACTTACTACACAGCCGACATCAATTGGCAGCTTGCCACTGGGAACCTTGCGTCCGGTGATGGCGTTAATGAGCTGTTTTTCGGCACCTTGTGGGTATTTCACCTTCAACGGTTCGACAATGATGCCCTGAAAGTTCTTTGACATTGCTGTCATTACCGCTATTGGTTCGGGCTTGTTGTTCTCGATACCGATATAGGCATTGGGAACACCAAGTGCTTTGCGCAGAATGCTGACACCGATGCAAATCTCCTCGGCGTGTTCCATCATGACGCGATGGTCGGAAGTGAGGTAGGGTTCACACTCCACAGCATTGATAATCAGGTATTCGGCCTTCTTACCCTCGGGAACATTGTATTTTATATGAGCCGGGAATGTTGCACCGCCGAGACCGACAATACCCATTTCCTTGAGTTTTGCCACAATTTCCTGGGGTTCGAGGTTGCATTCGCGCTTGATGTCGGGAGTGCGGTCGACGGTTTCAACCCAATCATCGCCCTCGACATTAATATATATAGCGGGTTTTGCAAAACCGAAAGCATCCTTGCACACATCAACCTTGGCCACTGTGCCGCTGACAGGCGAATGAACGTTGGCGCACATGAATGCCTGGGCCTCGCCAATGAGCTGGCCGACTCTGACTTTGTCGCCTTTAGCCACCACTGGGGTAGCTGGGGCGCCAAGATGTTGGTTCATCAAAACGACAACTTGTGCAGGCAACGGCATCTGCTCAATTACCGCACTGCTCGATATTTTGTTTTCTTCGGGGTGGACACCACCCATTTTGAAAGTTTTCATCTTGTTCAGTTTTGGTTGTTAGTTGATGGTTGTTCGGCCACTGGGGTTTCCTGAGCCGGGGCTGCAGGCTTCAGGGCTGCAGGTGCGGCCGGTTTCTCTTTGTTGACAGGAGCCGGGAAATTGGCGTCAACAATTGCTCCGACAGGGCATTCGGCCTCGCACTTGCGACAGGCTATGCATTTGGTGTGGTCGATGTATGCTACATTGCCGTTGACATGGACAGCCTCGACGGGACACACTTTCTCACACTTGCCACATCCTATGCAAGCATTGGCGCAGGTCTTGCGGGCATCGGCACCTTTTTCCTTGTTGATGCAGCCAACCCACACGCGACGGTTTTTGCGGCCTTTATTGCGCAACTCAATGACCGAGCGGGGACAGGCTTTGACGCAGGCACCGCAAGCCGTGCATTTTTCCTCGTCGACGACAGGTGTGCCACGGTCCGGATCCATGGTGATGGCTCCGAAGAGGCAAGCTTTGACACAGTCGCCGCAACCGAGGCAGCCGAAAGCGCAACCGCCCTCGCCGGTGTAGAGCGAGTGAGCGAAAGCGCAGCTTTGCATACCGTCGTAGTTCGAACGACGTTTGTCGCCGATATTACACGGACGGCAACGTACCACAGCCACCTGCGGCTCGCCGGCCTCGGTCACGCAACCGAGCAGTTCGGCCACTTTGGCCGCCACGGCATCGCCGCCGGGAGCACAACGCAACCCATCAAGATTGCCTTGCGCCACACAAGCCTCGGCAAAGGCGCGGCAGCCTGCTTTTCCACAGCCGCCACAGTTTGCGCCGGGCAAAACTTCGGCCACTTCATCAATTAACGGGTCCTCGACCACCTTGAATTTTTGCGCTACAAAATAAAGCACCACGGCAAATATTGCGCCTATCACGCCCAATACAATCACCGCAATCAGAATACCTTGTGTCATTTTTTAGTTTATTTTAGGACTAATATTTTCACTATTTTATGAATTGCAAAGATACGATTTTTTTGGTACTTATTAAAAAAAATTATAAAAATTTTTAAACATTTGTTTGTAAATCGTTTTTTTTTCGTAATTTTGCAGTGTCAAAAAACCATCAAAAAACCGAAAAAAATTTAATAACTATGAGTTATATTGTTGTAGGCTTTGACTTCTCATCCGGCTCCGCCATAGCCGTCGACCTGGCCATCGACATCGCCAACCGCTGGCAGAGCAACATACGCCTCGTTTACGTCAAGGAGCGCAACGAGGACGAGGCCCCCATCCGCTCCGAAATCGAGCGCCGCAATGCTGGCGTAGCCCATCTGCTGAAAGGCATAAGGCTCGACTACACAATACGTTCCGGCAAGGTGTCGGAAGAGTTGACAGCACAGGCCGACGAGGACAACGCGACACTTATCATTGTCGGCACACACGGTATGTCGGGGCTTACAAATCGTTGGATTGGCCGCAACACCTACCGCACCATCGCCGAGTCGAAAGTGCCCGTGTTGAGCCTGCGAGAGGACTTCAACTTCAGCAAAGACCTCGAGCGCATCGTCCTGCCGCTTGACAGCACCGACGACACACGTCAAAAAGTTCCGACAGCCATGCATTTTGCCAAAACTTTCGGCTCGGAAATCCACATTTTCGGACTTTACACCTCCAGCGCACCCGATATTCGCAACGTGGTCAACAGCTACGTTTCACAGACACAGAAGCTGCTCGACAAAGCTGGCATAAAGCACCAGACGAAAATGCACGATGTGCAGAAGAACCTGACCACCGAGACCCTCGAGTTCGCCGACGAAATCAATGCCGACCTCATCGTCATCATGACTGAGCAGGAAAACTCGCTCTCCAACCTGTTGCTCGGCTCGTTCGCGCACCAGATGATCGAGCAGTCGAAGATTCCTATCCTCACAGTGCGTCCCGAGCAGCTCACCCTTTCGGCAGGAGGCCATTTCTGATTTTTTTACGCTGAAACACATGAGTCGCATCAAAACCATATCAGCCACGCTGCTGGCGATGGCAGCCATCACGGTCGCATCGGCGCAGCAAATCTCCAACCGTATCGAGATTAAGGGTGACGTTGCAGTAAACGAGATGGTGCAGAAACACATCGAGTTCAACGAGCGCGTACAGACCATCCCGGGATACCGTATCCAAATAGCATCTTTGTCGGGAGCCAACTCCAAAGAGCGCGCTTTCGAGCTGCGCGACCGCTTCGTGGCCGAGTATATCGAGCTGCAGGCCTACATCATCTTCGACGAGCCCAATTTCAAGGTCAAAGTCGGCGACTTCCGCACCCGCCTCGAAGCTTTCCGCTTCCTGCAAACTATCAAGGACACCTACGGCGGCTACATCATCAAGGACAACATCTACCCCGCCCCGCTTAATTTCGACGACATCATTCCCGAAAGCGACGACGACATGTGAGCCCCGGCCACAGGGAACAAACAAAAAGGAGCTCCGAACATATTTCAGGGCTCCTTTTCTTGTAGCGGGAATCAGACTTGAACTGATGACCTCCGGGTTATGAATCCAGCGCTCTAACCAGCTGAGCTATCCCGCCATCAACGAGCCTCTCGCGGCTCAAAAGCGGGTGCAAAAGTACAAACTTTTTGCGAACCCACCAAATAAAAATGAAAAAAAAATAGCAATTCGCGTATTCTCAGGACGTTACAAATCAGAACCACTAACGTTTTACAGCCTAAAAAAGCCATCCAAAGCACGAATAAGACGCAAATTCGACAGATATTTCTCGACATGAAATCAGTCAAAAACATTTTTTTCAACAGGGACAATAAAATCGCATCTTCGGCGTTATAGCTAATATGGAAGACAAGCACCTATACTCCAATTTCGACTACGAATCGGCCCTGAGTGTGCAGGGTGGCGTCAAGCAGCCCGACCAGGTGAGCAACGACTACCTTGAGCGTGTCCGTGCCAAACGTCAGCAGCAACTGACGCCCAACCAGATGGTCGACGGCATTCTGCATGGCGACCGCACCATCCTCAGCCGCGCCATAACGCTGATTGAGAGCTCGTTGCCTGCACACCACCGTGCCGCGCAGGAGGTCATCGAGCAGTGCCTGCCCCACTCCGGCAAATCTATCCGTCTGGGAATAACAGGTGTTCCTGGAGCCGGCAAGAGCACTCTCATCGAGGCACTTGGCAAATACCTTACCGCCCACAACCACCGCGTGGCCGTGCTCGCCATCGACCCCAGCAGCCAGCGTAGCAAAGGCAGTATACTCGGCGACAAAACCCGTATGGAGGAGCTTTCGGTCGACCCCAACGCCTTCATCCGCCCTTCCCCGTCGGCAGGCTCGCTTGGCGGTGTGGCCCGCAAAACTCGCGAAATCATAACGCTCTGTGAAGCAGCAGGTTTCGATGTCGTAATAGTCGAAACCGTAGGTGTCGGACAGTCCGAAACGGCGGCTCATTCCATGGTCGATTTTTTCCTATTGCTGCAACTCGCCAACACCGGCGACGAACTCCAGGGCATCAAACGCGGCATCATGGAGATGGCCGACATGATTGCCATCAACAAGTGCGAGCTCGACCCAATACGCTCCGACCTCGCCGCCACCCAGTTCCGCAACGCGCTGCACCTCTTCCCCATGCCCGAATCAGGCTGGACCGTCGAGGTCATGCGCTGCTCGGCATATACCAAAGAAGGTGTCAAAGAACTGTGGGACAAGGTAATGGAATACGTCACATTCACCAAATCCAACGGCTATTTCTACCACAAACGCACCGAGCAGAACCTGCGCATTCTGGACGAAACCATAGAAAACGGACTGCGCGACCGCTTTTACGGCCAGCCCGGCATGGAGCAGCGTATCGAGGAAATCTCGAAACAGATAACCGACAACAAAATCAGCCCCTACGCCGCCGCTGACCAACTGCTGAACAACAATACACCATGAACCGTCGAGTCATACATATCATCGAATGTATGGCCATTGTAGCCGTAGCCTTTGCACTGAGATTTATTTTCATAGGCAAAGCTGATATCGGTAACGACGAATGTTTCTCGCTTTACTATGCACAGAAATCTCTGGCTGATATAGTTTGCAGCCTCTCGGACTATGACAATCCCCCACTCTGGGAACTAATATTGCATTTCTGGATTGCGGCAGTCGGTATAGGCATCGTGGCCTTGCGCTCCCTTTCGGCCATTTTCAGCACCTTGACGGTGATACCAATTTATCTGACAGGTGAACGCCATATCGGTAGAGGTTCAGGAGTGATAGCTTCGCTGATGTATGCATTTGCCTCATTCTCACTCTTTTTAGCTCACGACGGGCGCGTCTATAGCCTTATTGGAATGCTGTCAGCCTGGTCACTGTTTCTATTTCTGTCGATAATCAACAGCAATAAGAAGCGGCCCGTGCATTGGACGTTGCTCACGACTTGCAATATCTTACTTTTCTATGGTCATTATATGACAATATGGGTACCGGCATGCCAGTTACTAACCATATTTTTGATACCCAAATACCGGCATTACATAAAAAAATATCTCCTGAGTCTTGCGGTCTTTATTGTAGCCTATCTACCTATGGTCGTGACACTTGCAGGTAGGATTGCTGATTCGGGCTTTCATGGCACATGGATTGCGAAGACGCACAGTTTTGATAGCCTCTATCATATGATGTGCAGCCTGACCAATGCACCTGTGACGGCTTCGTTGCTATTGATTGTTGTCGGCATCGCGGCAGTAATGGCTATTATACAAATTGCAAAAAAAACATTCCAACCCACCAACGCTACCGTCCTGTCGCTGATGTGGGCGATACCTCTACTGGTATCGTTCGCTGTGTCATTCTTTCTCGGAATGTTTCTAAACAGATACTTCTATTTCATACTTCCGACCTATCTGCTGGCCATTGCCGCATACATACGGAGAATCGCTCCGAAACCACTCTGGTTCAATACTTTGTGTAATGTTACAGCAATCATACTGATGACTGTAACATTCAATCCTGACAGCACCACAATGCGACACGGCGGATGGAAAGGCGACACGCGCGCCGTTGCGACCAAAATCAAGCAGCTTAATTCGCATAGTGATTGCAACATACTGCTTGCGCCAGCTTGGATTGACAAGCAAATTGTATACTATTTCGATGACGACCACTTAGCATTTGCCCAGCAAGGCAAATTGGAGCAACCTGTTTTCTACAACTATCTGACACCCAAGGGTTTTATATATTGCGACTCGCTCCAAATACCAACTAAGCCGACAGTTTATGTTGTGCAAGAACCCTGGTACAATATTGATGAATGGCTCGAACTATTATCGCAATACGGCTACAAACAAACCGATTTGGATCACCACCAACAGATCGATATTCTAACCTTTAGACTCGATACGGAATGATCTACGTACACATTCCATATTGCCACCGTAAGTGCACCTACTGCGCTTTTTATTCGGTAGTTAGCACAGCTCACCTCGAGGACTACTTGAATGCCTTGTGCCGTGAAATCGAGGTGCGCGAATGGCCCGACCAACCGATCAGGACGCTCTATTTGGGCGGCGGGACGCCCTCGCTTCTATCGCCTGCGCAATTAGGCAAGGTCGTCGACGCTCTCCGCAGACGTTTCGACTTGTCGCAAATCGAGGAGGCAACTTTGGAATGCAACCCCGAGGATTTGATCCCGGAATATATTAAAGCATTACTTGAATTAAGATTATTTAACAGACTGAGTATCGGCATTCAATCATTCAACGACGAAGACCTGCTAACCCTCAACCGGCGACACTCGGCAGCGATGGCTTTCGAAGCCGTAAGGAATGCCGCCGAAGCCGGTTTCGACAACATAAGCATCGACCTCATCTATGGCCTGCCGTCGCAAGACATCGACGGATGGCAACGCAACCTCGATGCTGTCGCCACCCTTCCCAAAGCCGTCAAGCACCTTTCGGCCTACAGTCTGACGGTCGAACCGGGCACAATTTTGAGCCGACAAATTGAAATCGGCAAGGTCAAGCCTACCTCAGAAACAACTTTAATTGACCAATACAACGCGTTGTGCAAATGGGCGTTAGTCAATGGATTCGAGCAGTATGAAATCTCGAATTTCGCACGGCCGGGATTCCGTTCGCGTCACAACTCGCGCTACTGGACCCGCGAGCCATACCTCGGCCTCGGAGCCTCGGCCCACTCTTTCGACGGCAGCTCGAGACGTTGGAACACCGCCGACATCGCCAAGTACATCGGCAGTCTGGCCAACGGCGATGCCGAGCACGGCAGCGAGACACTGACCGACACCGACGCCTTCAACGAACTGGTTATGACCTCGCTGCGAACCACAGCCGGAATACAGAAAAGCAGCGTCGCCCCACAGTTCAGCCAACATCTCGCCAACGCCGTCAAACCATTCATTGCCAACGGATTGATACGCGAGACTCCAAGCAGTTTCGAGCCGACGGCATCGGGATTGCTACAGGCCGACTGCATAGCCGCGTCGCTCATGGCATAGGTTTTCGACGCCCATTCTTCGCCCCGGAAATATGTTAAAGAAATGTTAAATTTTAACATTTCCGACCCAAGGCCGATGTAAGGCCGACCCAAGTACGACCCGAACCTATCCAACAACTTGATTTCCAGTTAGATATGTATAATTAACCAAATGTTTGATTTTCAAACATTTAACAAGAAATCCGGGGCGGTTTTTGGTAAAAAACCGCCCCGGAAATTTTAACATTTCGCGGAAACTTTTTGCCTATTCTGCGTCGCGGCCGTGGCAGTTTTTGTATTTTTTGCCGCTGCCGCAGGGGCACGGGTCGTTGCGGCCGACTTTCTTCTCGACGTGGACCGGCATGGGTTTCGACTTCTGCTGGCCGCTCTGGTCGATGGCCTGCTGCTGTTGCTGCGCTGAACGGTCGAACTGGTTGTCGCGTCCGGCGCGGAGACCGCGTTGCGGAGCCTGAGGCTTGCGGGCTTCGTGGACCTGGCTTTCGTCGGGCAACGGCAGCTGGGCGCGGCTCAGGAACGAGGTTATTTCGCGGTTGATTTCGAGCAGCATCTTCTCAAACAGGTTGAACGACTC
>CADCPQ010000122.1 GCA_902803395.1 uncultured Bacteroidota bacterium
AAATCCATTTCCGCCGTTTCAAAAGCATTTTCGTATGATGCGTAACTCTCATCGGTTACAACTTCATCATAAAAGCGCAAATAATCGATACTGTTCTTGCCTATACGGTAGCGCTCGAAAAGGTAATCCATATCGTATGGCTCCTTTAACACATCGGCCGGGTCCACGTATATCGTTCTCTTCACATATTGATCATAGCTCCAGTTCTGTGACAAAAGGCCGTCCATACCACCAAACACATAATCAGCGGCATCGCCTATAACCAACATAGTAACACCATCGGCTTTGGCCTGTATGGCCGCCGCATATAACTGTGGCTCAATCGAATGGACTGGCGCGCCTTTGTGTGCCATCAGTCTATCCACGTATTGGTCGACCGTATTCCAATCGATATCGACATAGTGCAAATTCAAATGATAATACTTTGCATAGTATTCTGCTCGCGCCAATTCATCACTTTGATATTCCCCGCCGAGAAATCTGAATGTATAGGCATCTGAGCCTTCCGGCATATACGAAGCAAGAATTGAACTATCCATACCACCGGATAGCAGCATTCCCAACTTTTCGTGAGCGATTCTTCTGAAAACATTCCGAAGTGCTATGTCGACATCGTGGGCATCGGACACAAAGACTTTACGCTCCAAAGGTTGCTGCTTATAGACCTGATGCCTCAGACCATCACAAAATTGCTTCTCATCATCTTCCACATATCGCAGAGAAAGATATGAACTCATACAATAACTTTTGTCAATCATTTTATTGATTTAAATGATAATCTTCTAAATTAGCCGCCTCTTTTCCATCCACCCACCCACGAGTTGATTTCAATGCTTCTGTGATTTTGGTAGAAGATATGCCTTTGGTGTATGGGAAATATATAATCTTGATACCCTCCTTTGCGAAATCCGCTTCATACTTTTCCCATTTTTCCGTTCCGTACCAGTCGTCGCCGACAAACAATACCGTGGCTCCCAGTTTTTTGCATGCCGTAAGTTTGTCCATATCATATTGAGGGACTACGGCATCTACATATTTCACACTTCTTACTATTTCAGCCCGGTCCGAATAAGGAATCATTGCATGCTTTCCTTTATAAAGAACAAGTTCGTCAACAGTAACTCCAACAATTAATTTATCGCAAAGTCCTTTAGCATTCTTGAGTAACGTCAAATGTCCAATATGGAACAAATCAAAGACGCCGGTTGTGTATCCTATTGTCATAATATCAATGATTTATATTTTGTATATCTTCTTTGAAAGTAATCTTTTTATTGCATTCCTCTCCTTCAACGACAGCAATTTTTATGCCAGACATATATTTACGGACCACACCGCAATCGTCGGTTGCCTGAAATTGCGGGTCGTTGAGGGCGCGCTGGTAGGCATCGCGTATAAGTGGCAGACGGAAGGCCTGGGGAGTCTGGGCGCGCCACATCAGACGGCGTTCTGGAATTCGAGCCACAAAACGGCCTCCTAATTCAGATTCAAAGTCGGGATGGACTTCCCACACTGTATCTGTACTTGGCACGGCCACGCCGACAGCTTCGTGGTGTTGTAGAGCTGCTATCACGCGGTTGATTATCTCTGCCGAGACCATCGGTCTTGCTGCATCATGCAACAAAAGGTTGGTGTCGTCAGGTTCGTCAATGTATGCCATCACGGCGTTGAGAGTCGACAGATATCGCTCACTGCCGCCATCGATAATTTTTGTAAGCTTTGACCAGTTGTTTTGGCTGACAAGGCTCTGAAATACTTGTCTCCATTCGGGATGCATAACCACTGCAACTTCATCGATAGCGGGATGCGCGCAGAACGTATCTATTGGGTATTCTATGACTTTTCGCCCATTTAAAGGCAAAAATTGCTTCGGAATATCCGACCCCATCCTGCGTCCTGTGCCGCCAGCCAATATGACCGCTATATTTTTCATTTACCGTTTCTTCGCGACAAGAACCGAAAAAAGGATTACAGAAATTGCTATTGAAAGCAACTGCCATTGCCATCCTGTCGAGATCAGCACCGCAGGAGCGAAAACTAGAGCTTTTAGGGTGTAATATGCTATTTTGCCGCTCATGATGGCAACGAAAATCGTCGGGACTGCTTTCCATCGGCTGATTAACAACGAGCTCACAGCTACGACGGTCGAAAACTCGGCTATCATGCAGACGGCTTTCAGCGGGGTTGGCATTCCGGTCACCAGGCACGAAACAACCGGCATAGCCACAGCCAAAAGGTAGCCAAAACGGCGGTCGTGCAGAAACGCCATGCCAATCACAAGTACTATCAACATCGGATTCAACGCACTGATTGGCAGAGCGATAATATGGCTCATGGCAGGTACGAGACAGGCGACGCCAGCAAGCAAAGCCACCAATGCTACGTCGCGGAGTGCAGAAGTTTGATTTACAGCCGATATGTTCTTCATAACATTAATATTAGGTTCTAAAACAAATTGCAAATTTACACATTTTTTCTGACATGGCTAAAAAAAACTTCAAAACGGAGCAAAAAAAAGTCCTTAAAACAAGATTTTTCCTCATTCATAATTTTTTTCGTATATTTGCAATTTAAATTTAAAAACCAAGCAAAACGTAAATCAACCTGTATCAATTTGATACAGAAGTAATTCTAACAAAAAACCATAACAATGGAAGAAACCAACGAAATGCAGAACACCCCCAACGAGGAACTGCAACAGAATGCCCCTGAGGTAACTCTTGACCAAAACACCAATGTCGAACCCGCTGCCGAACAACCCGAAGCAGCACCCGCCGAGCCGGCCGTGGAAGAGGCTCCCGTAAACGAACAACCCGTTGAGGAGCAGCCGGCACAACCCGAACAGCCCGAGCACGTTGACGAAGAGCCCAAGGCTGAGACCCAACCCACTGAGGCTCAACCCAAGGAGGAAGCCGAGCCCGAAGTCGACTACAGCGCAATGAACCGCGAGGAACTCGTGGCCGCTTTCAACGAGCTGATGAACGAGGATGTCAACAAAATCAAGAACCGTGTGGCTTCAATCCGCAACCGATTCAACACCCTCAACCACGAGGCCCAGCAGGCCGCTTTCGAGGCTTTTCTCGCCGACGGCGGCAACAAAGACGACTACCAGCAGGCCGACGACGCAGTGGCCGAGGCTTTCCACAAAGTCTATACCACCTACCGCGAACGTCGCCAAAAATATATTGAGGCCCTCGAAGCCCAGAAAAAGAAAAACCTCGAGGCCAAGCAGCAGATCCTCGAAGAGCTGCGCAAACTCATCGACTCGGACGAAGAGTCGCTCAAAGCAACCTACGACAGTTTCAACGCCATCCAGGACCGCTGGAAAGCCATCGGCGATGTGCCTCGCGAAAGCCTGACCGACCTCTGGCAAAACTACCATTTCCTCATCGAGCAGTTCTTCAACAAGGTGAAAATCAACAAGGAGCTGCGTATGCTCGACCTCAAACGCAACCTCGAACAGAAAATCGAACTCTGCGAAAAAGCCGAAGAACTCATAGTCGAGACCTCCATCGACACCGCTTTCAAAGGTCTGCAGAACCTCCGCGCACAGTGGAAGGAAATCGGACCCGTGCCCACCGAGCAGAACGAGGAGATTTGGCAGCGCTTCTGCAACGCCGCCAACCAGATTGACGAACGCCGTCGAGAATACTATGAGCAGCGCAAAGAAGAGTTTGACAAAAACCTGCTCGCCAAGCAGGCACTCATCGACAAAGCCGCCGAACTCACCGAACGTACTCCCGAGAGCACCAAGGAGTGGAACGACACAACCGCCGCTCTTGACGAACTGCTCAAGGTCTGGAAGACCATCGGTCCCGTCGCCCGCGAGGTAAACGAGGAAATCTGGTCGAAGTTCAAAGGCATGATCGACCAACACTACGCCCAGAAGAAAGAACACTTCGGTGCCATCCGCGACGAACAGAACGAAAACTACAACAAGAAAATAGCCCTCTGCCTCAAGGCCGAAGCCATCGCCAAACGCGAAGACTGGAAGAAAGCCACCGAAGAATTGCTCGCCCTGCAGGCCGAATGGAAAGAAATCGGACCCACCAGCCGCAAAGTCAGCGACAAAGTGTGGCAGCGTTTCCGCGGAGCCTGCGACGAATTCTTCGCCAAGAAGGGTGAATTCTTCAAGGACCGCCGCGCATCGGAAAGCGAGAACCTCGCAAAGAAAGAGGCCATCATCGCCAACCTCAAAGAGCATCAGTTCGGCGAGGACCGCGAGGAGAACCTCAACATTATCAAGGACTTCCAGCGCCAGTGGGCCGAGGTCGGATTTGTTCCTGCTTCGGAGAAAGAACGTCTGCAGAAAGAGTTCCGCACCCTCATCAACGGCATCTTCGAGAAACTGAAAATATCCGCCCGTGAAGCAGAAGAGACCGCCTATCGCGAGCGTTTGCGCAACATCACCGGCGATGCCCGCAATTTCGTCAACAGCGAAAAGCAGGAGCTCACCGACCGTATCGAGAAACTGCGCAACGACCTCAACCTCTGGGAGAACAACCTCGGATTCCTCGCCTCGTCCAAACAGGCCGACCTCTTGAAAGAGGAATTTGAGAAGAAGATGCAAGGCGCCCGCCAGCAAATCGCCTTACTGCAGGCCAAGCTGCGCATAATCACCGAAACCGAAAAGGCCGAAAAAGAGGCCAAGGAGAACCAAAACAATGCTGAGAAAGAGAATTAAACACCTGTTTCTCATAGCACTTACTCTCACCGTCGCCGCCTGCTCCAACCGCAAAGCAGGCGACGGCGTTGAAGTGAAGTTCGAGCGTTTCGAGCAACTTTTGTTCGAGACCCAACCCGATATGCTGCAACAGCGGCTCGTAGCCGAGCAAAACCGATTCAATACGCCGCTTCTCAACCTCGCACCTCAGGACGAGCAGTACATGGCTATGGTTCAGGGGTTTGTGTCCGACCCCGTGATTCGTGACGTCTATTCGACCGTCGACAGCCTCTACCACGATTTGGGATGGCTCGAAGACGAGTTAAGGTCGTATTTAGGTCGGGCAAAGGGGCTCTATCCAACTTTGACTTGCCCGACATTCTACACATTGATAACCGCCGACTTTCAGGACTATCGCAACCGCGTGTTCTGCGACGGAACCTCATTGGCTATGTCGATCGACCGCTATGCCCTACCCTACTTTGGCCGCTACCAGTATTTCGGCGTCCCGCTCTACCTCGTCAACCTCTGCAACCGCCAATATATGGCCGCCGACTGCATGGCTGCTATTGCCCGCGCCAACATCGAGCTGCCCGACGGCGAGATGACCCTGCTCGACTACATGGTGGCCGAAGGCAAAACCCTCTACTTCATGTCGCAGACAATGTCTGACGTCGACGACACCATACTGATGCGCTACACCGGCGAGCAAATGGACTGGATGAAACAGAACGAAAGCCAAGTCTGGGCCTACCTGATTCAGAACAAGCTGCTCTACGAAACCGACTACTCGCAGTTCCACAACCTGCTCGACGACGCTCCCAAGACCAACGCTTTCGGCGAAGGCTCGGCTCCACGAACCGTGGCCTACATCGGCTGGCAAATTGTGAGCCGTTACGCCAAAAAAACCAAGACGCCGATGGACAAACTGTTTGCACAGACCGACTCTAAAAAGATACTTCAACAATCGTCATACCGGCCGTAAAAATGAGACAAAAGGGTGATAACATATATGTATACATTATAAAAAAGGTACTTCTCACGCTCGGGGTGCTACTTTCCACACAAGTGCTTTTTTATGTCGCCAACACACGTATTTTCCACGTTGACGGCCTCAACGAATGGCTCGGGATTGCGTGGGGCAACATCGTGTTCGGCTTCGCTACCGTGACGGCTTTCCTTCTGCCGTTTCTGGTGGTGATGATTGTGCCGACAAAATTGCGCTACAAGAAGTGGTACCGCGTTGTGAGCGAGGTGCTGTACATTGTCCCGACCATCGCCCTGATAATTCCCAACTGTGCCGACTCAGCCTACTACCAGTTCACCTACCGCCTGCTGTCGTCCGAAATATTCTCCTATCTCGGCATCAGCGGCCAAATGGGGGCTCTGGCACCGCATTTTGCTGTCGATTATTGGTATGCATGGGTTGCCGGGCTCGTAATTGCAATTCTGTTTTTGCTTGTCAACGGAAAAATCCGCCTTGTCCAGCAACGCAGTTTTGTCGACCACAGCACTGCCGACATAGTACTCTCTGTGGTTATGGCTGCGGTGGTTTTTGTAATGCTGCGTGGTGGCTTCGGCAGTTTCATACAGCCCGACGACGCCTCGCGCTACTGCCAGCCAAAGAACGCGGCCCTTGTCGGCAACGACGCCTACAACATACTTTGCACCATCGGCCAACCCGACCTCAGGAATATCGATTATATGCCTGAAAATGAGGCCCGGGAGCTCTTCGAGCCCGTTTTTACACCGGCCAAACACTACGTCCACGACAGCCTGAACCCGGCACCGCGTCCCAACATCGTCATTCTGGTGCTCGAAGGGTTTGCACAGGAATACATGGGCTGCTACAACGGCGGTGCTATGCCAAGCTACACCCCGTTCCTCGACTCGCTGGCACAGTACGCGACGCTGTACGACGGCCGCTCCAACGGCAAAAAATCCATCGAGGGCATCGCCGCCATCACCTCGGCAGTGCCCAACCTCATGACACGGCCGTTCCTCGAAACAGCCAACGGCACAAATTATTCCGTCGGAATTCCCAACCTGCTGAAGCCATACGGCTACAAGTCGGGATTTTTCCACGGGACATACAACGGCGTCATGAATTTCGACAAATACTGCCAACACGTGGGATTCGACGAATATATCGGCAAGGACGAATATGAGGCCGACCCGCATACCGGCAACGGCGACTACGATGGCGCTTGGGGCATTTTCGACGGTCCGTTCCTCGACTACACCGTGCGCAAGCTCAACAACTATCGACAGCCGTTCTTCGCCGAAATTTTCACTATTTCGTCACACCATCCCTACGGGCTACCCGAAGGCTTTGATGGCAAGTTCGCCGAAGGGCCCCACCCCATCCTGCGCTGCGTGGGCTACGCCGACTACGCCGTGCGCCGCTTTTTCGAGCAGGCCCAACGCTCGCCGTGGTACGAAAACACGCTGTTCGTCATCGTTGGCGACCACAGCGGACCCAACATCACCCCGCAGTACAACGACTACGAGGGCTGGTACTCGATACCGATGATATTTTTCACCCCCGGCAACCCGCAAGGCAAAGTCAGCCAGCGCATTATGCAGCAAATCGACATCATGCCGACGCTGCTCGATATGCTCGAAATCGACACTCGGTGCATCTGTTACGGCACCAGCGCCATCCGAAACAGCCGAACCGGACGCCAGATAGCCTACGGCAACGGCTACTACCTTATGGTCGGCAACTCGGCCGACGACCCATCGACCCACGAAATCACTACCCTCGGCGGCGGAAAAGAGTCGGGCACGGCCCGGAACATCGCCACCTTAAAATCTATCATTCAGCAATATAACAAACAATTCGCACTATGAAAAAGAAAATCCTTGTTGTCGTCAACCCAATTTCTGGTGTCGGGCGACAGAAGAAAATAGAAACCGTCCTGCGCGACAACCTCAACCTCGATATCTTCGACTATGAGGTCCGCTATACCGAGCACATACACCACGGCACCGAAATTGCACGTGACGCAGCCGACAAAGGCTACGACGCCGTTGTGGCCGTGGGTGGCGACGGCAGCGTGAACGACGTGGTGAGCGGCCTGTACGGCAGCGACACGCACCTCGGCATCATACCCTGCGGCAGCGGCAACGGATTGGCTCGATGCCTCAAAATACCCCTCATCCCAGCCCTCGCCGTGCGCGTCCTCAACCAGTGCTATGAGGAGAAAATCGACGTCATGACCCTCAACGACCGCTTCTACTCGGTCAACCTGTCGGGCGTGGGCTTCGACGCCTACGTGGCCCGCCTGATGAAGGCCGCCAAAACCCGCGGTTTCTCGGCCTACATGAGTTTCATGCTGCGCGAATACGCCACCTACCAGTGCAAGGACTACAAACTGACAATCGACGGCCGCGTCTACAACCGTAACGCATGGCTCATCGCCTTCGCCAACAGCAACCAGTTCGGATACAACGCCGCCGTGGCCCCTCTGGCCAAAGTCAACGACGGCCTCATCGATGTCGTGGTGCTCGACAAAATCCCCATCGAGCATCTCGCACTGACGGTGCCCCTCGCCTACGCCAACCACTTCGAGCTGTCGCAGCACTGCGAGATGTTCAAAGCCACCGACATCCTGGTCGAGGGCAACGTGGACAAATGGGTCAACATCGACGGCGAGGCCGAAAACCTCGGCACATCGGTGCATTTCGTCAACCACCACCAAGTGCTCAACATCTACACCCGCGACAACTCCAGGCCGCTGGCAGCCTTCATTCCACCGCAATTAGCCAAACTGTAATAAAACCATGGGCAAGAAACAGCGCGTGGGCGTGGTCTACTCCACCGACCCCGACTACCAGTATCAATACGAGGGCGACGAGGCACAGGCCGAAACCCTCGAACCGGCACAGCAGCGCCTCGTGGTGCGACTCGAACGCCGCGGAGGCAAGCCGTCGACCATGGTCGACGGCTTCGTCGGCACCGACGACGACCTTGCCGACCTGGCCCGTATGCTGAAAAACAAATGCGGCGTCGGCGGCTCGGCCAAGGACGGCGAGGTTG
>CADCPQ010000123.1 GCA_902803395.1 uncultured Bacteroidota bacterium
AAAGAAAACGCCCACTATTCTGCCACCAATATCACTATCGACGAAAAAGACTACTACCGCTGGAGCCTCATCGACGGCAACGGCCGCCAGATTGTTCCGCCACAGTACGGTCCCTTTAACACCAATATATTATATGGCAACTGTTATCCCGCTTACGGCCTGATGTGCCCCTATAGGCAGGAGGCCGACGGCAGCGTCAACACCGGCGCTATCGACTACCGTGGACAGGTGCGCATACCGTTCACATATGATAAACACATAGGCATGGGTGATGAAGGCCCCGTGATGAAGCGCTATGACGGCAAGCTGGACTACTTCAACAAGTTGTTCCAAGTGATTCGTACCGAGGAATGAATAAAGACTGACACCCGATTTGAAATGTTAAAAAGTGTCCCTCGGGGCACTTTTTTGTTTTGGTTTTTTGATTTTTTTGTATCTTTGCAGCCGGAAAAATGAAACGTTTTTTGCGTCATATTGCCCCGATTGTATTGTTGGCCACGTATTTGCCTATGGTGGCGCTGTCGTCGTTGCACGTCCATCACGACACCACCGACGCTATCGACGAGTGCCAGCAGTGCTCGGGTCATGTGGAAGCGCCGCATAACCATCACCACGACTGCCAGTTTTGCAATTTCCTCAGTCTGAGCTATCTTGTGCAGGATTGCGGACAGACAGTCGACAACCACCCCGCCACAGAACGGATTTCTACACCGACACAATCTATATTGCCGCAGATTCGTGTCGGGGTGGTTCTGCTAAGGGCTCCGCCGGTGGCGTAAAAAGATTTTTACCATTTAATTCTAATTTTTCTGGCTTATTTTTTTGAATGGTCAGAATTATGTATCATTATAATATTTACAATTTTACAATAATGAAAAAGATAGTTATCGCAATCATATCACTTTTGCCGCTGGTGTCCATGGCGCAAAGCCACAGCGACACGATTCGTCTGCGCCAGATGGTGGTGACTGCCACACTGCATTCTACCACGCGCAGCGAAGCCCCTGCCGCCGTGGGCGTTATCGACGGCGGGCAGATGGAAGCCGTTAGCGCCGTCAATCTCGGGCAGGCTCTCAATTTCAGCACCGGGCTTAGGGTTGAGAACACCTGCCAGAACTGCGGAGCCAACGAAGTCCGCATCAATGGCCTGGGTCAGGCTTATTCACAGATACTCGTAGACAGCCGCCCTGTAAACAGTGCGTTGTCGGGTGTCTACCTGCTCGACCAGTTGCCGACGGCCTTGATTGATCGCATCGAGGTGTTGCGCGGTGGTGGATCGGCTCTCTACGGCAGCAACGCCATCGCCGGTGTTGTCAACATCATCACTCGTGAGCCTCGCAACAATGAAGCCAGCATAGGCAACACCACATACCTTTTAGGAGGGAAAAGTTTGGATTATAGCAATTCGTTCAACGCTTCTGTGGTAAGCGACGACCGCCGCGCCGGACTAGCGGTTTTCGGACACAACCGCCACCGCAATCCATATGACCACAACGGCGACGGATACTCGGAAGTGGGCCTACTGAAAGCCCGCATGGTTGGTTTTCGAGGCTACTTGCGTACCACCGATTTCTCGAAACTCAATATAGAATACCACAACATTCATGACTTCCGACGCGGAGGCGACCGTTTCGATCTGCCGTCGCCCATGGCTCACATATCCGAGGGCGGCGAGCACGACATCCATAGCGCCAATCTGAAATGGGACTGGCTGCCAGCCAGCGGCATCCGTCATGCTTCTCTATTTGCCTCGATGCAGCACGTCAACCGTGAGAGCTACTATGGCGAGCGTGACGATAGCGAACCTATAGGTACCGCCTACGGCTACACGCAGAATCTCACGCTCAATTACGGAGCACTCTACAGTCGCCACTTTGATACACTTTGGTTCATGCCAGCCGAGTTCACAGCCGGCCTCGAGCATACCATCGACCGGCTTCAGGACTATACCATCGACAGTCCCGACACGCTTCACCAGAACATAGGCACACTGAGTGCATACCTGCAGAACGAATGGAAAAATCTCCGCTGGAGCATACTTGCCGGTGCCCGCATTGACAAGCATACTATGATTTCGGCCCCTATTGTCAGTCCGCGACTGAATCTGCGCTACGCTCCCAGCGACCATCTGGCACTTCGCCTCGGGTATGCTTCGGGATTCAGGGCACCTCAGGTCTACGACGAAGACCTGCACGTCGGTGCCGTTAATGGCGAACTCTACAAAATCACAAATGCCACAGACCTCAGAATGGAACGGTCGCACTCCCTCACCGGCTCGGCCGACATCTGTCTGCACCTCGGAAGCCTTGAGGCCGACATACTCGTCGAGGGTTTCTATACCCGCATCAACGACGCTTTTGTTAACGAACTGCTTTTCGACGACACAACCAGTGGCTATATGCACTATGAACGCCGCAATGCCGACGGCGCCGAGGTCATGGGCGTCAACATCGAAATGACTGTCTCGCCCATCGAACAAATCAGTCTGCAACTCGGCGGCACTTGGCAACGCAGTTTCTACACAGGACAAGGCAAGGAATGGGACGAAGGCAGATTCGAACGCCGTATGGAACGCACCCCCGACATGTATGCCTACCTTACAGGCTCGTATAACCCGATAAATAGCCTGATGTTTACCGCTACCGGCACATTCACAGGACCTATGCTGCTTTATCATAACGTGGCCACCGCCACCGGTGGCGAGGGGCAGAAGGTTATTACCGACCCATTCCTCGACCTTTCGCTCAAAGCGGCCTACAGCATTCCATTCGGCGAGAGTGCACACTTGGAACTCAGCGTCGGGGTGCAGAACATTTTCAACAGCTACCAACGCGACCTCGACAGCGGTCCCGAACGCGACGCGGCCTATATTTATGGGCCATCGTTGCCACGGACTTTTTTCATCGGCGCGAAGCTGGGCTTATGATTTGAAATGTTAAAAAGTGCCTTTCGGGGCACTTTTTTGTTGATATTTTGGAAAATGTGCGTATCTTTGCATTTTAAAACTTTTTAACAATATGAGTTTGAAGATTGTTGTACTTGCGAAACAAGTTCCTGATACAAGGAACGTTGGCAAGGATGCTATGACGGCCGAGGGTACGGTGAACCGTGCCGCTCTGCCCGCTATTTTTAACCCCGAAGATTTGAATGCACTGGAGCAGGCGCTCCGTATCAAGGAACAGAACCCAGGCACTACTGTTGGTCTACTGACGATGGGTCCACCGCGTGCAGGTGAGATTATTCGCGAAGGTCTTTATCGTGGTGCCGACACCGGCTGGCTGCTGACCGATCGCCTCTTTGCAGGCGCCGACACTCTGGCAACGAGCTATGCCTTGGCCACCGCCATCAAGAAGATTGGCAACGTCGACCTCGTAATCGGTGGTCGTCAGGCTATCGACGGCGACACCGCACAGGTCGGCCCGCAGGTGGCTCAGAAGCTCGGCCTCAACCAAGTGACTTACGCCGAAGAAATTATCAGTGTGAAGGATGGTAAAGCCACTATTCGTCGTATGATTGACGGTGGTGTCGAGGTGGTCGAAGCTCCGCTGCCGTTAGTTGTTACAGTGAACGGCAGCGCCGCCGAGTGCCGCCCGGCCAACGCAAAACTGGTGATGAAATACAAGTATTCCGCCTGCCCGCTGGAAGTGACTGACGACGACACCCGTAAGGGCCTCCGTGCCGAGCGTCCCTACCTGAACCTCACGCAGTGGAGCGTTGCCGACGTGGATGGCGACCCCGGTCAGTGTGGCATGAGCGGCTCGCCGACAAAAGTCAAAGAGGTGCAAAGCATTGCCTTCCAGGCCAAGGAGAGCAAGACCCTCACCGGTGCCGATTCCGACATCGACGGCCTAATCAAAGAGTTGTTAAACGACAAAATCATTGGCTAACATGAACAACGTATTCGTATATATAGAAATAGAAGGGACTGAAGTCCGTGAAGTGAGTCAGGAACTCCTGACCAAGGGCCGCAAGTTGGCCAATGAACTGAAAGTTGAGCTTCACGCCATAGTCATTGGTACAGGTATCAAAGGCAAGGTCGAAGAACAAGTGCTTCCTTACGGTGTCGACAAACTCTTCGTTTTCGACGCTCCCGAACTCTTCCCATATACCTCGGCTCCTCACACCGATATCGTGGTCAACCTTTTCAAAGAAGAAAAGCCGCAAATATGCCTGATGGGTGCCACCGTCATAGGTCGCGACCTCGGTCCGCGCGTCTCGTCGAGCCTGACCAGCGGTCTCACCGCCGACTGCACCCAGCTCGAGATTGGTCCTTATGAGGACAAGAAGAGCGGCAAGGTGTACGAGAACCTGCTGTACCAGATTCGTCCCGCTTTTGGCGGCAACATCGTGGCCACCATCGTCAACCCCGACCATCGTCCGCAGATGGCTACCGTGCGCAGTGGCGTCATGCAGAAAGCCGTGTACGATGGCAGTTGCAAGAAAGAGGTCGTATATCCCGAAGTTAGTAAGTACGTAAGCCCCGAGGCGTTCGTGGTTAAAGTGCTCGACCACCATGTCGAGGCCGCCAAGCATAACCTTAAAGGTGCTCCGATCGTCGTGGCCGGCGGCTACGGCGTAGGGTCGAAAGAAGGTTTCGACAGCCTGTTTGAGCTCGCCAAAGTGCTTCACGGTGAGGTCGGTGGCAGCCGTGCCGCTGTCGACGCCGGCTGGATTGACAACGACCGCCAAATCGGCCAAACGGGCGTTACCGTGCATCCCAAGGTGTACATCGCCTGCGGCATTAGCGGCCAGATTCAGCACATCGCCGGTATGCAGGACTCGGGCATTATCATCAGCATCAACAGCGACCCCGAGGCTCCCATCAACAAGATAGCCGACTACGTGATTACCGGAACGGTCGAAGAGGTCGTACCGAAAATGATTAAGTATTATAAACAGAATAGCAAGTAAAGCCATGGCAAACTATTATAGCGATCATCCTGAGATTGCATTTTATTTGGACCACCCGCAAATGAAGCGCCTTGTCGAGCTTCGCGAAAAGAATTACGAGGACGCCCAGAAGGGTATCGACTACGCCCCCGTGGACTATGAGGACGCTATCGAGAACTATCGTCGCATCCTCGAGATAACCGGCGACGTGGCCGCCAACGTCATTGAGCCCAACTCGGAGAGCGTCGACCTCGAAGGTCCGCACCTCGAGAACGGCCGCATGATTTATGCGTCGAAAACCGTCGAGAACATGGACGTCACCCGCAAGGCCGGCCTCTATGGTGTCAGCATGCCGCGCCGCTACGGCGGACTGAACCTGCCGAACGTCATATTCTCGATGATGAGCGAAATCATCAGCGCCTCCGACGCCGGATTCCAGAACATCTGGAGCCTGCTGAGCTGCATCGACACCCTCTACGAGTTCGGCAGCGAAGAGCAGCGCGCCAAATATATTCCGCGTATCTGCGCCGGCGAGACCATGTCCATGGACCTCACCGAGCCCGATGCCGGTAGCGACCTGCAGCGTGTGATGCTCAAGGCCAC
>CADCPQ010000124.1 GCA_902803395.1 uncultured Bacteroidota bacterium
ACCTTCTCGCTGCGGTCGCCGGTGGCAACCATGGTTTTGCGCTTGCTCGAGAGCTCTTCCATATATTTGTTGTATTCACGCTCGTAAAGGCGTGTGCGCAGGATGCTGATGGCTTTCTCCTTGTTCTTGATTTGCGACTTTTGGTCCTGCATCGAGACCACTATGCCGGTGGGGATATGTGTCAGACGCACAGCCGAGTAGGTGGTGTTGACGCACTGGCCGCCGGGGCCGCTGGCGCAGAAAGTGTCGATACGCACGTCGCTCATGTTCAGCTCGACGTCGAACTCCTCGGCCTCGGGCAGCACCACCACGCCGGCGGCGGAGGTGTGTATGCGGCCCTGGGTCTCGGTGGCCGGCACACGCTGCACACGGTGTACGCCCGATTCGTATTTAAGCAGTCCGTACACGCCCTCGCCGGTGACGGTAAAGGTGATGTCCTTGTAGCCGCCCGCGGTGCCTTCGTTGAAGTCGGTGACTTCCACCTTCCAGTGCTTCTTTTCGCAGAAGCGGGTGTACATACGGAACAGGTCGCCGGCGAAAATGCAGGCCTCGTCGCCGCCCGTGCCGCCGCGTATCTCGACCACGGCGTTTTTCGAGTCGGTGGGGTCGGCGGGGATGAGCAATATGCGGATTTCGTCCTCCATTTTTTCGCGGCGTTCCAAGCTCTCGCCGAGCTCCATCTTGGCCATCTCGCGCAGTTCGGGGTCCTTCTCGCTTTCGAGCAGTTCCTTGCATTCGTCGATGGTGTCGAGCAGCGCCTTGTAGTCGTGGTAGGCCTTGACCACGGGCTGCAGGTCCTTGTAGTCCTTCGACAGTTTCACGTAGCGCTTCATGTCGGCTGTCACCTGAGGGTCGTTCATCTGCTCCTCAATCTCGCGGTAGCGCGAATAAATGGCTTCAAGTTTATCTAACATACTGGTCTCCTATACGTTGCGTCCTTTTGCGCAAAAAATTTCACGCTGCAAAGATACAACTTTTATTTGAATTTTTGAATTATTTGCGACGGATGGCCTTGTCGACAATCTGGTTGAGGGTGGGGGAGATGTTCCATTTGTAGGATGCCGCGAGGGCGAGCCCCAGCAGGAGCAGGGTCTTGGCTGCGGCGGCCAGCAGCACGGCGAGGGTGGAGGTGAGGTGTGGACCCACAAGGGCGTCCCACGCGGCTCCGAGCAGCAGCACTCCGACGGCTACGACCATGACTTTGATGTGTCCGACAGTGAAAATGTTCACCTTGCGGGTACTCCACAGGAACAGGAGCAGCAAGGCGAAATAGAGCAGGTAGGAGAACAGCGTAGCTGCCGCCGAGCCGTTGATGCCCCAAAGCGGTATCAGCCACTGGTTGAGCATGATGGCCGACACGGTGAGCACGGCGATGAACAGCAGCGACAGGGCATAGCGGCGCGAGAAGTTGAGTATGTCGGTGGCTATCGAGAACGACGAGTTGGTGATTTTGGCCATCGAGAGTATGAGCACCACGCCCATGCCACCGACATAGTCGGCGCCGTTGGGGATGACGGCAAAGACGGCGTCGAGGTTAATCCAGATGGCGCAGAAAATCATAGTGCTGACCAGAAACTGATGCAGCGACACTTGTTTGGCGAGACGGTTGGTTTCGGCCAGGTCGTGACGGCCTACAGCGTCGGCTATGACGGGTCGCGCTATGGCTCCGAGCGAGCGGTAGGGCACTTCGACGATGTTGGCGATGTAGAAGGCTATGGTGTAGACTCCGGTGAGTGCCAGTCCGGTCTGTGCGCCGAGAAACAGCGAGTTGATGAGCGGTATGTTGCCTGCCAGCACGGTAGCGGTCATGAGCAGTGTGTAGCGCGCAATCTCGCCCATCATGCGGCGGTCGACAAAATGCCAGTCGATACGCAGCGAAATGCCTCCGAGACGTATCAGGTAGAAGAGGTCGACCAGCATGGCCAATCCATAGGCTCCGACGAAGAGAAGCACAAAAACGTCGAGCGACACGACGCCGTGGCCGTAAAGCAGGTAGCTGACGAGGTTGACGGCGCGTATGCCCACCTCGCGCACCGCCTTTGGCACGGCGATGTGCTGCAGGATGCTGGCGTTGGTCTCGAACACGGTCATGTAGAGCGCGAAGAAAGTGAGTGGCAGCAAAAGGTAGAAATAGTCGACAATCATGGGCGCTTTCTCGACGTAGATGTCCATTATCGGCCGTCGGAAAATAAGGAACAGTGCAGCGAACAGTGCGAACCCCACCATCGGTATTAACAGCGAAAGACCGAAGATGCCATGATTCTCGGAGTCGTTGGAGCTGTCCTTGAAGCGAGGGAAGAAGCGCACTATCGACGAGTTGGACCCCAGCTGCGCCAGTGCCGAAAAAAGCATAGCGGCGTCGACCATCACGCGGGTCAGGCCTATTTCGGCCTGAGTGAGACAGTCGGTGAGCACAAAAAAGGTTATAAAGAACCCCAAGGCCACTCCGATGTAGTTTGCTGTGGCACCCTTTATGCTCTGTTTTGCTATGAATCCCATGGGTTTCCGAATGTGTCGGCGTGATGTCGCCGGTGTTATTGAAAATGCAAAATTACAAAAAAAAAACGACCTGTCGAAAGTTTTTTTTCTTCGGCATACAATTTTTTGCGATGAAGTGCGTTATCTATGAAGTAAGAAGTATGAAATAAGAGGCAAGATGAGACAATATCTGGATCTGTTACAACATATACTGGACAACGGTCATCGGCGCGAAGACCGTACCGGCACTGGCACTTTGAGCACTTTTGGTTACCAGATGAGGTTTCCGCTCGACGAGGGTTTCCCGCTGCTGACCACCAAGAAACTGCATCTGCGCTCAATCATCTACGAGCTCTTGTGGTTTCTCAAAGGCGACACCAACGTGAAATATCTGCACGACAACCGTGTGACGATATGGGACGAGTGGGCGCGGCCCGACGGCAGCCTCGGCCCCATATATGGCTACCAGTGGCGTTCGTGGCCCGACTACAACGGCGGTGCCGTCGACCAGATAGCCCAGGTGGTTGACCAAATCAAGAACAACCCAACGTCGCGCAGGATTATTGTCTCGGCCTGGAATGTGGCTCAGATTGACGAGATGGCTCTGCCGCCCTGCCATGTGATGTTCCAGTTCTACGTGGCCGACGGACGTCTGAGCTGCCAGCTTTACCAGAGGTCGGCCGACGTGTTCCTCGGGGTGCCGTTCAACATTGCCAGCTATGCATTGCTGACCATGATGATAGCACAGGTTTGCGGTTTGCAGCCTGGCGATTTCATCCATACCCTCGGCGACGCGCACATCTATCTTAACCACATTGAGCAGAGCCGGCTGCAACTCACCCGCGAGCCTCGCAAACTTCCGGTCATGCTGATAAATCCAGAGCGTAAGAACTTGCTGGACTTCGATTACGACGATTTCTGCCTCGAAGGCTACGACCCGCACCCGCACATCAAGGCCGAAGTCAGCGTATAATTGAAAACTGAAAAATTGATAAAGAACTTGAACACAAAAACATATAGCATAATTATGGCTGGCGGTTTGGGAAGCCGGTTCTGGCCGATGAGCCAGGCCGACAACCCGAAGCAGTTTATCGACATCATCGGTACCGGCCAGTCGTTGCTCCAGAGCACTTTTGCCCGTATGGAGCAGGTGTGCCCTCGGGAGAACATAATTATCGTCACCTCGGTGGCTCACGCCGCGATGGTGCGAGAGCAGATACCCGACCTGCTGCCTTATCAGGTGCTCAGCGAGCCTCTGCGACGCAACACTGCGCCGTGCGTGGCTTATGCCGCTGCGGTCATCAGCAATATTTGTCCCGATGCCACGGTGGTGGTGACACCGTCGGACCATGCCATTTTCGGCTCGCACCGTTTTGTCGAGGACATCAACGAGGCTATCGACGTGGCCGACACCCACGGATGGGTTACTACCATCGGTGTGCAGCCCACCAACCCCAACAACAAATACGGTTACATACAATATTCCGAGAAGAGTTCGTTGCCGAACTTTCTGTCGTTGCATCCGGTGGTTACGTTCACCGAAAAGCCGCCGATCGAGGTGGCACGGCAGTTCATCGCTTCGGGCGAGTTTTTCTGGAACTCGGGTATCCTTGTGTGGCCGTTGCAGAAACTCATGGAGTCTTACCACCGCCATTTGCCGGCGTTGGCGGCTTCGTTTTTCCGCCTCAACGAAAATAGCTCCCACGAAGACGTCGAAGCGGCTTATTCCACGGCCGAATCCATTTCTATCGATATCGGTATCATGGAAAAACTCGACGATGTCCATGTGCTGGAGGCTTCGTTCGGCTGGAGCGATATCGAGACGTGGGAATCACTCTACAACACCTATCCGCACGACCCGTCGGGCAATGCTGTCGTTTCGGGCAACATATTCTTATACGATACGAAAGACTGTGTGGTCCATGTGCCTCACCATCAAACAGTTGTTGTCAAAGGTCTCGAGGGTTACATTGTGGCTTCAGGTGGCGACACCATGCTCATATGCCCCAGAGCCGACGAGGAGCAGCTTTTCCGCTTCACCAACGATGTTGAGCTGGGATTGAAAAACAAGTAACCGAAAATAATAACGCAAAAAATAAAAAAATATTATATGAAACGCTACGAGATAAAATATCTTTTGAAAGAGGATGTGTCGGCCCTCATCGGCACGTCGATTTGTGTCAAAGGCTGGGTGCGCACCAAGCGCGGCAACAAGAACGTCGCCTTCCTGGCTGTCAATGACGGTTCGATTATCCACAACATCCAGGTGGTTGCCGACCCGACGAAGTTTGAGGAAGAGCTGAAACGTGTCACCACCGGAGCCTGCATCGGAGTGGAAGGCAAGCTTGTCGAAAGCCAGGGCTCAGGTCAGGCAGTCGAGGTACAGGCCGAGAGCATCATTGTCTATGGCGAGGCCGACCCCAATACGTACCCATTGCAAAAGAAAGGCCACTCGATGGAGTTCTTGCGTGAGATTGGCCACCTGCGTCTGCGCACCAACACTTTCGGCGCCGTGATGCGTCTGCGTCACAACATGGCCATGGCCATCCACACTTTCTTCCATGAGCGCGGATTTTTCTATTTTCATACTCCGCTCATCACCGCCAGCGACTGCGAAGGCGCCGGCGAGATGTTCCACGTCAGCACGTTGGACCCCGAAAATCCTCCCCGCAAGGAAGATGGTACCATCGACTGGGAGCAGGACTTCTTTGGTAAGTTCACTGCCCTCACCGTCAGCGGACAGCTCGAAGGCGAGCTTGGCGCCACCTCGCTGGGTAAGATTTACACCTTCGGCCCCACCTTCCGCGCTGAGAACAGCAACACTCCGCGCCATCTGGCCGAGTTCTGGATGATTGAGCCCGAGATGGCTTTCTACCAGCTCGACGACCTCACCGCCCTCGAGGAGGAGTTCATCAAGTACTGCGTCAAGTGGGCTCTCGACCACTGCATGGACGACCTTGAGTTCCTCAACAAGATGATCGACAACGGCCTCATCGAGCGCCTGAAGAGCGTCATCGACACCGACTTTGTCCGCCTGCCCTACACCGAGGGTATCAAGATACTGGAAGAGGCCGTCGCCAAGGGCCACAAGTTCGAGTTCCCCGTCAGCTGGGGCGTCGACCTGGCCTC
>CADCPQ010000125.1 GCA_902803395.1 uncultured Bacteroidota bacterium
GAACACCTGTGGAATGAGTCCTAGGTGCTGTATCTGTGCGTTTTTGATGGTGATATCGCCTTGGGTCATGGCGGCCATGCCGATGAATGAGCCCACCTCGATCATGTCGGGCAGCAGGCGGTGGGTGCAGCCGTGCAACTCCTTGACGCCGCGTATGGTGAGCAGGTTGGAGCCCACGCCGCCGATGCGGGCGCCCATACTGTTGAGCATATTGCAGAGCTGGTAGACGTAGGGCTCGCAGGCGGCGTTCATTATCGTCGTGGTGCCCTGTGCCATGACGGCGGCCATGATGATGTTGGCCGTGCCGGTCACGGAGGCCTCGTCGAGCAGCATATAGCAGCCTTTCAGGCGCTTGGCCTCGACGCGGTAGCCGCCGCGTTTGACGGTCACTTCGGCGCCGAGGCGCTCCATGCCGATGAAGTGGGTGTCGAGACGACGGCGACCTATCTTGTCGCCACCGGGCTGCGACACGAAAGCGCGGTGGAAGCGGGCCAGCAGCGGGCCGACGAGCATGATGGAGCCGCGGAGGGCCGAAGCCTGTGAGGCGAACTCGGGGCTGTCGAGCATATCGAGGTTGACGTCGGAGGCCTCGAACTCGAAAGTGCGGCCGTCGATGTCGCCCTGCCGGCGGTCCTCGCGCACACCGACGCCGAGGAGCTTGAGTATGTCGATGAGTTTGTTGATGTCGCGTATGTCGGGCACATTCTCGATGCGCACCTTCTCGCCGGTAAGCAGCACAGCGCAAAGCACCTGCAGGGCTTCATTCTTGGCGCCCTGCGGCACAATCTCGCCTTTCAGTCGGCGACCGCCTTTTATCTCAAAGCTGGCCATCGTTGTTGTTATTTTTTTTCTTTTTCTTCTTTTTTTTCTTTTTCTGCTGCAGCGGCTGTCCGTTTGACGAAGGGCCGGCCTGGGCGAGGATGTCGCGCGTGTCGCGGAACCTGAAGTTGGGGCTCAGGACGAGTTTGCCGTCCGACAGCTGGCTGAGCTGCTCGCGGATGAGGTCGTCGTCGACGGTGTCGCGGTTCCACAGCAGATAGGAACGTTTCATGCCGCCAGCAATCATCTCGGTGAGGCGGGTTTTCTCCTCGCTGTCGGGCATGGAGCCCACCTTTTCAACCATGTTCTGAATTAGGCGGCCATGGTGCGGGAAACGGATGCGGCCTTCGGGGTAGTGCAGCCGGTGCGGGTGGAACTCCGAATCGACGGGACCCGTCACCGGGTAGGGGCTGTCGACGTCGAGCTGCCAGTCGGAGAGCATGAGCATGTGGTCCCAGAGGCGGTGCTTGTAGTCGGCGTGTTCGCGGCATTTGGGGTTCACCTGGGCCATCACCTCGACGATGCCGGCCGCCATGCGGTTGCGGCGTTCGCGGTCGGGTATTGTCATGGCCTGGCGTATGAGTTTGTAGACGTTGCGGCCGTAGTCGTTGATTTTTATATGTTCACGTTGAGTGTTATATTCCATTTTCAATTTTATGTGTAGTTATGTAGTGAAGAAGTTAAAAGAAGTTAAGCCAAATGTTTTTGTGGCAGCCATTGACTGTGGCGGTATCGGCTTTAACTTCCAGCACGGGGCGCGATAACTTCTTAACTTCATTAACTACTTTCATTTGTTTATAACGCCAAAAATACGTTATTATTGTATCCAAAAGCTATTTTTTTTATTTTTTACAAAAATAATGATTGCCGACGCCGTTCAAATGGTGTTTATAAGGCGCTCGAACTCAGGCGGCACCGGGGTCTTGAACTCCAGCTTCTTGCCCGTCACGGGATGGGTGAAACCGAGGCGGTAGGCGTGGAGGCAGAGGCGGTTGACGGGCGAGATGTCGTCCTTGTAGCCGTACATCGGGTCGTGGACCACGGGGTGGCCCATCTCGCGGGCGTGGACGCGTATCTGGTTGCGGCGACCAGTGTCGAGCTGGAACTCAACCAGTGCGTAACGCCTTGAGGTCCTGACAGTCCGGTAGTGCGACACGGCCAGTTTGCCGCCGTTGTCGGTGGGCGACGAGAGCACACAGATCTCGCCGTCGGTGAGCCACGAGCGGTACTCGCCCTGCGGCGGCTGGGGATGCCCCCACAGGAGGGCGACGTAGGCGCGGTCATGGACGGTCTGCTTCCAGTCCTGCTCGAACTGGCGCGACACCTCTTTCGACTTGGCCACCAGCAGCAGACCCGCGGTGTCGCGGTCGAGACGGTGCACCACGTGGGCGAAACAGCGGCGGTGGCTGGCTTCGAGGTACTGGTTGAGTACGGTGATGACGGTCTTGTCGGCAGGGTTCTTGCTGTAGGAAAGCAAGCCCTCGTGCTTGTTGACGACGAAGAGGTGCTGGTCCTCGTAAACGATATCGAGGTCGCGGGGTCGCAGGCGGTCGTTGCCGGTGACTTTTTCAATCGTGACCTTCATGCCACGCTGCAGGGGGAAGTTGAACTGCGACGTGCGTCGGCCGTTGACATATACGCTGTGCGCCAGCAGCTCCTTGACCTTGCTGCGGCTCGTGTCGGGGAATTTTTCAGACAGGAACGGTAGCAGTTCCTGCGGCTCGTTGACGGTATATTCTTGTTTCATAATGGCATAACGCAGAAATTCCAGATTTATTACTTTTTTACAAGAAAATATTAATTTTTTATTAAAAACTTTTTATAATAAGATATTATTCATATCTTTGCAAATTCGAAACTATTAATTTTGCACTCGCAAAAAACAACACAATATGCTGAAAACTACTAAATTAACAACTATGAAAACAAAATATACTAAAAGTTTATTTCTGCCAGGCATAGTCCTTTTGTTATTACTTTGCACCGCCCTGACCGCACAGTCGCAGACCAACTATGTGTTCTACAACGCCACCTACGGCTACCTGTACAACGACAACGGTACGCTGAAGTCGTCGGCTAATTTACAGTACGACAAATCGTCGGTGTGGGTGGCAAGTGGTGCAATCGGCACCACCAGCAGAACCATACAATCGTACACTGACAACCAATACCTGGGCAATGCAGGTTCTTTGAGTGGCACTACTTCCAACTGGAGGGGAAACAATAACTACCTGTGCTATCGATCAGGCAACACCAATTATTATCTAAAAGCCACAAATGCTACTACATTTACAACAAATAGCACTCAAAACAATGGTAATCGATATTATTATTACACAGTTACCATAGAGGACTTGGTCGGAGGCTTCTCAGGTTTCGAAATTACAGGTGGTGTAAGCAGCTTCAATGCAACGGGTTCGTCCACTTACGGACATACCAACGCTACCTACCGCGATCAGGATTATACGCATTACACCTTCAACGGCAACAACTATTACGTCAATGAGTCGAACGTATCGTCCACCACGGCCCCTATTGCCACCACGATAACCAACGCAGCCAACTACTCATGGTCGCTTTCATCCAATGCCGAGGGTTACGCCACCGTCAACAGCAGCGGCGTTGTCACCGTGACTGCCATCCCCACCAGCGGAAAGCTCACTATCACCCTCACCTGCACGGTTACCTATAGCGACCGTACTGCCACAGCCACTAAGGGTATCACGCTTTCTCAGACGGGTGTCAGCGGTGGCACGGTCACCCTCGACGACCGCGAAAAACATACCTGGAGCTACTACAGCGACGCATCGACACCTGAGCAGCTGCACAGCCTCAACCCCGCCGACGTGAAGATCACCTACTACGGCGACGGCATCGTGATGACGGGAAATACTGACTACACGGCTGGAATGGCGGCTTCCAACTATGTGGTACCTGGCAACGCCAATTACGTGGGCGGTGCCAAGGTCAACGTAGGCGGTGAGGACGAGAACACCTTCGTCTACTACAAGACATTGGAGCGCGCGAATGCCGACGGCAGCGGCCGCTGCCCCTACAAGCCGATACCCAACCCCTTCCAGGTGCGCCCCAAATATGGGGAGCGAACTGTGGATGCCAATGACTTCACCGGCTGGCGCGGCTTCCAATGCTGGCGCCTGAAGAGAGTGTCGGGCGGCGCCGTGTATAGCGTCGCCAACGGCGGCTCCGCCCTCGCCACAGGCGCCGTCATCAATGCCGAGACCGAAATCTATTTTGCCCCTACTGCCGAATACGGTATGGAGGTGGAACTGGAAGCCGTGTGGGCCATCGCATACGTGAAGAAAGCAAACCAGAATGCCGAGAATCCTGTAGGGACAAACAATGTCGGCTACGAACGCAACTTCTGCGTCCCCACAACCGGTGCCGGTTACACACTTTATACCGGTACTGGTAAGCGAATCACCAATGCCAATCACGTTCCTGTGACAATATCGTGCTACTATCCCGACGGCACGGCTCCCGACAATACAAACAACTCAATATCGAACACTGCTTTTGCCCTTACGGCAGACACCAAA
>CADCPQ010000126.1 GCA_902803395.1 uncultured Bacteroidota bacterium
TACCCGCCGATGCATACGGCGGAGCATATTTTGAACCAGACGATGGTGCGGATGTTCGGCTGCCCGCGGTCGCGCAACGCACATATCGAGCGGAAAAAGAGCAAATGCGACTACATTCTCGATGTCTGCCCCACCGACGAGCAGGTGCAAGAAATCGAACGCCGCGTCAACGAGGTAATCTCGCAGGGTCTGCCCGTAACCTACGAGTTTGTGAAGCGTGGCGAGGTGCCGCCCGAGGTGGACCTCTGGAAACTGCCCGACGATGCAAGCGAGACCCTACGCCTCGTCCGCATCGGCGACTACGACCTCTGCGCCTGCGTCGGCACCCATGTGCATAACACCTCCGAAATCGGCCACTTCAAAATCATCTCCCACGACTACCTGCCTGGCCCCGCGGGGGACACGGCCTGCGACCGAAGTGGAGCAAACGCCGACACCCACACCTGGCGCATGCGGTTTAAACTGGAAGAAACAAACTAAATTTACAGCAATATGAAGAAACTCTTTTTACTCGGCGCGATGGTGTGCGCCCTCGGAATGATGACCGCCTGCAAGAGCGGTGGTGCGCCTGCCGAACTTGATGAGGCAACGGCGAAAGAAAACGCCAACGACAGCAACCTGCTCCTTGGCGAGTGGCTTTGCGTGGAATCGGCCATACTATGGAATTATACCGAAGAAGAGGTAGTAGGCGACTATCAGCCGTATCATGTCGTGGTTGACTCAAGTATGTCCACGCTCGTCGCATTTGACTTCATCGACACAAACAAGTGTATCGTCACATATCATACACACGACTGCGAGCAAAAGCCACCGTACCTGACAAACATCGACACCGCGGAATACAGCATGAAGGACCTATACATTAGCATAGGGTGGTATAGCCATAACACTCCACGCGACTTCGAGATTGAAAAACTGACACGTGACACGCTCGTCCTGCGCTGCTTCGAACAAGAAGAAGGGTCCCATAGCCAGATGAGATACACATTTGTCAGGAAATAGCCATCGTCCCCACTGCGCCAGCCCCGACCGATTTTGAAACCTGTTGGTGGACCCTGAACCTCACGGCAACGGCAAATGTTAAAATTTCCGGGGCGGTTTTTTGGCAAAAACCGCCCCGAATTTTACATTAACCAGCTGAAAATCAAACATTTAACTAATTTTACCCATCTCACTGGCAATCAAGCGGTTGGATAGGTTCGGGTCGTATTTGGGTCGGCCTTACATCGGCCTTGGGTCGGATATGTTAAAATTTAACATATAATTAACATTTACTCCGGCCGATGTTTTGCCGTTCGAAACCCATGTTGAGGCCAATGACGGAGTATGCAATCCGACGGGGCGACTACCGTTTTATTTTATCACCACCACTTTGCGGGCGGGATGGCTGCCGGCTTTTATCATGTAGGTGCCGCTGGTGGGTACGTCGAAACGCAACATCGTGTAGTCGTCGCGTTTTGTCGCAAGGGGGCGACCCGTAACGTCGTACAACGTCACCTGGTTGCCGTCGGCACCTTCCACAACGATTTGTCCGCGATTTGAGTAGACCTTGAGGTTCAGCACGTCGACGCTGTCGATACCCTGCAGTTCGACGTATATCGTGTCGTGGATAACGATGGTGTCGAACACGGTGTCGCATATCTGGACGATGTTATCGACTATGTAGATTGTGTCGGTAACGACGGTGGTGTCGTAGAAATAGTTGTTGACAGTGTCGTACTGGATGAGCGTTATCGAGTCGCGTTCGACGATGGTGACGGTATCGGTGAGGGTGACAACGGTGGTGTCGTGCTGGACGAGCGTCAAAGTGTCGGTGAGGGTGACGTAGGCAGTGTCGTGCTCAATGAGTGTGACGGTATCACGCTCGACGACAGTGACGGTGTCGCGCTCCACGACTGTCACGGTGTCGAAAAGGGTGACGACGGTGGTGTCGTGCACCGGCACATACTCAACGAGGGTCATGGTGTCGGCATAGACGACGGTGGTGTCGTGCACCTCGGTATATTCTGTCAGCGTCACAGTGTCAGTCACGGTGACGGTGTCGGTTACAGTGACAGTTTCGGTGATGGTGACAACGGTGGTGTCGTGCACCGGCACCTCGACAAAAGCGGTGTCGTGGACTGTAACGACATTGCCCTGCGCAATGACGGCCACAAGGTTAATGTTGTCGCTGACCGTAATCTGGCGGGGGTTGTCGCTGTTGCCGTCGTTCCAGCCGCCGAAAGTATAGCCCGCTTCGGGGTATACTCCGACCGTGGCAATCTCGCCTTCATGGTAGGAACCCGAGCCGACTGTCGTGCCATGGTTGGAAGCAACGGTGAGTGTGTACAGTGTGTTGCGGGTCAGTCTGACGTTGTCGATGGCGGCGGGAGGCATATTGCCGTCGCTGTAGTCGTTACGCCATAAGAAAACGAGATTGTACCAGCCACTCTGCGACACGTAAACCTCGGATTCCTGTGTCGCCCACGACGAGGAGAGGTTGAGTTTATGGCCGCCGTCGAGGGCGATGGCGGTGGCAGGAAGGGCCGAGTACGACCAGCCTGAAGGCACCGAAGTGGACGCAACAAGCTCTACCGACGCGGGGAGAAGGGCTGCGCGCAAATAGTCGTAGTTGCTTTCGCCGTTGCAGCGCCAGTCGAATGAGGCGTAGTAAGTTCCAGTGTCCATCCAAAGGGTTGTGTAGGCGAAAACAGATGTTGAACTGCTGTTATTGTAGGCGTTGGTTTGCCCGCCGTCGTTGCTTATGTAGAGGCCGCGACCGGCACCGTTGGCGCCCGTGGAACCTATGACCCACACATTGGTGAGGCTGCCGTTTTCAAGTATCCAGCGGCTGTCGTCGGATTCGGAGTTGAAATTGACAACCAAATTCTCGAAGTTGCCCTCCTCTTCTTCATGATGGATGGGCGTCGAGGATTGTGGGCCGTGAGGCAGGACAATGTTGTCAACCCAGGCGCAGTCGGAATTGCGGTCCACGCTGCCGTCCTTGGCGTAAGCGAATATCAGTTCATGGCTTCCGGCAGTCACGGCGAAGGCCAAACGGGTCCAGTCGACCTCGCCCGATGCCTCAACCTTATCGGTTCCGTCAAGGTAGCAGTGGAACTTGTCGTAGTTGGATTCGGACGAGACCTTGTAGTAGAAACTGACGCTGTCGTTCATTGCGGCGTTGAAAGCGATGCTCATCTCGGAACTGTTATTGCTGCCAAGGTTGGCCGCTGAACGTGCCGCCCATTGGCCCTCGTACGATTCCTCGGAAGTGAATGTCCAGGGATGAGCGCCTTGAGTCCAGCCCTGCACCTGATAGCGTCCGCCTTCGAAGGTTTCGGTGCTGTTGATGCCGATATAGAGCTGCAAGGTGTCGGCCAAAGTCTGCGGACCGGTAACGTTCACATACACGGGCACAAAAATATTGCTGTCGATTGCGGGGTCGGCATATAGGTCGAACTGCCACTGGATTGCACCGCCTTGAACCATCGTGAAAGTGCTGCCGCTTGTGTTCACGGCCAGCAGCGGGTTGCCGGTGGTAAGCACTATTTGCGACGAAGCTAAATCGGCATGGCCGACGTTGGTGATGTCGACGGTTATTGTCATGTTACTGTCGGGAAGCACACTTGTGGCCGACGGGGTGACAGTCATCACCAACAAGGGCGCATTCACCGTGAGCGATGCATTGTTGATGGCTGCCGACGAACTGCCCGACCATTGGGTAGAGGCTGTAATTGAGGCCGTTGTCTGGTCGGCGGCCTGCTGCGAAGCTGTAGCCGAAACGGTTGTCATCACCACTGTGTCGCCAGCGGTAATATTGCCTACGCTGACGGTGCCGGCGGAGAGTGTCACCAGAGGATTGTCGGAAACGAGCGTCAGCGTGACATTCGTTGCCGTGCTGTTGCCAAGGTTGGCCACCGCAATACGCAAAGGCACCGTTGAACCGGCCTCAAGCGGAGTGGTCGGCGTGACCCTGACTGCGACGGGATAGGGTCCCGACGACGGTACAACGGAGATGGCTTTGAATGCTATTTGATACTGCTGTGCCGATGCTGCCAGTTCGTAGCCGCCCACCGGCAAGGAGGTAGGCAGTGTGAGGTTAACATGACCCGAAGCGTCGGCATAGCCGCTCGCACGAAGGGTTCGCGTCAGGGTGTCGGTCAAGGCGACGTAGGCGTATGGTGCCGCAACGACGGAAAGGTTTGTCGTTCCGACCATCAGTACCGAGCTTGACGTTATCGTCTGGTCCTGGGCCTGAGTGAGATAAGGCATAAGCGACGGGTCGCCCATCAGGTGGTAGATTTCCCAGTAATAATATTTGTAACTCGAAGTCGAACTTTCCACAGCCATATTGCCGAACATTGTCAACGAGCCCTGAGTTGTGGCCCAATCGGAATAGGCTTCGCCGTGGGTGTGGAAAGAGCGGTCGTAATTGCCGAGATTGCTGCTGTTGTATGCCATCGACATAGTGGGGCCTATGCCGCTTCTCACGCCAACAGCCCAGTAGAAATCCTCGCCCCAGTAGGTGCTGTTGCTGCCACCGATGTATCCCACAGCGCCGCAATATTCACCCTTGCGAAGAACCGACTCACCAAGGCAAGTCGTGGTCTCGAACTTGTTGGTCAGACAGCAGTTGCCTATCATTATGCCAAACTTCTGACTGTTGGTCATCGACGCCGCATCGGAGGTGGTGAAGCTGGGCGTTCCCCAACTGGTGGCGCTGCCATGGGCCGAGTAGTTGATCCAGCCTGCACCCTGGTTGTAGTAGCTGCGCACGGTGGCTGAGTTGGAGGACTCGCTGCTGCCCACCGTAACGTTGGCGGCACTGGGCACTATCGAGACATCATTCTTGAAATATTTCACCTGACTGAAACCGTGAGCACCATTCACATAGTTGGTAACGGCGTAGTCCATGGCAGGGTCGCCATATTTGTAGGCGTTGTCGCCGCTGCTTCCACGGTCGACGCCAGCCACCATCACGGCACGGTCGAGGTACGACGGGTCGGCGAAGGTGTACTGCTCATACATAAGCGTTTTCTCAATCTGCGGAGTTAACTGCGATACGTTCTGAGCCGAAAAACGGCCATAGTAGCAGTCGGGGATATGGTCGCCCGAGGTCCAGCAGGCGTAATAAAGGTCGGTGATATGGTCACTCGAAGGCGATGTCACCTGAGCCGCAAAGGCCGGTATCTGCTCGTGGTCGCCCACAATCAGCAGATAGGTCGGCACCGGGCTGGCGGTGGTGGCGTTGTCGTATTGGCTCTTGATGTAGGCGGCTATGCTGGTCGACGTAGTACCCACCGCGGAGTTGTCGGTGTAGACAATGTCGGTTATGAAACCTTTGCGGCGTTTCCAGTTCACGAACTCATCCAAATAGCCACGGAACATACTGTGGGCCACAATCAGATAGCGCACCGGCGCAGCAGTACGCACCGACTTGGGCAGCAGGCTGTTGAAGGTCCCCTGCCCTACCCCGAACATCGGCGAATAGTAGCGTTCGAGGAGTTCGGTGCTACCCTTTTCGTCGACATCCTTGTAGTTGATTGTCACAGTGGCTTTGCGGCACACCACAACAAGTCCGCTTACGGGGTTGTAGCTTACCGGCGAGAACTGAAGGCGAGCCAGATTGCGGTCACGAGCCACGCCGACATATTCCACCATGGCTATCGGTGCAGCTGCAAAAAAGTCGTCAGTGCCATATATTTTTTCGTCCATCGACAGCGGATGAACGCCGATGTCCGACTTGCTGCGCGAAGGCTGCACGGGCGATACGACAGCGTCCGACAGTGGGATTGTGTCATATTCCGCTCCTGTCACCTCAACCTCATATCCGTTGCAAACAGGCACCTCGATGATGGAGGACCAGGTAGGCAGATCGGGTGCCCCGACCTGCGACGACGGCTGCATACCTTCAACACTCAGTTGAGTAAACTCGCGACTGTCCATTTCAACCTTTTCCATCCGCAGCTCGCTGACAGAAAAATTCACCTGCAAGCGTTGGAAATTATCTTCTACGATATTCTGAGCCTCTGACATACAGAAAGTTGCCAGACAAACAAGAATTGTTATTATACTTTTTTTCATTGCGAAACAATACTATTTTTATGTCAAATTTAAATTGCAAAAATACAAAAAAAATCCCAAATCGAAAAAATAAATTTGGCCACATCGAAAAAAGTGCGTATCTTTGCAGTCGGAAATCTATCAAAAATCGGATGCGAAGATACTCTTTTTTGCAATAATGTGGAGATAATATTTTTCCATGTGGCGGGAAATGTGTATATTTGCAGTGTGAAACGGAAATGGGACGATGCCAAACAATATTCATAAATCGCTGATAGTCACCCTCCCCCCACGAATTGCACAGGTAATCGTCGGGAGGATTTCCTCTTTGTTTTTAATTCATTTGCCTGCACCTGCCGCAAAATTTACTGCGGGGCGGGTTTGGTAGAAAATATATAATTGTCAAA
>CADCPQ010000127.1 GCA_902803395.1 uncultured Bacteroidota bacterium
CGGTTCCGCCCTCGCCGCCCTTAACGGCGAAGCCAGTGGCGTCAAGGCCGTCGAAGAGCTTATGAACGCTGTCGACACTTGGATCCCCCTGCCCACCCGCGCTGTTGATAAAGATTTCCTCATGCCTATCGAGGACGTTTTCTCGATCACCGGCCGCGGTACCGTCGGTACTGGCCGTATCGAAACCGGTGTTATCCACACTGGCGACCCCGTCGACATCATTGGTATGGGCGCCGAGAAACTGAAATCGGTCGTCACTGGTGTTGAGATGTTCCGCAAGATTCTTGACGAAGGTGAAGCTGGCGACAACGTTGGTCTGCTTCTCCGCGGTATCGACAAGGACGAGATCCGTCGCGGTATGGTTATCGCCAAACCCGGCTCGGTCAAACCTCACCACAAATTTGAGGCTGCTGTCTATATCCTGAAGAAAGAGGAAGGCGGCCGTCACACCCCGTTCCACAACAAATATCGTCCGCAGTTCTATTTCCGCACCACTGACGTGACCGGTGAAATCCACCTGCCCGAAGGCCGCGAAATGGTTATGCCCGGCGACAACCTGACCATCACTGTCGAGCTTATCTCCGACATCGCCCTCAACGAGAACCTCCGTTTCGCTATCCGCGAAGGCGGTCGTACCGTCGGCTCCGGCCAGGTCACCAAGATTATTGAATAATCGGGACTGAAAGTAAGGGCGTACCCAAAGGTGCGCCCTTTACAGGGGCATAGTTAAATGGTATAATGACGGTCTCCAAAACCGTAGTTGGGAGTTCGATTCTCTCTGCCCCTGCCAAGAAAATATAGTTAAGAATTCAGAATTCGGAATAAAAAGATGTCAAAATTTGGTAATTACGTAAAATCGAGCTACGACGAACTTGTGCACAAAGTGTCGTGGCCTACGTTCAAGGAGCTGCAGTCGAGCGCCGTTGTGGTCGCTGTCGCCGCTCTTATCCTTGCCCTGATAGTTTTCTGCATGGATGTCGTCTTCGGCGCGCAGAACATGGGCTGGAAAGGATTGCTCGGATACTTTTATTCTCTGATTGGATAACGAACCGCATAGTGCCGGGTCTTGCTTCCCAAATTCTTTTGAGATCTGGCCGCAAGTTAGAAAATCAGGGGTCGTTTGTGCCCGCCAGGGCATGAAAAATAAGTATAAACCACTGTTCTTATACTAAGATGGATCAACAGGAAAAAAAATGGTATGTCGTCAGAGCGATAAGCGGTAAGGAGAAAAAGGCCAAAGAGTATATTGAAAGCGAAATGGCCAAACGCAACTGGTCCGACCTTGTGCCGCAGGTGCTTATCCCTACCGAAAAAGTCTACTCTATCCGCAACGGGAAAAAGGTGGTCAAGGACCGCAACTATTTCCCTGGTTATGTGCTGATAGAGGCCGACTTGCGCGAAGAAATCATTCCAGTCATCCAGAACCTGCCCAACGTGCTCGATTTCCTCCGCGAACGCGAAGGAAAGCCGATACCGATGCGCCAGTCGGAAGTCAACCGTATACTCGGTAAGATGGACGACCAGCTCATGAACGGCGACGGCATTATGGACAAGTTCATCGTCGGCGAAGCCGTCAAAGTTATCGAAGGTCCCTTCAACAGCTTTGCCGGTGTGGTCGAGGAGGTGAACGAGGACAAGAAGAAATTGAAGGTTACAGTCAAAATCTTCGGCCGCAAGACACCTCTCGAGTTGAGTTTCAACCAAGTTGAGAAAGAACAGTAAAAACAGTCAATTAACTCATTTTAAAAATTTAATTCAATGGCAAAAGAAGTTGCAGGATTGATTAAATTGCAAATCAAGGGCGGTGCCGCGAACCCCGCGCCTCCTGTGGGACCCGCACTGGGTGCCAAGGGCGTCAACATCATGGAGTTCTGCAAGCAGTTCAATGCTCGTACGCAGGAGCAGGCCGGCAAAATCGTTCCGGTCATCATCACTGTGTACACCGACAAGTCCTTCGATTTTGTAGTCAAGACCCCCCCTGTCGCCGTCCAGTTGAAAGAGGTCGCCAAAGCCGAGAAGGGTTCTTCAGAGCCTAACCGCACCAAGGTGGCTTCCGTCACATGGGAGCAGGTCCGGCAGATTGCAGAAGCCAAAATGCCCGACCTCAACTGTTTCACTATCGAATCAGCCATGAGCATGGTGGCAGGCACTGCACGCAGCATGGGTATCACAGTTACGGGTGATAATCCGCTAAACAAGTAAATTAACAACAGTGGTAGCATTGCCGTCAAGCAGTGCGTTGACCACAAAAATTAACAAAACATGGCAAAATTAACCAAAAAACAAAAAGAAGCTTTAGCCAAGTTTGACACCACCAAGGTCTACTCGCTTGAAGAGGCCGTGCAGGTCGTCAAGGACATCACCTACACCAAGTTCGACTCGTCGGTTGACATCGACGTGCGTCTCGGCGTAGACCCCCGCAAAGCCAACCAGATGGTGCGCGGCAGCGTCACTCTGCCCCACGGTACTGGTAAGGTTGTCCGCGTCCTCGTTCTCTGCACCCCTGACAAGGAGGAAGAAGCTAAAGCAGCCGGAGCCGATTATTACGGACTGGATGAGTACATCACCAAGATAAAAGGCGGTTGGACGGATGTTGATGTTATTATTACCATGCCCAGCGTAATGCCGAAAGTTGGTGCTTTGGGACGTATCCTCGGACCCCGTGGACTCATGCCCAACCCCAAGACCGGCACCGTTACCATGGAAGTGGGCAAGGCCGTCCAGGAGGCTAAAGCCGGTAAAATCGACTTCAAGGTCGACAAATTCGGCATTATCCACACTGCCGTTGCCAAGTGCTCGTTCGACAACCAGAAAATCGTCGAAAACGCCCGCGAGGTTCTCCAAATGATCATGAAGCTCAAACCCACTGCCGCCAAAGGCACGTATGTGAAGAGCATCTCCATTTCGAGCACCATGAGCCCGGGAGTGAAAGTGGACACCAAAGCCGCTACATTGTAATCAATCCAATTAAGTAAAGAAACATTATGAGAAAAGAACAGAAAGACCAACTGATTGACTCGTTGTGCGAAGAGATCAAGGCTTATCCTCATCTTTACATCGCCGACATCGGAGGCTTGAACTCGGTGCAGACCAGCAAGCTCCGCCGCGCGGCTTTCCGCAAAGAGGTCAAGTTGGAAGTCGTCAAGAACACTCTTCTCATCAAAGCAATGGAAAAGAGCGGGATAGACTATTCCGAGCTGTTCCAGGTGATTAAGGGTGAAACCGCCATAATGCTTTCTAACATCAACAATGCGCCTGCAAAACTCATAAAAGAGTATCGCGCCAACGACAAGAACGCAACCAAGCCCATTCTCAAGGGTGCCTATGTTGAAGAGTGCTTCTATATCGGGGAACAGAACCTCGACGCCCTCGTCCACATCAAATCCAAGAACGAGCTCATTGCCGACGTCGTCGCACTGCTGCAGTCTCCGATCAAGAACGTCATGTCGCAGATGCAGTCGGCAGGCAACACCATTACTGGTGTTCTGAAAACATTAGAGGAGAGAAAGGCCGAATAAAAGCCGACCTTAACCCGACCTTGACACGTCGCAAAACCGTCAGACAAAAACAACCAAAAAAGAAACCGGGCACAGTGCCCAAAGAACAAAAAATTGTATAACATTAAAAAAATCAAATAGTCATGGCAGACATCAAAGCTATCGCTGAAGAACTGGTTAACTTAACCGTTAAAGAAGTAAAAGAACTCGCTGACGTCCTCAAAGAGGAATACGGCATTGAACCCGCCGCCGCTGCTGTCGCAGTTGCCGCCGCTCCCGCCGCCGGTGGCGCCGCCGCCGCCGAGGAGAAGACCTCGTTCGACGTCATCCTGAAGGGTGTTCCCGATATGACCAAGAAACTCGCCGTCGTGAAAGCCGTCAAGGATATGGCCAGCCTCGGTCTGAAGGAGTCGAAGGAACTTGTCGACAACGCTCCCAAGCCCGTCAAGGAAGGCGTCTCGAAAGACGAAGCCGAATCGCTGAAGAAAGCCCTCGAAGAGGCCGGCGCTGAAATCGAAATCAAGTAGTTTGAATAACCCCGATTTCTCCAAGGAATAGGGCCTCCGGCGTTGTCCGGAGCGCCTATTCCTTGTTGCTTGCAACCTCCCCGGCCATGTCGGCTGTACGCTAAAACTGCTTTTTTTAGTTTCGTAATACACGATTAAATTTTATAATCCCTTGGCAACAAAAGAACCCACAGTAGTTAATTTCGCGTCCGTCCGCAAATTTGATTACCCCGATTTCCTTGACATCCAGTTGCAGTCGTTCAAGGATTTCTTCCAGATTGAAACCAACCCCGATAACCGTTTGGACGAAGGTTTGTTCAAGGTTTTCAAAGAAAATTTCCCAATCTCGGACGCCCGCAATAATTTCACTCTTGAATTTCTGGATTATTTCATCGACCCCCCGCGCTACACTATCGAAGAGTGCATTGAGCGCGGCCTGACCTACAGTGTGCCGCTGAAAGCCAAGCTCAAACTGAGCTGCAACGATCCGGAAAACGAGGAATTCCAGGCAATTGAGCAACCGGTCTATCTGGGAATGATTCCCTATATGACCCCCAAGGGCACCTTTGTAATCAATGGTGCCGAACGTGTTGTAGTATCGCAGTTGCACCGTTCGCCGGGCGTGTTCTTCGGAACACAGTTCCACTCGAACGGCACCCAGCTTTACTCGGCACGTATCATCCCCTTCAAGGGTTCGTGGATGGAGTTTACGACTGACATCAACAATGTGATGTATGCTTACATCGACCGTAAAAAGAAACTCCCCATCACAACCCTGTTGCGCGCCATCGGTTTTGAGTCGGACAAGGACATCCTTGACATTTTCAGCCTCGCCGAAGAGGTCAAGGTAAGCCGCGCCAGCCTCAAGAAAGCCGTAGGCAAACGTCTCGCTGCCCGTGTGGTGGACAGCTGGACTGAGGATTTCGTCGACGAAGATACCGGCGAAGTCGTTTCCATGGAACGTACAGAAGTCGTCATCGAACGCGATGTCGAACTGACCGAAGAAAATATCGAGAAAATTCTCGAACTGGACATCAAGTCTATCCTCGTCAAAGCCGAAGACAAGGACGGTCTTGACTACTCCGTGATTTACAATACCTTGAAAAAAGACACGGCCAATAATGCCAAGGAGGCCGTGGAATACATTTATCGTCAGCTGCGCAACGCCGAACCTCCAGACGAGGAGACGGCTCGCGGTATAATCGAGAAGCTTTTCTTCTCGGACAAACGTTATGATTTGGGCGATGTGGGTCGTTACCGAATCAATACAAAACTCAACCTTTCGGTTCCCGACTCGGTGCGTGTGCTGACCAAAGAGGATATCACCTCGATAATCAAGTACCTCATTGAGCTTATCAACCAGAAGGCTGACGTCGACGATATCGACCACTTGTCGAATCGTCGTATACGTACTGTTGGCGAACAGCTCTACAATCAGTTCGGTGTCGGTCTCGCCCGTATGTCGCGTACTATACGCGAACGTATGAATGTGCGTGATAACGAAGTGTTTACACCGACCGAACTTATCAATGCCAAGACCCTTTCGTCGGTCATTAACTCTTTCTTCGGCACCAGCCAGTTGAGCCAGTTTATGGACCAGACAAACCCCTTGGCTGAAATCACTCACAAGCGCCGTATATCGGCTCTCGGTCCTGGAGGTCTGTCGCGTGAGCGCGCTGGCTTCGAGGTCCGCGACGTCCACTATACACACTATGGTCGTCTATGTACCATCGAAACCCCTGAAGGCCCGAACATCGGTCTTATCTCGTCGCTGTGCGTGTACGCCAAAATCAACAACCTCGGTTTCATTGAAACACCCTATCAGCGTGTTGTCGACGGTCAGGTGCAAATCAACGAGGCTCCGATTTACCTCTCTGCCGAGGCTGAAGAGAATAAAACCGTGGCACAGGCCACCACGCCTCAAGACGAGGAGGGTCGCATCACTGTGGCCCGCGTCAAAGCCCGTCGTCAGGCTGACTTCCCGATTGTGTCGCCCGAAGAGGTCGACCTCATCGACATTGGATCGAACCAGATTGCTTCCATTGCCGCTTCGGCTATCCCGTTCCTCGAACACGACGACGCTAACCGTGCCCTGATGGGTTCGAACATGATGCGTCAAGCTGTGCCGCTGCTCAACCCCGAGATTCCTATTGTCGGAACCGGTATTGAGGAGTCGGTAGCCAAGGATTCCCGTGTCTTGCTCAACGCCCAGGCTGATGGTGTGGTCGAATTCGTCGATTCTACCAAGATTGTTATCCGTCACAACCGCACGGAGAAAGAGCGTCTTGTGTCGTTCGACGAAGATGTCAAAGAATACCATCTCACTAAATATCAGCGCACCAACCACTCAACCGCCATCAATCTCCGTCCTATCGTCAAGAAGGGCGACAAGGTCAAGAAAGGCCAGGTGTTGTGCGAAGGCTACGCCACTCAAAACGGCGAACTTGCCCTCGGCCGCAATATGATGGTTGCCTTCATGCCGTGGAAGGGTTACAACTTCGAGGACGCTATCGTTATATCGGAGCGTGTCGTCAAGGAGGATATCTTCACTTCCGTGCACGTTGAGGAATACACCCTCGAGGTTCGTGAAACCAAGCGCGGCAACGAGGAACTCACCCGCGACATCCCCAACGTCGGTAATGAAGCCACAAAAGATCTCGACGAGAACGGTATCATCCGTATCGGTGCTGAAGTCAAAGAAGGTGATATACTTATAGGTAAGATTACTCCTAAGGGAGAATCGGACCCCACCCCCGAGGAAAAACTTCTCCGTGCCATTTTCGGCGATAAGGCTGGCGATGTCAAAGACGCTTCGCTCAAAGTCCCGCCGTCGGTTCACGGTGTTGTTATCGACAAGAAGCTCTTTGCCCGCGTCATCCGCGACCGCAAGTCACGCGCCAAAGAGAAAGAACTGCTTGCAAAACCTGAAGAAGAGTATCGTATTGAATGCGAAGAGCTGAAGAGCAAACTCGTCGACAAGCTCGTCATACTCCTCAGCAACAAGGTTTCCAACGGTGTTTACTCCAACCATAAGGAAGAACTCATACCCAAGAAGGTCAAGTTCGCTATGAAGACCCTCAAGTCGCTCGACTATACCGAGGTCAATCCCAACAAGTGGACTACCGACAAGGAAACCAATGCCCTCATCAAGGAGTTGCTGAACAACTACAACGTCAAATTCCGCGAAATATCTGGACGCTTCACACGTAAGAAATTCGCCATTACCGTTGGTGATGACCTCCCGAGTGGAATAGTCCAGATGGCCAAGGTCTACATTGCCATGAAACGCAAACTGCGTATCGGCGACAAGATGGCCGGTCGTCACGGTAACAAGGGTATTGTGTCGAAGATTGTACGTGCCGAGGATATGCCTTTCCTCGCCGACGGTACTCCTGTCGACATCGTTCTCAACCCCCTCGGTGTGCCTTCGCGAATGAACCTCGGACAGATTTATGAGACCGTCCTTGGTTGGGCTGGCAAGAAACTCAACAAACGTTTCAAGACCCCCATCTTCGACGGTGCCACCCTCGAACAAATCAACGGTTATATGCAAGAGGCTGGTCTGCCTGAAAACGGCCGCACCTACCTCTACGACGGCGAAACAGGCGAACGTTTCGACCAGCCTGCCACCGTGGGCTACATCTATATGCTCAAGCTGCACCACATGGTCGACGACAAGATGCATGCCCGTTCCATCGGTCCGTACTCTCTCATCACTCAGCAGCCGCTCGGCGGTAAAGCCAATTTCGGTGGTCAGCGTTTCGGTGAGATGGAGGTCTGGGCTCTCGAAGCTTTCGGTGCTTCGCACGTGTTGCAGGAAGTCCTCACCGTCAAGTCTGACGATGTCATGGGCCGCGCAAAGGCTTATGAATCAATCGTCAAGGGCGACAATATGCCCACTGCCGGCATCCCCGAGTCCTTCAACGTCCTTATCCACGAACTTCGCGGATTGGGTCTGGAAGTAACCTTCGATTAATCCCATACAGTTCATAAACATAGCATTAAGTGATTTAAGAACATGGCATTTAAACAAGAATCTCAGATAAAGAACGATTTCAATTCGATAACCATCAGCCTTGCGTCGCCTGAGTCAATAAAACAGCGCTCATACGGCGAGGTGACAAAGCCCGAAACAATCAACTACCGCACCTACAAGCCCGAACGCGACGGCTTGTTCTGCGAGAAGATTTTCGGACCGACCCGCGACTGGGAGTGCCACTGCGGCAAATATAAACGCATCCGCTACAAAGGTGTTGTTTGCGACCGCTGCGGCGTTGAGGTTACCGAGAAAAAGGTGCGTCGTGAACGTATGGGTCATATCGAGCTCATCGTGCCGGTGGCTCACATTTGGTTTTTCCGTTCGCTGCCGAACAAAATAGGCACTCTCCTCGATATTCCTTCGAAAAAACTCGAGCAGGTGATTTACTATGAGAAATACATAGTCCTGCAGCCCGGTAAGGCCACCCTCAACGATATGCCGGTCAACAAGCTCGACCTCCTCGCCGAGGAAGAGTACTACGCAATCGTCGACAACCTGCCCGAAGGCAACGACCAGCTGCCCGACACCGACCCCGATAAATTCATCGCCGGCATGGGTGCCGAAGTGCTCCAGAAACTGCTGCATGAGCTTGACCTCGACGCTATCAGCTACGAGCTGCGCGACCGCGCTTCGAAGGAGACTTCCAACCAGCGCAAGCAGGATGCCTTGAAGCGTTTGAACATCGTCGAGTCGTTCCGCGAGTCACGCAAACGTATGCAGGCCCGCGGCAATGTGCTCGGTGTCGAGATGGACAACAAGCCCGAGTGGATGATTATGACCATCCTGCCGGTCATCCCGCCCGACCTGCGTCCCCTCGTGCCGCTCGATGGCGGCCGTTTTGCCACCAGCGACATCAACGAGCTCTATCGTCGTGTCATCATCCGCAACAACCGCCTCAAACGCCTCGTCGAAATCAAGGCTCCCGAAGTCATCATGCGCAACGAAAAACGTATGCTTCAGGAAGCTGTCGACTCGCTGTTCGACAATTCGCGCAAGGTTTCCAGTGTCAAGTCCGACTCCAACCGCTCCCTCAAGTCGCTTTCCGACTCCCTCAAGGGCAAACAGGGCCGTTTCCGTCAGAACTTGCTCGGTAAGCGCGTCGACTACTCCGGCCGTTCGGTTATCGTGGTTGGACCCGAACTCAAAATGCACGAGTGCGGTCTCCCCAAGGATATGGCATCGGAGTTGTTCAAGCCTTTCGTTATCCGCAAACTTCTTGAACGTGGAATCGTCAAGACCGTCAAATCGGCCAAACGTATAGTGGATCGCAAGGACCCCGTGGTGTGGGAAATCCTCGAAAATACCCTCAAGGGTCATCCCATACTGCTCAACCGTGCTCCTACGCTTCACCGTCTCGGTATCCAGGCTTTCCAGCCCAAACTCGTCGAGGGTAAAGCCATCCGTCTGCATCCGCTTGTGTGTACCGGCTTCAACGCCGACTTCGACGGTGACCAGATGGCTGTGCACGTGCCCCTTGGCAACGCCGCTATTCTGGAGGCTCAGATACTTATGCTTTCGACCCACAACATCCTCAACCCCGCCAACGGCGCTCCTATCACTGTGCCGTCGCAGGACATGGTTCTGGGTCTGTACTACATGACCAAACCGCGCCGCACCACCGAGACCGAAACAGTTCTCGGCGAAGGCAGCCGTTTCTACTCGCCCGAAGAGGTCATCATCGCCTACAACGAGCACCGCGTCGCCCTCAATGCTTGCATTTCGGTCAAATTTGCCGCGGCTCAAGGTCGCGATGAGTTCGAAATCATCAAGACCGACCGTCTCCGCACCACCGTCGGACGCGTCATCTTCAACCAGGTCGTCCCCAACGAGTACGGCTATATCAACCAGGTCATGGGCAAGAAATCGTTGCGCGACATCATCGGCGACATCTTCACCGTGTGCGGCAACGCCGTGACCGCCAACTTCCTCGACGACATCAAGAACATGGGTTACCGTCAGGCTTTCCGCGGCGGTCTCTCGTTCAACCTCGGCGACGTCATCATCCCGACCGAAAAGGATCAGATGATTGAAAAAGCCAACGACGAGGTCGAAGAGGTTATGGCTCAGTACTCCATGGGTCTGATTACCAACAATGAACGTTACAACCACGTTATCGATATTTGGACCAACACCAACAACCAGCTCACCGAGACCTTGATGAAACGCCTCAAGGCCGACAACCAGGGCTTCAACCCAATCTACATGATGTATGATTCGGGCGCTCGTGGTAGCAAGGAGCAGATTCGTCAGCTTTCAGGTATGCGTGGCCTTATGGCCAAGCCGCAGAAGGCAGGCGCCGCCGGCAACGAGATTATCGAGAACCCCATCATCTCCAACTTCAAG
>CADCPQ010000128.1 GCA_902803395.1 uncultured Bacteroidota bacterium
AGCCCCTATAAATCCGACTTCTGACCCGTTTTCTTCTTTGTGCGGGTGATCGGGGCTCTCACGCCCCGGCGTCCTGTAAATTTAAAAACGAGAAGCGAAACGACTTTGCTTCAGGTTTTTCGCTTTTCACTTTTCGTTTTTCATTTCCTGAAAAGTTGTTGCAAAGTTACGAACTTTTTCCGGACCAGACAAGCGACTGCAACGAAATAAAAAAAATTGCAACGATTTCGTTAAGCCGAGAGGAGAAGAGCTTGTTCTTATCCCGAGGCGAGAAATCGGCCCCATGAAATGGAATGATTTTTTACGGAAAAAGGCGCCGAAAAAGCAAATCGTTGCAATGCGTTGCAGTCGGCATTGTAAAAAAAATCGCCACAGGTCTACTGTGGCGATTTTTACATGACATATAAAATGTTTTACTCAGCCCAGACGGCCTGCAAGTTGCGGTCGCCGTAAGCGTCGTCGATTTTGCTGATTGTGGGCCAGTATTTCTCGACATGAGGCTGCGGGAAAGCGGCTTTCTGACGGCTGTACGGGAGGTTCCACTCGTCGGCACAGACGACCTGCATGGTGTGCGGGGCGTTGCAGATGGGGTTGTTCTTCTCGTCGCTCTTGCCGGTCATGATGTCGTCGATTTCCTGACGGATGGCAATCATGGCGTCGCAGAAGCGGTCCATCTCGCTGAGAGGTTCGCTCTCGGTGGGTTCGACCATGAGGGTGTTGTGCACCGGGAAGGCCACGGTGGGAGCGTGGAAACCGTAGTCCATCAGACGTTTAGCCACGTCGCCGACGCTGACCTTGAGGCTGAACTCGTTGAAGTCGACAATCATCTCGTGACCGCACATACCGTTGCGGTTGGTGTAGAGAATCTTGTAGTATTTCTGCAGACGGGCGCGCAGGTAGTTGGCGTTGAGGATAGCGTGTTTGGTCACTTCGGTCAAGCCTTCGCCGCCAAGCATGAGCAGGTAGCCGTATGTGATAGGCAGCAGGTAGGCCGAACCGTAGGGAGCAGCGGCCATTGTGTTGCCTTTCGAGCCACCGACTTCGACAACCGGATGCGTAGGCAGGAAGTCGACAAGTTTCTGGCAAACAGCAATCGGGCCGACTCCGGGGCCGCCACCGCCGTGAGGCATTGCAAATGTCTTGTGTAGATTGAGGTGGCAGACATCGGCACCCATGTGACCCGGGCTGGTGAGGCCGACCTGGGCGTTCATGTTAGCGCCGTCCATATAGACGAGGGCACCCATGGAGTGGATGATGTTGATGATGTCGAGGATGCCTTCCTCGAAAGCGCCGTGGGTCGACGGATAGGTAATCATGAGGCAGCTGAGGGTGTCCTTGTACTGCTCGGCTTTTGCCTTCAGGTCGTCGATGTCGACGTCACCCTTGTCGTTGCATTTCACAACAACAACCGTCATACCGGCCTTGGCGGCTGATGCGGGGTTGGTGCCGTGGGCGCTGGCGGGGATGAGGCAGACATTGCGCTGGCCTTGTCCGTTGGCAATGTGGTAGTTGCGGATAACGGTAAGACCGCTGTACTCACCGTAGGCACCCGAGTTGGGCTGCAGCGAAACGCCGGCAAAACCGGTGATGACAGCGAGGCGGCGCTCGATGTCTTTAATCATCTCGATATAACCCTGAGCCTGGTTGGCGGGCACGAAGGGGTGCATTCCGGCGAAATGGCTCCACGAGAGAGGCAGCATTTCGGCGGCAGCGTTGAGCTTCATGGTGCAGCTGCCAAGCGGAATCATGGCGCGGTTGAGGCTGAGGTCTTTCTCTTCGAGACGCTTGATGTAGCGCATCATCGAGGTCTCGTCGTGATACTGGTTGAATACCTTCTCGGTGAGATAGGCGCTCTGACGTTTGAGTTCGGCAGGGATGGCCTCATCGGCGAACTTGCAGCAGCAACCTTTGCACTCGAGCGGCTCGGCTTTTTTGCCGGCAGCTTCAGCAAGGCAGGCCACGATGGCGTCGAGGTCGCACTTTTCGGTGGTCTCGTCAATCGAGATACCTATGCATTCTTCACAAATATAACGGAAGTTGATTTCGTGTTTTTCGGCCACTTCGCGGACTTTGGCGGTAGGCACGGGGCACTGCAAAGCCAGTGTGTCGAAATAGACCTTGTTCCACTGCTTGTAACCGTATTGCTCGAGTTCCATTGCCAGACGGTGGGCGCGAGCACAGATGCGGACAGCGATGTCGCGGATGCCTTCGGGACCATGCCAGATGGCATAGAATCCACTCATGTTGGCAACGAGGGCCGAAGCGGTGCAGATGTTGGAAGTGGCATTGTCGCGCTTGATGTGCTGCTCACGCATACCGAGAGCCATACGCAGGGCAGGATTGCCCTTGGCGTCGACGCTCCAACCGATTATGCGGCCAGGGAAGGCGCGCTTGAAAGCCTCGGTGAAGGCGAAGAATCCGGCGTGAGGACCGCCGAAACCCATCGGCAGGCCGAAACGCTGGGTGTTGCCAATAGCGCAGTCGGCACCCATCTCGCCAGGGGTCTTCATCAAAGCGAGAGCCATAAGGTCGGTTGCCATACCAACAAAGATACCTTTTTCGTGGCACTTGGCAATAAAGCCTGTCCAGTCTTGAGCCTCACCAAACTGGTTGGGATACTGAACAAAAGCGGCGAAATAGCTACCATCAAGTTCAGTCTGTGCAGCTTTGCCAGTTACAATCTCTATACCACGGGGAGCGGCATTGGTCTTCATGACAGCAAGGGTCTGAGGAAGAACACCTTCGTCGACAAAAACTTTGCAGACACCATCCTTAACAGCCTGACGCGAGCGGCTATTGAAGAACATAATCATGGCCTCGCCGGCGGCGGTTGCCTCGTCAAGAAGCGAAGCATTCGACAAAGGCAAGCCTGTCATGTCAGCCACCATGGTCTGATAGTTCATGAGAGCTTCGAGACGGCCCTGGCTGATTTCGGTCTGATACGGGGTATAGCTTGTATACCAGCCAGCGTTCTCGAAAACGTTACGCATAATGACTGCCGGGGTCACAGCGCCATAATAACCCATTCCGATGTAAGTGCGCCAAAGTTTGTTCTTTTTGGCTAACGCGCGGCAATGGTTGAGGAATTGGAACTCGCTCATGCCCGCTTCGAGAGGTAGCGGTTTGCCTGTACGGATAGCGGCAGGGACGGCTTTCTCAATAAGTTCGTCCATGGAACCGACTCCGATGGTTTTGAGCATTTTTTCTTCGTCGGCGGCTTTGGAAACGCCATTGTGACGAGTGGTAAAATTGTTGATTGCCATATTTAATGTTGTTTACTATTTTTTACAAAAATATATCTATTGTTTTCTGTACTGCGTCTTTAATTACATTGCGTGACTGGGTTTGCTTACGTTTAGTTTTGGTCGCGCTTTCGTCGGAACTATAACCATTCATGGATGACATGAAGAAGCGGGCACGTATCACCCTGTTGAATGTTTCTATCTTTATTATATATGAGCCTGTCTCGAAACGTTTCATGTCGACGTAGCCACGTTTGCCGTTGCCGGAGTACACACATTCACCCTGTGGGCTATAGACCGCGACAGACTCTACCGTCTCGCCTTTTCTCAACTGCCATGTTACCCGCTTCGTCCCAGGAGTGTAAGTCACCTCGGGGACGTCTTTTATCGACGTTGCAATATCGTTGAGCTCGACTGTGTCATGCACAACCTTGATACCACCACGGTAGAACGTATCGACACGGTATGCAGTATCGCGTATAAAAATCGTGCCAGACTGTCTCATGTTAGCGGTAACTGACAAATTGTCATTAGCTGTAAACTGGCGCGGGTTGTCGTTGTTGCCGTCGGACCAGCCTTCAAAGCCATAACCTGCTGCTGGAGCGACAACAAGAGAGACTTGTTCACCATACTTGTAATTTCCGACACCCACCACAACGCCTGAGTTCGTGTCAGTGAGAGTGGCGCTTATTGTAAATTCACACTCGCCAAACGTTTTGAACGGTGACTTTGATTCCCACTCCCATATCGTCTTATAATTGTCCTGGGCCACGCAGGGAATGGAGAACTTGACGTTATCAGAAATTTCGGAAAACGACGTCGACGTTATTGCCGGAGGGGTAAACGCATCAACTATTACTTCGCTGAGCATTATGCATTTGGCAAAAGCATACTCGCCAATTTTGGCAACTTTGCGGCCAATCCTGACTTTAGTCAACGAATGGCAGTGGTAGAATGCATTATTGCCAATTTCCTGAACGCTGTCAGGAATAAACAGCATATCGGGAATATCGGTGCAGTAGGCAAATGAATATGCTCCGATTTTCTTTAAGGTCACAGGAAATTCCACCGACGTAGAGATAGCATCGACGCCACAAAAAGCATAATCAGGTATGCTCGTAACTTTGTCGCCAATTTCTATCCGCCTCAAACTGGAGCAGTTACCGAATACCGTCGAACTCATCGATGATCCCATCTGGGTACAATTTATTGCGTTGAACGAGACTTCCGTGATGCCGTTGCAGCCATAAAAAGCCGACGTACCGATTGTTTCTATACCCTCGCCGATGTATATTCGGCCTCTGATGCCTGTACAATTATAAAATGCATAGGCCTCAATGGTTTTAAGTGTACGTGGCAATATAATAGCCGTTATACCTGTGCATTGCGAAAATGCCCTCGTACCAATCGTGGTAACGATGTATCTCACGCCGTTGTATGTAACCGATGACGGAATGGAAAGTATGCCTGACGGTTTTGCACGACCTGGATAGCGGTCGATACCGAAATCCAAAGGTGCCGTAACCTTGACAAGATTATCCTTCCTGTCGATAATGGTGAAATATATCGAGTCGCCATAGTTCAGACGTATGGCAAAATCGTATGCCTCAGACTTTAGGGCGACGAGACAGAATAACGCCAGAACTATGACGGCTCTTATTTTCATAACTGGATGTGTTTTAAAGTTTTGGACCGGCCTCAACCAACGCTTTTCCGGCTTCATTATAGGTAAATTTTTTGAAATTCTTGATGAAGCGGTCGGCAAGGTCTTTGGCTTTGCTTTCCCATTCGCAAGAACAACCGTAAGTGTCACGCGGGTCGAGGATTTTCGGGTCGACACCGGGCAGTGCGGTCGGAACATCGAAGTCGAAATACGGAATCTTTTTAGTCGGAGCCTTGTCGATTGAACCATCAAGTATGGCATCGATGATACCGCGGGTGTCCTTGATAGAGATACGTTTACCTGTGCCGTTCCAGCCGGTGTTGACCAGATAGGCTTTGGCTCCACTCTTTTCCATGCGTTTCACAAGTTCCTCGGCATATTTCGTGGGGTGGAGTTCGAGGAACGCCTGGCCGAAGCAAGCGCTGAAAGTGGGCGTAGGCTCGGTTATACCGCGCTCTGTACCTGCCAGTTTTGCAGTAAATCCACTCAGGAAATAATATTTGCACTGATCCGG
>CADCPQ010000129.1 GCA_902803395.1 uncultured Bacteroidota bacterium
AGGGTCTGCATGTTGATGGCGGCACCCATGGCCGAGCTGCCACCCGTCGAGGCACCCATGCCGCGCTGTATCTGCATGCTCTGCGACATACCGCCGAGGTTGGGGATGTTGTACCAGAACACCTGCTGGCTCTCGGGGTCGTTGAGCGTGATGCCGTTGAGGTTCACGTTGATACGGTTGGGCTCCACGCCACGTATGCGGATGTAGGTGCCGCCGATGGTGCCGTTCTCGCCGCTGGCCACCACCGAGGGCTGGGTCTCCAGCATATAGGGTACCGACAACTCGGTGCGGGCCTCGTCGAGCTGCTCGCGGTTCATGGTGCTGGTGGTGAGCGGTGTCTTGTTGCTCACGCGAACATCCTGAATCATCACCTCGTCGAGCTTACGCGTGGTGTCCTGTGTCTGGGTCTGGGCCGACACATTCATTGTTTGACCATAAAGTGAAATTGCGATGGCGCTAACGCCAAAAATCTTTGCGGCCAATTGGGCCACTGTTATCTTTTGTGTTTTCATAATTCCATTCCTTACGCCGGTATTATCCGGATCAAGTTTTACAGGGTATGTTCTCAGCCACAATGCTTTGCAGCACCCCTATGTGTTATTTTGTCTCTTCAAAAACGGTGCAAAAATACAAAAAAATTTTAAATCCAAATTTTTTTTCAAAAAAACCGCCAAATTTCATTTTGGGCGACGTTCACGCCTGCGGGATGTGAGCAGACGGGTGTAGGTCTCGAAATCATTGCTGTTGTGGACGACGAAGGTGACGTACATTCGAGCGTCGCGGCAGGCCTCGACGGCTATCTCGGCGGCGCGCTGCTGCGGGAAACCTGCGGTGCCGATTGAACAGAAAGCGATGTTGCAGCAGTCGCGCTCGCGGGCAAGGCAGATGGCGGTGCGATAGCAGGCGGCCAGCGCCTCGTCGTCGCCAGCTGTCGGGGGTTGGGAGTCGGAAATTTGTGGCGGCACGGTGTGGATGACCCATTTAGCGGGCAGGTTGTAGGCCGGGGTGGCTATGGCTCCGCCGGGGGCTATGGCTTCGCCCTGCAGGATCTGGCTGCACTCCTGCCGCAACTGTAGGCCTGCAGCGGTGTGGACGGCCGTGGCTGCGGTGTGCGACATGGGGTTGCGGCTGCCGAGACCGTTGGGTGTTGTCGGGCACACTATGGCGTCGGCTTTGAGACGCGTGATGTCGCCCTTCCACACGAAAGCGTGTGTGCACACCACGCCGCGGTCGGCGAGCTGGGCCTGCAGCTCGGCGTCCTGCGCCCGGAGGTATTCGATGTCGATGGGTTGCGGCTCCCAGATGGTCATGAGTGTACGGAGCAGCTGCTGACGGCCTGCGAGGGCTGACGGTATGGGGGCCTGCGCGTGGTTTTGTTCCAGAAGGTAGCGCAGACAGTATTCGATATTGTCGTCGCGAGTCAAGGTGCTATTGTTCGTTTATGCGGTTGTAGTGTTTCCACCAGAGGTCGGGGAGCTCGTTCTGCATGGCGCGCTCGTAGTCGCTGTGGTTGCAGGGCACGAGGAGATGCGGGGCGTAGCGTGTGCGGCGCTCGTCGTCGATGCAGGGCACTTCCATCCACCAGCGGTCGGTTTTCTTGCTTTTGTAGAAAACGATGTCCATGCCGTGGTCGCGGAGCTCGACGGTGAAACGCTTATAGTTCTGCTTGTCGAGATAGGGGTAGTCGTTCTTGCGGCCCATAACACCTTCGATAAAGAACCACAATGCGTGGGCCATGGCATGTGCGGTCTGGCCATCGCGGTCGCGGTCGGGGTTGAGCTCGGTGAGAGCGAAGCAGGTGGTTTTGTCGCTCATGCCGGCAAAACGGGCTATGCGGCACACATCCTCGCTGTGGAAGCCATGTGGCGACGGGTCGGCGTTGGCCGGGGCGTCGCTCTGGCGGATGGCGCTGATGTCGACAGTGACAAGGTCGGCATAGCGCACCAGCGGTTCGGCGCGCTCAAGGTTGAGCTGAATGGCGCCGACACTGACGGCATCGAACTTGAGGTCGTCCATGAGCCTGACCATTTCGTCGCCCACGAAGTAGCTCTGATAGCCGATGTTGGTGAAATCGAACAGATAGTTGGGCTGCTGCATGACGATGTGCTGCAGGTAGTTGTTGGAGTTGACGTCGGGGCCGCCCTCGAGGTTGAAACGCGAGTCGACGGAACAGATGTTGATGACGCGTCCGAGGGTCTCGTAGGCTTTGTAGATGGGAAACACGAGGTCGTCGCCACCACCTACGACGATGGTCACGATGCCGCGGTCGAGCAGTGTGTAGAGCACCTCGGTCAGGGCGAAATAGGTGTCCTCCTTGCTACGGCCCGGTGCGATGTTGCCGAGGTCGGCCACGTGCAGACCTTCGCACGGCACGGCGAGACGGTAGAGGTAGCGGCGTATGGCGTCGGGCGCAGCAGCGCAGCCGGGGTTGGCCACCGAGCCGCGGTCGTCGCACACGCCCACGATGGCTATTGTGCATTGGTCGAGGTCGGGCATGGGCGCGCCGGCGTAGTATGTCTTGATGCGGTCGCCGAGGCGGACGAGGAATTCGTTGGTGACGAAGCCGATTTTTTCCGGCTCGATAGGTTCAAGATAAGTTGTTATATCCATTTTTTTGATTTCTAAATTCTGGTTTCTGATTCCTAAGTCATCAGGCGTCCCACGAGAGTTTTTCATGGATGGCGCTGAAGAAGTCCTGTCCGCGCATACGCACAATGCCGACGGTGAATCCGGCGCGGCGTAGGCTCACGGTGGTGCCGGTTGGCAGCATGGTGTGGCGCGAATCGGCCGAGAGGCAGAACGAGCTGCCGCCCGAGGGTTCGGTGATGAGGGTTATGGCGGCCGTGTCGGGCACAATGATGGGGCGCAGTGTTAGCGAGTGGGCGCAGATGGGCGTTATGGCAAAGCAGCCCGAGTCGGGCGTCAGGATGGGGCCGCCGCAGCTCATGGAATATGCCGTTGAGCCTGTGGGTGTGGCCACGATAAGGCCGTCGGCCGAGTAGGTTGCCACGTAGCGGTCGTCGACAAACACACGGGTGCGGAGCATGGGGGCGTCGATTTGGCGGTGGAGCGACACCTCGTTGAGGGCGCAGGATTCGGGGAGCTTGGCGTCGAGGGCAGAGAACTGGAGAAGAGTGCGGTGCTCCACGGCGTAGCGGCCTTCCCTGAGGTCGTCGGCCAGGGTGACGGTGGCCTCGGCGTCCATGGTGGTGAGGAACCCGAGGTGGCCGAAGTTGACACCCACTATGGGCACTCCCGAGTCGCGCACCAGGCTCACAGCCGAGAGCATGGTGCCGTCGCCTCCCACCGAGAGGACGAAGTCGAAACTCCCCTTGGCGATGGGTTCGGTAATTATTTCGGTGTTCACGCCGTTCTGTTCCAGCCGGTTGCGCATAGCGATGAAGTCGGGGTCGCCACCGGTGTCGGAATTTCTCAAAACTAATGCAATATTCATGGCGTTTTTACGTTATATAATCATCTTAATATAGTAATCGTACCCGAAAGGGTGTGCTTGGAGCGGTCGGCGAAACGGCCGTGAACCACAAAGACATAGCCGCCCTGCGGCATCTTGGAGCCCTGCAGCGAGGTGCCGTCCCAGCAGGCGTCGGGGTCGGTGGTGTGGAACACCAGTCGCCCCACCCTGTCGTAAATCCACAGCTCGTAGCCCTCGGCGAGCAGCCCTATGAACACGGGGCAGAAGCGGGCGTTGACCCCTTCGGCGTCGGGCATTATCACGTTGGGGAAATACCATGTCGGCTCGACCGGCGGCGGCATGATGAGGGTGAGCGTGTCGGAAAACTTCTCGTTCAGGCCGCAGCCGTCGGTGGCCGAAAGGAGATAGCGGTAGAGGCTGTCGGACCGGTTGACCTGCGGGTCGCGGTACTCGACGAGGCCGTCGGGCGCGAACGGCAGTGTGGCCACCCGGGCCATGGGCCAGCCTTCGGCGGCACGGTAGAGGGTGTAGGATGTGTTGAGCGATGTGTCGACACGGAACCGCACCACGGCCTCGAGCTGCTCTCGGTCGTACCAGACCGTATCGGCCGTGAGGAATAGCAGCGTGTCGGCCGTGGGGCGCCTGATATCGAGACGGTTGGAACTCGACACCAAGCCATAGGCCGGGCCGCTCAGGGCGTCGAGCCGCAGCGACACCACGGTGGCCGAGTCGGGCACCGGAATGGTGAGGCTCAGCGTCCCGTCGGCAGAGTGGCGGCCGGCCAGAACCCACGGGCCGTCGGCAGAGTGGCGGATATAGAGTTTGTACTCGTTCACCCCGCCGGGCATACCCTCGTAGGCAGTCCACGTGGCCGTCAGCGAAGCGTCGCAGGGCGACATCGAGGCCGAGAGCACCACGTTGCCGAACGGGTCGGTCATATAACTTGTGCGGGTGTATGAGTCATCAATGGAATTGACACGGAAACGATTGACCGTCAAACTGCTGTAGCCGTTGCACACAAACTCCGTGTCGAGCCGGCTCCGGGTGGTATCGATGGTAATCCAGCGGGTCACGTCGTCGTCGCCCACGCTGTCGGTTTTGACGCAATAGCCGGCCACATCGATGTCGGAACAGGCGTTCCACCGCAGCACGACGAGCTGCGACGTGTCGTCGACCGTGGCCACCCAGCGTGACAACGCCTCGAGCGGCTCCTGGGCCTGAGCCCCGGCCACCGACGCCACCATCGACGCGACAAAAACCATGATATGACCCGCAGCCTTCATCGATTAGCCGAGTTTTTGAAGGTTGACCAAATCGCGGTAGCGGCCCTCGACGGCCATAAGCGACTCGTGGGTGCCGCGCTGCACCACGCGGCCATGCTCGAGCACCACAATCTCGTCGGCGCCGACGACCGTCGAAAGGCGGTGGGCGATGACTATGCAGGTGCGGCCCTTCATGGCGCTGTCCAAGGCCTGCTGCACCTGCCGCTCGCTCTCGGTGTCGAGAGCCGACGTGGCCTCGTCGAGAATCAATATGTCGGGCTCCGTCAACACGGCGCGCGCTATGCTGATGCGCTGGCGCTGCCCGCCCGAGAGGGCTCCGCCGCCCTCGCCGATGTCGGTGAGGTAGCCTTGGGGCAGCTGCATGATGAAATCGTGGGCGTTGGCCACCCGCGCCGCCCGCTCTATCTCCTCGCGCGAGGCTGTGGGATGCCCAAGGGCTATGTTGGCGGCCACCGTGTCGTGGAAAAGGTCGGTGTCCTGGGTTACAAACCCGATGTGATGCCGAAGCGAGGCCGACCTTAATACGACGGAAGTCACGCCATCGTACAGAATATCACCCTGTTGCGGGTCGTAGAAACGCGCAAGTAGCGCTGCCACAGTCGATTTGCCGCTTCCGGAGCTGCCCACCACGGCCACCGTGGAACCCCGGGGGATGACGAGGTTGAGGTCGTCGATAACCGGCGTAACCCCGTCGTAGCTGAAGCTGACGTGGCGGAACTCGATGGAATGCCGCAGCCCCTCGAAGTCGCGGTCGCCGTCGGGTTCTGGTTCGAGGGCGAGGAACTCCTTCATGCGGTCGGCGCAGGCGCGGCCTTTCTTCATCTGGGCCAGCGCGGTGGTGAGGTCCTTGGCCGGCGGTATCATGAGCACGAAGAGCATGATGTAACTGATGAAGAGCTCGGGCGTGAGGCCGCTGTCGCCGCCCATCACAAGCCACGAGCCGAAGAGCAGTATGCCCACAACGACGGCGTTGCCGAGGAAGTCGCTCATCGGCGAGGCCATGTATATGCGGCGGAACATCGAGGTGCGGCGGCGCGTGTAGTCGCGGTTTGAAGTGCGGAAACGGCGGTTCGAGAACTCGATGGCGGTGTAGGCCTTGATGACCTTGAGGCCCGCCATGGTCTCCTCGGTGAGGGCCGTCAGACGGGCGTTCTGCTCCTGCACGGCCTGCGACTTGCGCTTCAGTTTGCGCGACAGGCCCGATATCACCACTCCCACCACAGGCAGCATCAACAGCACGAACAAAGTGAGTTTCAGGTTGAGGTAGAACAGCATGGCCATGTACATCACCATGCTGATAATCGATACGAGCAGCATCTGGATGGAGCCGAGGTAGCTCTCATCGTACTCCACCACGTCGCCGCCGAAGCGCGCCAGTATGTCGCCCCTGCGATGGGTGGCGTAGTAGCCCACCGGCAGATGCATCGCCTTGCGGAACAGCGCGTTGCGCACGTCGCGCACTATGCCGGCCCGGATGGCGGCGATGGACAGGGCGGAGAGGTAGGTGAAGACGTTCTTGAGCCCGTAGAGCACAAAGACAAGTATCGAGAACAGCACGATGGCTTTCATGCGCCCGAAGGCGATGAGCCAGCCGTAGAGTCCTTCGAGCCACACGGCCACCAGGTTGCCCGACGGCGCGGCGGCGGTGGTTTCGGGCTCGAACAGTATGCGCAGGAAATCGGCCACGCTGAGGGCTGTGGCCATGGTGAACGCCACGCTCAGGATGACGAGGAAAGCGAAAAGCGAAAAGCGGAAAGCGAAAAACCTGCGTCTCCCGTCAGCAGCGCTGCGGGAAACCGTTTTCCGTTTTCGACCTTCATTTTTCATCTTTCAATTTTCAGCTTAACTTGTAGCCGATGTAGTTGTGCGGGGTGATGCGTTTGAGGCGCTCCTTGACTTCGGGAGCCACCTCGAGGCCGTCGACGAAAGCGGCTATGGCCTCGGCCGAAATGTGGCCGCCAGTGCGGGTCAGCTGTTTCAGGGCCTCGTAGGGGCTGGGGTAGCCCACGGAACGCAGTATGGTCTGGATGCCCTCGGCCACCACGGCCCAGTTGTGCTCGAGGTCGTCGTAGAGGGCCTGCTCGTTGAGGATGAGCTTGCCCAGACCTTTTTCAAGCGAGGCGATGGCAATCATGGTGTGCGCCACGGGTACGCCGATGTTGCGGCTCACGGTGCTGTCGGTCAGGTCGCGCTGCATACGGCTGATGGGGAGCTTGTGGCTGAGGTGCTCGAAAATGGCGTCGGCCAGGCCGAGGTTGCCTTCGGCGTTCTCGAAGTCGATGGGGTTGACCTTGTGGGGCATGGCGCTGGAGCCCACCTCGCCGGCTTTGATTTTCTGCTTGAAGTATTCCATCGACACGTAGGTCCACACGTCGCGACAGAAATCGATGAGTATGACGTTCAGGCGGCGGCAGCAGTCAAACCACGCGGCCATCATGTCGTAGTTCTCAATCTGTGTGGTGAGCTGCTGGCGTTCGAGGCCGAGGTTCTCGCTGACGAAGCGGTTGGCAAACTGGCGCCAGTCGATGTCGGGATAGGCCACGCTGTGGGCGTTGAAATTGCCCGTGGCGCCGCCGAACTTGGCGGTGAAAGGTATGGCGTCGAGAATTTCCAGCTGACGGCGCAGACGGTAGGCAAAGACACCCCACTCCTTGCCCAGCGTGGTGGGCGAGGCGGGCTGGCCGTGGGTGTGCGCCAGCATGGGCACATCGCGCCACTCGGCGGCCTGGGCGTCGAGCAGGGCCAGCACACGGCGGTAGGCCGGAGCCAGCACCTCGCGGCAGCACTCCATCATCGACAGGGGCACCGAGGTGTTGTTGATGTCCTGCGACGTGAGGCCGAAATGGATGAACTCGCGCAGATGGCCGAGGCCCATGGCGTCGAACTTGCCTTTTATGAAATACTCCACAGCCTTGACGTCGTGGTTGGTGGTCTTCTCAATCTCCTTGATGGCGCGGGCGTCGTCGGCGCTGAAATTGCGGTAGATGTCGCGCAAAGCCTCTGAAGTGGAAAGTGGAAAGTGGAAAGTGGAAAGTTTTTTCTCTTCCAGCTCCTGCATCAGTGCGATGAAGTATTCCACTTCGACGCGGACGCGGTATTTTATGAGTGCTCCCTCGGAAAAATAAGCCGCCAAGGGCTCGGTTTTTGAACGATAGCGCCCGTCGATGGGCGAAACGGCATACAAACTGTCCATTGCTTGGTTTTTTGGATTATTATAGTAATAACGCAAAAAACGCCCGCGTAGTATGTGACGATGAAAAAAAACTATCGATACCGCTTAATGAACCGCAGCGAAAGGCAGGCGGTGAGGAAGTATACCCCCGACTGGACCCACAGGGCGAGGTACTCGCTGCGCACGTCGGCCAGCACGGCTCCCATCGAGCTTATGCGCACAAAACCCTCGATACCTGGTGTCGACGGGAACAAGTAGCTGAACACCAGCCAGAAACGCGACATATTGCTCTGCGGCCACACCATGCCACTCATGAAAAACAGCAGCACCGAGAAAAAGAGGCAGCACAGCAGGGTGCTCATTCGCTCACGTGCGAAAAGAGTGCCGAAAGTCATGGCGAAACAGGTGGTGGCCACCACGAAAGGCAGCAGGAAGAGTATCACGTCGGCCACGCTTCCCAGCTGCGGCAAGCCGAACATCCGGGGCACTATCCACAGGTCGAACAGGGTGATGGGGATATATATTAGCATGAAACAGAGCAGACGCCCGATGGTGACGCGGTAGCGTGAGCGACCGCGCAGACGCGGCGGTATGAGGCGCAGGGCACGGCGGTTTTCGTTGGCATCGCCGCAAAGCACTGATATTCCGAAGAAAAGGGTCTGGTGAACCACCATCAGCAGCAGGGCCGGGATGAAAAACGAGGCGTAGCCGCTGCCGGGGTTGTAGGGCTTGATGTCGTCACACTCGATGGGTGTAATCTGCGTTTCGGCCTCGATGCCGCTCACACCTGCGGCGGCCTCGTGCTTCAGCTCGATGGTGTTCATCTCGTCGAGCATCACGTTGCTACCGCCAAGCAGTGAGTTTTTGTAGTATATGAACGAGCTGATGTCGCTGAAGCAGGTGACGGTTGCCGTCCGGCCGTTGGCGAGGCGGGTGCCGTAGTCGTCGGGCAGCAGGAAAATGGCATGGACGCTGTGGTCGCACAGCAGCTGCTCGGCCTCGGTCAGCGAGGTGCAGCGGTAGGCCACGGTGAGTTCCGGCGTGGCGTCGAGCTTGTGGACGAAGCGTTTCGAGGCCTCAGTGCGTGAGAGGTCGACAACCGCCACCGGCATCGACTGCAGCACCTCCTGACTGTAAATATAGTAATACAGAGCGGGATACACCAGCGTGGCGAGAAAAAATATGGTGATGGTGGTCTTGTCGGTGAACACACGCCTGACCTCGGCCGACAGGACGTCCCAGATATCAAGCAGGTTCGAGAACATACGTTTCAGCATGCCAACCCCCTTTCGAATTGGCGGCCGAACATCCAGGCCCCCGCGAGCAACAACAGACAGAAAACCACAAGCACACACACCTGCGGCCAGCACTGCTCGAGGCCGTTGCCGAACAGGGTTATGTCGCGCATGGCGAGGAAATAGTGGCGCAGCGGGAACACGTTGCTGAACGCCTGCATGGGCGCCGGCATAGCGTCGACCGGGAACGAAAATCCGCACAAACTGAAGGCCAGAGTGCCGTAAGCAGACGTGAGACTCATGGCCACTGTCGGGTCGGGTATGCAGCCCATAAGGAAACAGCCTGCGCTCTGCGCCGCAACGATAAGCAGCACCGACACGAACATCAGCAGCGGCCAGCTGCCCGCCATCGGGAAGTGCATGGGGCCATACATTATGATTTCGGCCACAAAAAGCAGCAGAGTGTAGTGGAACGTATAGGGCGCAATCTTGCCGAGGAAAGCGCGCACCGCGTTGTTGCCGGCCTTGCGCATCCACTGCTTGACGCTGCGTTCCTGCCGCTCACGTCCTATGACATAAGCCGTGTGCAGCATGGCCATGAGTGCTATTATGCCGGGTATGATGGTGGTCATGAGGTAAATCTGGTAGTTGGCCTTGTCGTTGCCGATGGCGTGGGTTTCGAGCGCGACGGGCTGGATGAGCCCCATGATGCGGTCGTCGGTGAGGCCCTTCTTGCGCATCACCTCGCGCTGCACGGCTCCGGCGGCCAGCTTGCCCATCGTGGCCAGCTGACGGTAACTCAATGAACCCGCCAGCAGATAGGCGGAATTGCTGTAGAGCACGATATGGGGTGCGCGGAACTGCAACAGGTCGTTGTACGTGCCGTCGGGTATCTCGTAAAAGGCAAAAATCTCACCCCGCTGCATGGCACGACGGGCTGAGGTGTGGTTGTAGTAGACCGCCACCACGTGAACGCCCTGGGTGGCGTCGAGCTCGTGACAGATTCGGCGCGAGAGATAGCTGCCGTCCATATCGACCACAGCCACAGGAAGTTCGGCCGGCTGCCCCTCTTCCATCACCGTGGCGAAGAAGACGAACGCCAGTACCACCCCCAGGGTAAGCAACACGGTGTACCTTGGGGCGACCTTAATACGACGCAACTCCCTTTTAAGTACCCTAATCACAGTTCATTTCATTTTTCGATTATCGCCGTCATTCCGGGTCGCAGGCCGTCGATTTTTTCGACAGGCACCACCTTGACGTCGAAGCTTTTAACGTCGTACTGGCCATTGACCTTGGTGGCGCGCCAGGTGGCGTAGCTGGCCATGGCCTGCACTTTGCGGACAGCGCAGGGGTAGGTGGCGTCGCCGAGGGCGGGAATGCGGACCTGCACCGAGGAGCCGCCACGGAGGTCGCCGAGCATATCCTCGCGCACAGCGAAATACATCCACACGTCGTCCATGTCGAGCACACTCACCACCGGCGAGCCGGTGCCTATGAGGTCGCCCACCTTGGCGAAAATCTCGAGCACCTCGCCGTCGCAGGGGCTGACGAGGTAGCTGTCGTCGAGGTAGCTCTGCACCTCGGCCACGGCGCCGTCGGCACGGCCCACGAGGGCTGCGGCTGCCGAGATGTCCTCTTTCTGTGCGCCCTCTTTGGCCATGAGGTACTGCTGCTCGGCGGCGGCGCAGTCGGCCTGGGCCACCTTGTACTGTGCCTCAACCTCGTCGAGTTTCTGGGCGCTGATCACGCCTTTCTCCTTCAGGCCCTTGACGCGCTCGTAGCTTTTGCGGTAGACCTCCTCGGCGGCTTTGGCTTTCTGCCACACCTGATAGGCCATCTGCACCTGCTGGTCGCGGGCTCCGCCACGGGCTTTGCGGCTCTGCGCCGCCGCAGCGCTGCGGGCAGCTTCGGCCTGCAACATCTTGGCGTCGACCTGACGGCTCATGATGTGGGCCAGAGTGTCGCCACAGCGCACACGGTCGCCCTCGGCCACATAGATGGTGTCAATATGGCCGGGAACCATGTTGCTGACGCGGTATTCCGAGGCATCGACCTCGCCGGTAATCATCTCTTTGGGCGGGTGTATGGCCAAAAGGCCCACGAGGGCCACCACAGCCACGGTGGCAATCACCACCGCAAGTCCCGCCATAAGGCTTTTGTTCGTATCTTTCATAATTTCTGAATTATGATTTCTAACTTCTAAGTTTTTTAATTTCCAAGGGCCTGGTTCAGGTAGAGGCGGCCCATCTCGATTTCAATCTGGGCGTCAATCACGTCGCCTTGCGCCTGCACCCACGCTGTCTGCGCGGCCATGAGGTCGCTGCTGCCGCACACGCCGGCCTTGAAACTCTCGTCGGCCAGCCTCATGTTTTCGGCGGCGGCGGCGAGGTTGCTCTCGGCGACGGCCAGTTTTTTGTACGACAGCTCGAGTTCGCTGCGCAACTTGTTGACTTGCAGCTCAATCATCTCCTCGGCCTCCTGGATGCGGTAGGCCGTCTCACGGCGTTTGGCTTTGGCAGCCTTGATGGCGAAAATGCCAGCCGGATGGACGATGGGGACGTTGACCACCACACCGGCCATCCACGTGCCGCCCCAGGTGTTGCTGAAGCCGTTGAAGATGTTGGGGTTCGAGGCCATGTATCCGCCGGTGGCCACGATGTTGGGCTTGAGGCTCGAGGCAGCAGTGCGGACCCCCTGGCGGGCGATGCTGTCGGAGATGCGCAACATCTTCATTTCGGGACGCTTGGCCCAAACATCATCCATTGCTATTGTCTGGGGGTTCGGAGTGTTCTGAATATTCTGAGTATTCAGAGTGGTTTCGACGTCGAAGTCGCTGTCTAGCGGCATACCGCAACGCTGGGCCAGCAGCATCTTGGCCAGCACCAGACCGTTGGTGGCCTTGGTGAGGCTCATGGTGGCTTCGCCTTTCTTGACGCGCACCTTGGCGAGGTCGCCCTGGGTGGCGGTTTCGGCGTCAACAGCCAGCTGGACATTGCGTTCAAGGGTGTCGAGCAGGGCGGCGTAACGCTCGGCGAGCCCGACCTTATGCTTGACGCTGACCACCTGCCAGTAGGCCTCGTCGACAGCCAGCAAGGTCGCCTCGCGCTCCTGGTCGTACTGCACCCCACTCAACTCGTCGAGCAGACGCGCCGTCTGGTAGGCCGCCAACAGCTTGCCTCCGAGGTAGATAGGCTGCGTGACGGTGGCGGTTATGAGCCCCATCTGGCGGGTGTCAGTCTCGAAACTCTGCACAAGATACTGGCCTTCCTCGTTGAGCGAAGTGCGGAAACTCGAGTTGTTGAAGACGTTGCCAAGCCGGTCGGCTATGCTTTCGCCCACGAGCGGTATGTCGTCCAGCTCATCGTGCAGCGACGAAGTGATGTCGTTCGCGACCTTGTCGCCGATGTGGCTGAGGCGGTCTTTCTGCTCGCCGCTGAGGAGGTTGACGGTTTTTTCCGTCCACACGTAGCCACCGTTGGCGCTAATTTTGGGGAACATTTGCAGGAGTGCGACAGTCTCGAGGGCCGAGGTCTCCTGGCGTTTCATCTCGGCCTGCTTGAGTTTGCGGTTCGACTCGAGGGCTTGCCTGCGGCACTCGTCGAGCGACAGCACCTGCTGCGCTTCGGCCGTGAGGGAAACAACCATAAGCATTGCGAACGAGCAATGCTTCAGTTTTATAGTATTGATATTCATGTGATTACTGTGTTAGGCGGCTGACGGCTATGGACGACTGCCGTGTGGAGTTGGTGAGGGGGGTGTTGTATTCGATGGTTAATGCAAGTTTGGCCGAAGTAAGGGCGAGCTTAATACCTTTTTGGTGGCTCTTGACCGAGTCGGCCGAGGCGAAGTAGCGCTCGATGGCGCGGTGGAAGTCCTCGCGCGAGGTGAAGCGGCGCGTGGCCGAGGCGGAGTCGCCGGGGTTGTCGACGATGGTTGCGTTGAACTGTGTGACGCTGCTGTCGGGCACCATGGTGCGCTCCTCGGCGAAGATGGTGCGGAAGCGCTTGGCGGCGTCGACGTAGGGGTATGGCTCGGCGGCGAGCTGCTTGTCGTAGAACATGGCTGTCGGGGTGCTGCTGCCGTCGATGGTGACTATGGCCTGCCAGTTCTCGTCGAGCATTTTGGCGTAGCCCGGCACATTACCGGCATCGTCGTAGTAGCCCACGAACGAGTAGCCTTCGGCGACGAGTTTGTCGTCGTAGCCGCCGGCGAGCAGCGAGCGCATGAAGGCGAGCGAGGGGATGCCGTCGGCTCCCTCGTATTTTTCTTTGTCGCCGCAGGAGCTGAAAATCGCCATGGAGAGAGCGAGCAGCGCGGCGACGACTATGGCGCCCGGTTTCTTCATAATTCGCTGTTGAGGAATTTGTGCTTGGCGAGGATTTTCTGTACGGTGTGGTCGTTGGAGGCCTCGACGAGTGCGCGGGCGTAGATGGTGTTGTGGGTGTCGGTGCCGAGGTATTCGCACCATCCGCGGTCGATGATGTCGAGGACCTTGCGGCGGCATTCGGCGCCATAGAAGCCCGAGATGGAGAGGATGTTGCACTGGAAGTACACGCCGGCGTCCTTGAAGTGACGGTAGCGGTCGCCGTCGATGGCCAGGTAGGCGTAGCGCTCGGGGTGGGCAAGGATGATGTCGTAGCCTTTCATCTGCAGGTCGAAGAGCATTTCGTCGACGCCCATCATGGGGTGGTTGAGCGAGAACTCGACGAGGACGGTCTTGTCCTTGATGCAGAGGAACTGCGGATTGTCGATACGGGCCTGGAAGCCGGTGTCGATGCGGTATTCACCCGCTATGCCGGCCAGATTGAGCTGCACTCCGGCTTCGGCCGCCTGGGCCTTGAGGTCGGCGTAGCGACGCTGGATGTCGTACTCCTTGTTGGGGAAACGCGGAAACTGGAAGTGCGGCGTGAGGATTATGTTCTTGAAACCCAGACTGGCAAGGGTGTTCATGCATTCGATGCTCTCCTCTGGCGACTTGGAGCCGTCGTCGACGCCCGGAATGAGATGCAGGTGCATATCGGTTCCGAGCACATCAAAAATGGGTTTGGGTTTTGGAGTGGTGTGGAATAGTCTGAACGGCATAGTGTTTAGGTTTTTTATATTAGTAGTTTAGTCGATGCGTTTTATGTCGGCTCCGAGGGCGCGGAGACGAGTGTCGATGTGCTGGTAGCCGCGGTCGATTTGCTCGATGTTGTCGATGCGGCTGGTGCCGTCGGCGCCGAGGGCGGCGATGAGCAGTGCCACGCCGGCGCGAATGTCGGGCGAAGTCATGCGGAGGCCGCGCAGCGGGTGCTCGCGGTCGAGGCCGATGACGGTGGCACGGTGGGGGTCGCAGAGGATGATCTGGGCGCCCATGTCGATAAGCTTGTCGACGAAGAAGAGGCGGCTCTCGAACATCTTCTGGTGTATCAATACGCTGCCCTTGGCCTGGATGGCTGTGACGAGGGCGATGCTGATGAGGTCGGGTGTGAAGCCGGGCCACGGGGCGTCGGCCACGGTCATGATGGAGCCGTCCATGAAGCGCTCGATCTCGTAGTGCTCCTGCGAGGGGATGTAGAGGTCGTCGCCTTTCTGCCACACCTCGACGCCCAGGCGGCGGAACACCTGCGGTATGAGGCCGAGGTGGTGGACCTGCGCGTTCTTGATGGTGAGGTCGCTCTGGGTCATGGCGGCCATGCCGATGA
>CADCPQ010000130.1 GCA_902803395.1 uncultured Bacteroidota bacterium
CGAGCGCCTGATGCTCTTCGTCACCGGCATGGCCAACATCCGCGACGTCATCCCCTTCCCGAGAACCCCCAAGACCGCCGAGTTCTAATCACATCGACGTTACAATACAGAAAGCAGGCTCTGCAATGCTGAGCCTGCTTTCCCTTTAGTAAGTGCATACACCCCACATGAAGTACGATTACTCATTGTACATTCATCTTTACTAAACAAAATGGGGGTAAATTATGGCAAACATAGTTGTAATAACGCATATTAGGAATCCCACCAATGCTATATCACGAGGTTTGGATGTAAGTATGCCAATAAAAGAAAGAATAAAACCTATTGCCAAAAGAATCCATACCAGAGTTCCTAAAAAAGTGGTTCCTCCAGACAGTATCCACACAACCCCTGGAATAAAAGATGCTATTGCAAAAAAGAATCCCAATGTACCAATAAGATCATTCTCTTTAGGAGAGTATGTCTCCTGATTTGCTCCACATTCTGGGCCTTTTTCATGTTCTGCAGATGATAATTCAACAGATTCTGTCTCTCTTTCTTGAGATTGCTTAAATAAGGCTTGATTTTTAGAATACATTGCTTTTACAGGATAACCGCAATTAGGGCATCCTTCCGCATTACTGCTAACCTGAATTCCACATTCGGGGCATTTTACAAGTTCCATATCTTTTTCTTTAATATCTGTTTAACAATAGGAGAAATAACGCTACTTCCACATACTTTATCCTAGATTTAGCGGAGGCGTACAATCTCTTGACAAACCATTAGTAACTAAAACTGGATACTGCTGAAGCTGTTGCTGCTCCCATAACTATCGCAAAGATTACGCCCAAAACAACAGACACCAGAAGGCCAATGAGTGCCCATTTTCCACACTCTTTAGCTCTTCTTGGAGATTTGTCATGATATACGAAATACAAAATCAATCCTACCAAAGGCCATAAAAACGATACAATATTTAAGCCAACACTTGGGTCTTGGTCGGCTAAAGCAGTTTGCGATCCTCTAATATTCTGCGAAGCTCCGCATTTGGGGCAAGTCGGCGCGGACTCGGATATCATCTCTCCGCATTCTCTACAATGTACTAACGACATAATTTTCTCCCTAATACGTGTCGGGCACAACCTTTAATGCTCTTCCGCGCCCCGTTGAGCAAATAATAATAAAAAGAAGCGTGGCGCCGTATGGCACTTCTTGATTGGAGGTCCTAGGAATAACCTTGTGCTGAGAAGATGCAATAAGCCCACGCTATAAAATGCGAAGAGCCATTACACTGATTCTGTAGCACTGTGGAATTTCCTAGGTTCCCAATCACAGAACGCGCATAACGCTTCGTTCGATTTCCTTTGAAATCGACTGCAAAGTTACGCACTTTTTCGGAACTGGCAAAATTTATTTTTGTTGAGTCGGCGATTTTTTGTATTTTTGCAGTCGGAATTATGGCTAAAAAACAGAAATACTACGTTGTGTGGCAGGGCGGTGCGCCCGGCATTTACGACAATTGGGACGACTGTCGCAAGCAGGTCGTGGGTCATGCCGCCGCACAGTACAAGTCGTTCGACACGCTGGCTGAGGCGCAGACTGCTTTCCGGCAACCTTACCGCGATGTGGTTCAATGCAATCAGCCTGTTCGGAGTACTCAGAACAATCAGGTCCTTTTTGTCGACGACAACGGCATAACAGCCATCCGGCTAGACGCGCAGCCTCCGCTACCTGTCCTCGACGCTTTAGCCGTCGACGCCGCCTGCAGCGGCAACCCCGGCGTGATGGAGTATCAAGGCATCTACATCCCCACTCGTACTCAGGTGTTTCACTACCGCGCCGATAAGGGCACCAACAACATCGGCGAGTTTCTGGCCATCGTCCACGGCCTTTCGTATCTCAAAAAGCATCACCTCGCACAGCCCATCTATTCCGACTCGGTCAACGCCATCGGCTGGGTACGCCAGAAACTGTGCAAGAGCAAACTGCCTCTCGATGCCTCTACGGCCGAGCTGTGGGACTACATACACCGCGCCGAAGGCTGGCTCCGCAACAACACCTACACCACCCAAATCCTGAAGTGGGACACCGACCGCTGGGGCGAGATTCCCGCCGACTTCGGCCGCAAATAAATACCCTCAATTGTTATGAACACCCGCAACATACGCTTCCGTTCCAATCGCGTCAGCGACATCCTCAGTCTTTTTCATGAGGAGCTGGACGGATTGTACGGAAACGGCGAGGTGCGTTCGTTCATGGAGATTTTGTTCGAGTCGTTCCTCGGTTGGGACAGGGTGAAACTGTTGACGTCGAAAAATTTGACCGTCGACCAGAGCGACCTGTTGCGGTTCCACTGGGCGCTGGAAGACCTCAAACGCCACCGCCCGATCCAGCACATCGTCGGCTACACCGATTTTTGCGGCTGTCGCATCGAGGTGAACCCTGATGTGCTCATCCCTCGTCCTGAAACAGAAGAGATTGTCAATAGGATAATATCAACTTTCAACTTTCAGCTTTCAGCTTTCAACTTTCTCGACCTCTGCACCGGCAGCGGCTGCATCGCCATCGCCCTCAAAAAGGCTTTCCCCGAGGCCGAGGTGACGGCGGTGGACGTGTCCGAAAAGGCTCTTGTCGTGGCGCGTCGCAACGCCGAAACCAATGGCGTAGAAATTAAGTTTGTTCAGAAAGACGTGCTTGGTGGTGACGATGGCTTCGGGCAATACGGACTCATCGTCAGCAATCCGCCCTACGTGCGCGACAGCGAACGAGCCGCCATGGCTGCCAATGTGATCGATTTCGACCCCGGGCTCGCTTTGTTCGTTCCCGACTCCGACCCGCTGCGGTTCTACCGCGCTATCGCCGCCTTTGCGGGCCGCCACCTTGCCACCGACGGTCTGCTGGCCCTCGAAATCAACGAAGCGTTCGGCGCAGAAACTTGTGCCCTGTTGCAGGCCGCAGGCTTCAGCACCGAACTGCGCAACGATTTCCGTGGCAAACCCCGTGCGGTGTTTTGCTATCGTAATTCCACCAACAGAGGATAGTCGCCGTCGGCAACGGTGAGCTCCGGAGGGCTGCTGAGGCGTTTCTTGGTGGGTTGGAAGCCGAAACCTATACCGCCGCCGAAGCGGGTGTTGAGAAATCCTTGCTTGGGACCGAGGACGGCCTCGTTGGGCAGCGCGTCGGGACGGGTGTAGGTCTGGCCGTAGCCGATGGCGGCACGGGCGAAGAGGTAGATGGAACGCGAGACGCGGTAGCGCAGCTCGATTTCAAACTCGGTGTTGATGCCGTGGCGCACGGCGCCCCAGTCCGAGGCATAGAAATGGTTGTCAACGCGCAGGTAGCCGATTCCCACCGAGGCCATGAGCTCGAGCTGCTGCGTGATTGGTATCGGCGTGCGGAGCATAAGCGAGAACTCCTGCAGACTCACCCTTTCGTCCTGAGTGATGGCCGAGGTGTTGATGTCGGTGGTGCTCAGTCGCAGTGCGAGGCCGATGCCTTTGTACTCGGCGCCGAGAGTGATCTGGGTGGTGAGACCCGAATACTCGGCGGTGGCGTCGGGCATGAGCGACAGCGCCGAATAATCTTTGTAATGGGTGAAGCCAAGGGCCGGGTCTAACGAGAAGCGCCAGTTGGACTCTTGGGCGTGGACGGCGGGCGCGAGCGCAGCGAGCGCCACAAAAACAACTACTGTTGTGAAAACCTTTTTTGTCATGATTAAAAAATTATCTATATAATAAACGCACAACACCTCCAAAATATTACAGCCGGTTGAAAAAAAAGTTTCGGCATACCGAAAAAAAAGTGTAACTTTGCATTTCGTAGCAACACAATCTTATGAGCGAACTTCTTGACCAACTGAACGATGCGCAGCGCGAAGCGGCGGCCTGTACCGAAGGCCCGGTGATGATAATAGCTGGAGCCGGTTCGGGCAAAACCCGCACTCTGACCTACCGTATAGCCCACCTCGTCGAGGGCGGTGTCGACCCTTTCAACATCCTCGCCCTCACTTTTACCAACAAGGCCGCCGGCGAGATGAAAGAACGTATCATGAAACTCGTCGGCCCCGACGCCCGCAACCTCTGGATGGGTACCTTCCACTCAGTCTTTGCCCGCATCCTGCGCTCCGAAGCCACCAAACTGGGCTACATCTCCAGCTTCACCATCTACGACACCGACGACAGCAAAAGCGCCATCAAGCAGATTGTCAAGCAGCTCAACCTCGACCCAAAAGTCTATAACCCCTCCTACGTCATAGGCCGCATCTCGATGGCCAAAAGCAACCTCATCTCGCCCGAGGACTACGCCAACAACCCCGAAATCATGCAGACCGACCAGACCTCGCGCAAACCTGAGATTTTTAACATATATCGCCTTTACAACCAGAGACTGCGCAACGCCATGGCCATGGATTTCGACGACCTGCTGTTCAACATGAACGTCTTGCTGCGCGACTTCCCCGAGGTGTTGATGAAGTATCAGAACCGCTTCCGCTACATCATGGTCGACGAGTACCAGGACACCAACTACTCGCAGTACCTCATCGTCAAGAAGCTTGCGGCGCGCTACCAGAACATCTGCGTGGTTGGCGACGACGCACAGAGCATCTACGCCTTCCGCGGCGCCAACATACAGAATATCTTCAACTTCCGGCGCGACTACCCCAACCTCAACTTGTTCAAACTCGAGCAAAACTACCGCTCGACGCAGAGCATCGTGGGCGCCGCCAACTCGATCATAGCCCAGAACAAGGAGCAGATAAAGAAAGAGGTCTGGACCGACAACGCCAAGGGCGAGCCCATCCGCCTGCTCCGCGCTGCCGACGAACGCGACGAGGGGGCGCAGGTGGCCGACTCCATCATGGCCACACGTCTCGACGAAGACCTCGACTACAAGGATTTCGCCATACTCTACCGCACCAACATACAGAGCCGCGCCATCGAGGAGGCTCTGCGCAAGATGAACATCCCGTATCGTATCTACCAGGGCATCTCGTTCTACGGTCGCAAGGAAATCAAGGACATACTGGCCTACCTGCGCCTCGTGGTCAACAACCACGACGACGAGTCGCTGCTCCGCGTCATCAACCTGCCTCCTCGCGGTATAGGACAGACCACCATGGACAAGATACGCATCGCCGCCGCCGACAACGACGTGTCGATTTGTACTGTGCTCGAAAATTTGCCTCAGTTCGACCTCGGCATCAACGCGGGCACCACGGCCAAAATAACCGAGTTTCTCGTCATGATCAAGCGTTTCAGCGCCACCATGATGACTACCGACGCCTTTTCGCTCGCCAAGCAAATTGTCTACAACTCGGGCATCATCACCATGCTCCGCAACGACGACGACCCTGAGAACCAGAACCGCATCGAGAACATCGAAGAGTTGCTCAATGGCATACAGGAGTTTTGCGAGAAGGACGACGAGATAACCCCCGACAACGAGGCCCACGCCGACGACGAGCCGAAGCGGCCGTTCCGCACTCTCGACGAGTTCTTGCAGCAGGTGCTGCTGCTTACCTCGGAAGACAAGGACAAGGAGGACCCCAACAAGGTGTCGCTCATGACCATCCACTCGGCCAAGGGTCTGGAGTTCCCGTGCGTGTACGTCGTCGGTATGGAGGAAAACCTATTCCCGTCGATGTTGTCCATCACGTCGCGTCAGGAGCTCGAGGAGGAGCGTCGCCTGTTCTATGTGGCCGTCACCCGCGCCGAGCGTCATCTGACGCTCAGCTACGCCATGACACGCTACCAGTACGGCAACGCCTCGTGCCAGGAAATCAGCCGCTTTGTCGGCGAGATTGACTCCGATTACATACAGATGCCGTCGCGCCGCCGCTCGTTTCCCGAGCCGGGCCAGCTGCCGAGGGCTTTCTTCAACGCCGGCCGCCCGGCTCCCGAACAGCCGCACTTCAAAAAACGTGTAGCCCCGGCATCGGCGCCCAAAGGCCCCACGGCTGCCAATTCGCCGGCCGAAATCAACAAGATACAGACCGGTATGCGCGTCAGCCACGCCAAGTTCGGCAACGGCAAGGTACTCTCCGTCGAGGGCGACGCCGACAGCCGCAAAGCCATCGTCTTTTTCGACGGCGTCGGCCAGAAACAGCTCCTACTCAAATTCGCCAAACTCACAATAATCGACGAGTAATCTTCTTCTTGAACGAGAATTACCGTCAACAACCGTCAATTTCCATGAATTAGAATATTTAAAACCATGTCGAACATCTACAAAAAATACGAAGACATAGTGTACAAGATTATCGGTGCAGCCATGACTGTCCACCGAACCGTGGGCTATGGACTTTTGGAGGCTGTGTATGCCGAGTGCCTGCACTTGGAACTTCTCGACATGGGAATTGACAACGAACTGGAAAAAGAGGTTGAGTGTCATTACAAGGACCACGTTTTGGATAAGAAATACCGGTTGGATATGGTTGTCGGTGATGTGTGTGTCGAACTAAAGGCTGTACAGGAATTGTCTTCTGTCCATCGGGCTCAACTTTTCAACTATCTCAGACTGACAGGAATGCCTGTCGGTCTGCTTATAAATTTCGGGGCGGAAAGTCTGGAAGGGGAGAGATATGCCTATGACGAGCGTTACAACGAGTGTTTCCGCCTTGACCGAAACATGGATATTTTAGATTAATTCAGAATAATTTACGGTAATTCACGGTCTTTCACGGTAATTAACGTTAAAAATAAAAAAATGAGAATTGTAGTTCAACGTGTGACAGAGGCTCAGGTGAGTATTGCGGGCGAGGTCAGGAGCCGCATAGGCCTCGGCTTGCTGATTCTCGTGGGTGTATGCGACGAGGACACCGACGAGGACATCGACTACCTGTGCCGCAAGGTCGTCGCCCTGCGCGTGTTCGACGACGCCGACGGCGTGATGAACCTGCCCGTTACCGACGTCGACGGCAACCTATTGGTGGTCAGTCAGTTCACCCTTATGGCCTCGACTCGCAAGGGCAACCGTCCGAGCTACATCCGCGCCTCGAAGCCGGATTTTGCCGTGCCTATGTACGAGCGCTTCGTGGCTAAGCTGCAGGAGCTCACGGGTCGCGAGGTGCTGACCGGCGTTTTCGGCGCCGATATGCAGGTCAGCCTCGTCAACGACGGCCCCGTCACCATCATCATCGACTCGCACCAGCGCGATTTTTAAGTTAAAATTTTTGAGGCTAAAATGTTAAAATTTAACACTTTCGAGGGCCTCTATTCGGCCTCGGCACACCCCGTAACCATATAAACGTCAGTATTTTACGGTGCGTGGCCGATGTAAGGCCGACCTTAACCCGAGGCGAACCCGTCCTTGGGCCTGCCTGTCAGCGAGTTACAAATGTTAAAAACGGCGGTTTCGGAATTGTTAAATTTTAACATAAGAAACATCTTTCTGAAATCAAACCCACCCCGTCGCTTCGCGCCACCCCGCCAAGGCGGGGAGAGGGCTTCCGTTCGTTTTTTTCTCCCCTCCTATGGAGGGGGCATGGGGTGGACCTTTTTGAATCGATGGTTCAGAGGCACTCGATGCGGACGGTGCGGAGTCCGGCCACAGCGTCGTAGAAACGGACACTTTGCGACTGGCGGACGCTGACCTCGAGCGAGCAGTCCATGTCGAACTGCTGGTTCTCGGGCTTGAGGTCGAAGTCCTTGAGGATGCGCATGACGTCGTTCATGGTGACGTACTCGAACAGCAGGCGGTAGCGGGCGTCGATGGTTTTCTCGATAATCTGCGCGTGGTCGATGGCGTCGCGCGCTGCGGTCTTGTAGGCGTTGGCCAAACCGCTGGCGCCCAGCAGTATGCCGCCGAAGTAGCGTACCACGACGACGAGGGTGTCGGTGAGGTCGGCCGAGAGCAGCTGGCCGTGGATGGGGCGTCCGCCGGTGCCGCTGGGCTCGCCGTCGTCGTTGGCGCGGAAAGCGTCCTTGCGCGGCCCGAGGATGTAGGCGTAGCAGTGGTGGCGGGCGTCGAAGTAGTCCTTGCGCAGCTGCTCGAGGTGAGCCTTTATTTCGTCCAGATTGTGCACGGGGTAGGCGAAGGCGAGGAACTTCGAGCCCTTCTCCTTGTACAGGCCCTCCGACGGGGCAGCCAGCGTCTTATATGTATCGTCAAACATTAATTTTCAATTTTCAATTCTCAATTTTCAATTATTGTCAGGCGGTTAGGAGCGATGGGTGGAACCTCGGGGGCTTTGAGGCCGCTGCCGAGGGTTTGCGGGCTGCGCAGTATGCGCACCTCGTCGTAGAGGCCGCTGGCTATGAAGGCGTCCAGCACCTTGCGGCCGCCCTCGACTATGACGCTCTGCAGCTTGCGTTCGTGGAGCTCGTGCAGCACTTCGGTGATGGTCTGGCAGTGCAGGTGGAGCCAATGCGCCGGTACGTCGGCCAGACGGCCGCGGCGGTCGAGGACTACGGGCTGCGGTGCCGGGCCGAGGTAGTGCCGCGGAGTGAGGGTGGGGGAGTCGTTGAGGTAGGTTTCGCTGCCTACGAGTATGGCGGCCTCCTCGGTGCGCCAGCGGTGGTTGAGGCGGTTCTGCGTCTGTGTCGATAGCCAGTATCTTTCCGCTTTTGGCGGAGCCAAATATCCGTCGGCGCTCTCGGCCCACTTTAGTATCACGTATGGGCGTTGCTGCTCCATGAAGGTGAAGAAACGGCGGTTCAGCTCGCGGCCCTCGGCCTCGAGCACGTGGCGGACCACCTCGATGCCGGCCGCTTCGAGTTTGCGGAAGCCGTTGCCGGCCACCAGCGGGTTGGGGTCGTCGTTGCAGCACACAACCCTTTTTATTCCTTTCTCGACGATGAGGTCGGCGCAGGGCGGTGTCTTGCCGTAGTGCGAGCAGGGCTCGAGGTTGACGTAGAGAGTTGGAAGTTGAAAGTTTAAAGTTGAAAGTTGGCTTGCGCGCAACAGTGCGTTGCGCTCGGCGTGGTTGTGGCCGTACTCCTGATGGTAGCCTTCGGCGACGATTTCGCCCTCCTTGACGACGACACAGCCTACCATCGGATTTGGTCTCACACGTCCCAACCCGTTGGCGGCCAGCTCGAAGCAACGCCGCATATAACGTTTGTCGATTTCTTCCTGTGTCATTTTTCGTCCTGGCACACCTGTTGTTTCCGGCTGCAAAATTACACAAAAATCTCGACATACACACCGAAGTGCGAAAAAAATCGCGATGTTTTTTGCCAATATGTAGAGCGACAACGTTATCGCCCGCGCGTCGGGATTGTCGAACGCAAAAAAATGAAAAACAGCAAGGGGTACCTCACGGCACCCCTATGCTGCTGACATTATGAAAAAACATTACTTAAGCTCGACGGTGGCGCGACGGTTTTTGGCGCGGCCATCTTCGGTGCTGTTGTCGGCCACGGGCTCGTTGGGTCCGCGGCTCTCGCAGTTGATGTTTTCGGCAGGTGCACCCAGCTTCACCATGTAGGCCTTCAGGGCCTCGGCGCGTTTCTGGCCGTACTTCATGTTGGCCTGCAGTGAACCGGTGTTGTCGGTGTGGCCGAAGACGGTGACCTTGAGGGTGTTGTCGGCCTTCATGGCGGCGCAGATGGCGTGGATGGCGGCATCGGTCTTCTCGTCGAATTTGGCCTCAGTGCCGGCATTGGCGAAGTAGACGGTGGCGCCGATGGCCTCGAGTTTCTGCTGTGCCTCGGCTTTGATTTTGGCTATTGCCAGACGCTCGGCTTCGGCTCTCTCGCGGGCAGCTTTCTCAATGGCTGCGGCTTCGGCCTCGGCTTTTTCACGTGCGGCCTTCTCGGCGGCAGCGGCGCGTTCGGCAGCGGCGCGTTCGGCTTCGGCTTTCTCGCGGGCGGCCTTTTCAGCGGCGGCGGCCTTCTCGGCAGCTATTCTGTCGGCTTCGGCCTTTTCGCGGGCGGCCTTTTCGGCGGCCAGACGCTGTTCGTTGGCTATGCTGTCGTCGATGGCTTTCTGGCGAGCCAGACGCTCAGCCTCTTCGGCAGCCAGACGCTCGGCCTTGCGGTCGCGGCAGTTCCAGCCCAGGTCGATACCGACCTTGACACCGGCGCGGAGCAGGTGCAGGCTGCTGATTTCGTTGGAGCCGTAGGTGCCGTGGTAGTCGAGTTGGGTGGGGTCGGTGGAGTTGATGACAAGCATGATGTCGTCTTTCTTCGAGCCCAGCATATCGGTGACACCGTAGCCGCCGTAGACACCGAGGTAGAGGCCCCAGTGGTTGCCGAGGTCGTAGCGTACGCCGGCATCGGCGACAACGCTGACGACCACGTTGCTGAGGTTGTCGATTTTGGCGTCGTGGGCGGCGCTGTAGGTGCTGAAGCCGTGCTCAGGCATATCGCTGACGACGTAGGGGCCGAGGGCGGGGAATACGCCGGTGGTGGTGTAGTCGCCGTCGACAGCGCTATAGTTGCCGTGGACGGGCAGGTCGAACTGCACACCCAGGCCGCCGATGAAATTCCATTTTTCGCTCAGGGCTGCGCGATAGAAGAACTCGACGGGGATGCCGACGATGCCGACAGTTTGGCGCTCTTTCCAGTTGTTGAACCTGGTGGTGAGGTTGTAGTGGATGTTGGGGTTGTCGGCGTGGGTGAGCCCGCTGGTCACCTCGCTGAAGTTATAGAGCGCATAGGAGTTGGCGTAGGTGTAGTGCACTCCGAAGCCGAGACCGATATGCTCGTTGAAGAAGTGGGCGTAATGCAGGCCACCGTCGAAGCCCAGGCCAAGGCTTTGGGTGCCGTTGGCGGGCTTGAATGTCATGGTGTTGAGACCGCCGCCGAGGTTCAGCCCAATGTAGTTGCTGTACTGCTGAGCCTGCACTCCAAGTGCCAGACCGGCCACGGCAAGTATTGTCAATATACGTTTCATATCTTTATTTACATTAATTCGTTAGACAATTAGTTTCTAATCACTCTTACCACAACACCGTCGACGCTCACCATGTAGATGCCGGTACGGTAGTTGCGCATATCGATGGTAGTGCTCGGACCCTCGAAGGTGCGGTTCTCCATTTCGGCACCCACTGTGCTGATGACGCGCAGCGTGTGCTCAAACTGTGTCGAGCCGCTCACCGTCAGGGTGATGCCGTCGGTGGTGGGGTTCGGGTAGGCTTTCACGTTGACCTCATCCTCGGTGTCGGAGAGGAGGGTCTCCATGTCGGTCTGCGGGCAAGTGTAGGTCTCCACGCCGTTGTACTTGGCCTTGACGAAGAACTCGCCATTGAGTTCGGCATCGGTGGCATGGTAGTAGTAGCCCGTGGCGCCAGGTATGGCATACCATTCCGAATTGGCGTCGGGACGGTGGTACCACTGGATGTCGGTGAAGCATTGGCAAGTGTCGACCAGTGCGATGACGTTGTTGAAGAGCGGCATGGTGAAGGTTTCGGGCAGGTTGACATGGAATACGAGGGTGATGGGAGCGCTCTCGAGCCATGCGAAACGGCTGTCGCCGAAGGTCAGGGTGCAGGTGTAGTCACCCGTCGGAATGTCTACCGGCACATTGATGTCGATGGTGCCGTTGAGGCCGGTGGTCGTGAGGCTGGTCCACGGGACATCGGTGAAGCGGCTGTCGGCGAAGTCTATCTTGTATTGGTCGGGCTGGCCGTTGTTGAGGTGGTATTTGATTTGGTAGCTGCTGCCGGTGCAATAGCCATAGGCATATAATTCGATACCGTTGTTGACCAGTGTGGTGTCGTCGCCAGAGATGTTGGTGTCGGGAGTGATGGTCTCGATGATAGTGCCTTCAGTGGTGTAGATTTCTGATACAGGCGAGAGAGTGTAGTTATCCAGAACGGCGGGGTCGTCGCTGAAGATTGCGTGGTCGACGACGATGGACTTGTGGATACCCGGGTTGGCGTTGTTGAAGTGTGCAACGGTGGTATGTGACATGACATCGGAGCCTTGCACGTTGTAGATCGAGCCAGGGCTGGCCACCACGGCATCGTCGGTGCCGTCGGCGAACTTGGCAATCTGAATCTCGAAGCCTACGATACTCACAATGGCGCGGTTGATGACCAGCGTGGTGTCGGTCAATGTCAGCGAGTCGCCCTCATCGCCCACGGCTGTCACCGTCCAGGTGCCGGCGGTCACGGGGTAGTCGGGTGTGACGATGGTTTGGTTGCCGCAGACGAAAGTCAGCGTCGGCGTGTGGCTGTTGCCCCAGAAGTCGGTGTAGGTGGCAGTCAGGCCGGTGTAGGGGTGGCTGGTGTAGGTTGTCGTATCATTGCCGCTCCACACGGTGGCGTAGATGTTGGTGTCGAATACGGCAGTCAGCGTGGTGTCGCTAACGGGATATACGATGAGGCCAGCGCTGCTTCCAACCTCATCGCCGGCATCGTTAATCCAATTCACGAAGTGGTACTTCACGTGGGCGGCGGCCATGAGGGTGGTGCTCATGAAGTGTTTCACCTGACCGGCACCGGTCACAGTGCCGAGACCTTCGATATTGACATTGGCGGTCACGGTGTAGACGTTGGTGTCGAGAACGGCTATGATGGTGCTGTCACCCAGAACCTGTAAGGTGTAGGTAGTACCGGAGCAGAGCTCGGTGCCGGCGTTGTTGGTCCAGTTGATGAAGTGGTAGCCGGTGGCGGGAGTTGCGGTGAGTGTAACGCCGGTAAGGTAGGCGTAGCGGCCGGCACCGGTGAGCTCAGCAGCGGTTTCGATGTTGGTGACAGTGTTTATAGTGAATGTGTCGGGAACGAACCGGGCCTCATAGGCGCTGTTCTCGACGGGGCTGAAGATGTAGGGGTTGTCCTCGCTGACGAGGGTGTCGGCGGCATACCATCCGCTGAAGATGTATCCGTAGTTGGCGGTGGCGGTCAGTGTGTCGTCGAGGAAGTGCAGATGGCGACCGCCAAGGGTGACGACACCCATGGGCAGGCCGGTGCCAATCTCGTCGCGGCTGTCGGTTTGAGCCGTGCAGGTTATTTCATAGGCGTTGGAGTAGCCGTAGACCTCAATCTGGGTTACACCAATTCCGCCGATTATGGTGCCGTTGACGCTAACAATCTCCTCATCCCAATCATCATCATGCATCATGGTTGCCTCGAAGGGGGCTTCCAAGTCGAAGGCCGAACTCTGCCTGCAGTAGAACCTGACGCGGGTGATGGTGTAGCCCTCGGCGGCGGTGACGGTCATCGTTTCAGGACTGTACGAGTACCATCCCCAATCGTTGCCGTCGTTTATCACTACGCTGCTGAAGGTGATGGTGGCGACGCCGTCGAAGGTCTGGCTGCCGCTCGTGAAGTTGTCGTTGGGCGAGGTGCTCAAAATCGTGGTGAGCAGCGTCTCTGCTTGTTGTGCCCTTGCGGGCCCCGTAGCCGCCGCTATCGCCAGCAGCGCCACAAATGTCTTTAATAATGTTTTCATCATAATTGATATGTTTTGATTTGTTTATTGTGTTTTGTTACCTGTCTGTTTCCCTTGAGTCGCTTCGCGAGGTGTTTTACGCCAGCAGCAGGACAATCCCCAGTGCAATCAGCACACCCGCCACCGCAATGCCTGACCACAGCAACTTCACAAGTCCTTCCACCTGTCGTTTGGTGGTGTTGTCCATCTCGGAGTCTGTATATTCTTCCTTCATTGTAGTTGATTTGTTTAAAAAGTGCTGCAAAATTACATAAAAATATCCGCTCGCGCAAGCGTGCAGACAAACTATTACATAAATAGACAAACAATCACCCTCCCCGGACGAATAGTTACATCCCCTTGTTATGGGAAACATTGTATTGCAGACAGATGCAAAAAACCGTGTAACAATCTGTCTGCCGACGCCGATGGGTGTCAGTTGGGGGGTGAGGTTGTTTTTTTGAATAATTTTGTGGGATTCGGTCGCGTACCTACGGCACGCATTCATGCGAGATTATGTTCCATCCGGTCCAGCCGTTGAAACGGCCGGCTACCGTTGTCATGCCCCTACCGGGGCATCGGGGTCCGCGCTTGCCCGTGCGTTTTCCCCAGCTGTTGAAACAGCTGGCTAACTTTGTCATGCCCCTACCGGGGCATTCCCCGACGCCGTTAGGCGTCCGACAATGATAGCCAGCCATTTTAAATGGCTGGATTCGATGGTTCCGATGGGAAAATGCGTACCTTTAGGTACGCGATTATTCCGCCGGGACAAACCCCTGCATCATGTATTCTGGATTGTATTCGATACCTGCCTTGCGGAACATTTCCTCCACCTCTTCGCGGAAGGTCTTTCGGCGATGATGTTCGTGCTGATTGGCAATGTATTGTTTCACCTTCGGCACCAACGACAGGTTGTATGAGAAGGCCGCATAGCCACTCTGCCAGGCGAACTTGCCATGCAGATATGTCTCGTTGATCCAATGCGATGACTGTCCTTTGATTTCTTTGACCAGCGACGCGACGCTTTCGGCGGGGTGCATGCCGACAAGCAGATGCACATGGTCGGCAGTGCCACCGATGGCATGGACGAAATGCTTGCGGTTGCGGCAGGCACCGGCGACGTAGGCGTAGAGGTTGTCGGCCCATTGGTTTGCAATGAGGGCTTCGCGGTTTGCCACGGCGAAAACGATATGCATGTATATTTGCGTGTAGGTATTAGCCATGATTGTTTGTTGTTATTGTTGTTTGTCGTACACTGGCAAGGGGCAATATTTGGTCGCGTACCTATGGTACGCATAATCTTGTTCTGGCCGTCATTTGTTCCAGCCGTTGAAACGGCTGGCTAACGTTATCTTGCCCCTACCGGGGCATCGGGGTCCGCGCTTGCCCGTGCGTTTTGTTTATTTTTTCTTCTCGCGGAACTCGCTGGGTGTCATGGCGAAGCGCTCCTTGAAGTTGCGGGAGAAGACGATACGGTTGGAGAAGCCGCTGGCGGCGGCGACCTCGGCGATGGGCATCTCGGGGTGTTCGGTGAGCAGCTTGGTGCTGTGGAAGAGGCGCGCATCGTTGAGGAAGTTGGAGATGTTGCCGTAGTCGCTGCCCTGCGAGAAGGCGGCACCGATGCGCTCCTTCGACAGGTGCAGGCGCTCCATCAGCTGGTCACGTCCAAACTGCGGGTCGAGGTGCAGGTTCTCCCCCGAGACGACCTTACGGATATAGTCAAACAACTCGCTGTCGGTAAGCTCTTCCAGAGGTGAAAGCTCGGGTTTTTGGGGTGCGTCGTCTGTTTCGCCTTTGACCTTTGACCTTTCGGCTTCCATAAGTTGCAGGTATTTTTCCTCGTAGGCTATATGTTTTTCAATCTCCTTGGAAAGCACGGCATTCTTCAAACGGATGGAGAACATCTGCCGCAGTGTGATGACGAGAAACACTACCGCTGTCAGCACTATGATTCCAAGAAAAACAACCATCGTGCCCATACGTTTTCTGGAAGCCTGTTCCTTTTCGAGAGCCAGCTGCTGCTCCTGCTCGTGGTAACGTGCGGCGTATTCCTGGACTGAGGCCAGGCGCTCGGAGTCGTTGAGATGTTGCATGAGGTCCGAATAGCGACTCATGTAGCCATAGCCCGCCTGGTAATTGTCGCGGGCGCTGGCTGCGACAGCGCGGTTGCGGAGCATTACGGCGTAGTCGTTGTGCAGCGTGTCGGCACCCCAGAGGCGCTCCAGCTCGTCGTAGAAGGCCAACATCTTGTCGTACTCGCCCAACTCGCACCAGACGGAGGAAATCAACTTCTTGCCATTAAAGGTCTTGCTGTAGTCGGTCTGGTCGAAGAGGCGAAGAGCTTTGCGGGCTTCGGCGATTTGGTTGACCATTGTATAGGCGTAGGCTTGGAAGGCGTAGGCCTGGCCTGAGCAGAAGTCGATGTAGCCGGGGCGGCGTTCGTCGGTGGGCATGTGCTCGGAGCCGTCGTTGTAGTCGGCAGGGTGCTCGCCGTAGTCGTTCATTTTCTCGAGTATGTGCCCGGCCACGGTGAGGACCTCCTCGTAGCGGTCGAGGGTGATGAGGCTGCTTATCTTCCTCTTCAAGGCGCGGACGCAGGCGTCCATCTCGGCGAAGCGGCGCACACGGTCGAGCTGAGCAATGGCATCGTTCATTTTGGCGAAGCCTTCGTCGGTGCGTCCCAGACGGATGAGGGCTGAGCCTATTTCGGACTGTGTCACCAACGCTTCGGTCTCATTGCCAAGCTGTCGGCATACCCCGATGTACTGCATACCATATTTGAGCAGGTCCTCGTCGTCCTTGCGAATCCGGGCCACATAGACAAGCACCTCGAGTACTTCGGTTCGTTGTTCAACCTTCAGACCGCCCTCGGACAGTAGATGCTTGCAGAGTCTGCGGGCTGTGTCCATCGTCGACTCGTCGCTGCAAAAGAAGCGGGCTCGCAAGATGTCGGCCTGTTGGCTCGTCAGGTTGCCCAGTATCTCGGCCGAGTCGACAATCGTCCTCGCCCTCTCGGGGTTCTCGTAATAAGCCAACCATGCCGCCTTGTCGGTATAGATGGTGTCGGAGATTTGAGGGATACGTCCGTTTTCGGGTTCTCCACAACTCACGGCAAGAACCGACGCAAATACCAATAATATAATGTATTGTATTATCTTCATAAGGCTGTTTCAGCTTACAAATCAAATTGCAAATATACATAAAAACCAACGAATATAAAAAAATCTTTCCAAAAATCGAGAGAAGAAACTGCGCGAATGAAGAAATAATATAAGCCGGAAGCCCTGAAAAGGACTTCCGGCTTGTGAGGGTTTATCGCTAAAGGAACTACTCTTCCTCGGCGGCGGCTTCCTCGTAGGCTTTGAGGAGGGCCTGCTGGACGTCGGCGGGGACGAGCTCGTAGCTGCTGAAG
>CADCPQ010000131.1 GCA_902803395.1 uncultured Bacteroidota bacterium
GCAAACAGGTTCTTCAGATAATTCATTTTCTTTTCCGGGGTGGGAAGAGATGGTATCATCGGAAGTCCTCCATAGGTAAGGTACTCGCCCATAGCATCTTCGCGGCTGCCTTCACAAGTGGTGATGAACTCACGGAAACAAAGCGGAGCCACACGTATTTCGTCGCCACGCCCTCTGAACTCGGTGATGACATCGGACGATAGGAAACGAGAATTGCTGCCGGTAACATATACGTCGGCATTATCTACTTTCAGATAACTGTTCAGCACATCCTCGAACTCTCTCACCAGCTGGATCTCGTCGAGCATAATGTAGTACATCCCATTGTCCACCATCGCTCTGTCTATATAGGAAATAAGTGCATCAGGGTCACGCAGCATTTTATTACGACGGTCTTCCAAGTCAACCCTTATCACGTGCCTTTCGTCCACACCGCTATTTATCAAGTGGTTGTAGAAAAGATTGAACAGCAGATATGATTTGCCGCTACGGCGAAGCCCAGTAACCACCTTAATCATTCCATTGTGCTTACTGTCAATTAGTTTCTTTAGATAGATATCCCTTTTTATCTCCATATCACAAACAATTTTTGCGTAAATACGCATTTTTCGTTTGCAAAAATACTACTTTTTTTCAAATAACAACTATTTTTTTATCATATAATGTATTTTTCGCCCTCATTTCAAAAACTTTTCCACTCTCATAACTCATATAAGAATTATTCATTCGGGAAGATACATTCGTCAATTTTTATTTCATTCGGGAAGTTACAAATACCATTTTATTGTTCATTCGGGAAAATACACCTTCGCTTTTTGCACCAAATCGCATTTATCACAATACCCATTTTGACACCAAATCGCAATTAACTGACTCTATTTTCACAACTTTTTCCATATTTTGACCCATATTTTTACAACTTTTTCCAATTATCATATTTCACTTTTAATTTTCAATTTTCAATTCGTATTCATCGTCCTTTCCTCGCCGTACACCGTCCCCATCGCGTTGGTGGCGTAGGCCCTATAGTAGTAGGTGGTGCCAGCTGTCAAGCCTGTGAGGTTGCTGACGAAGCTGCCCGTGCCACTGCCGTCGGTAGTATGCATACCGCCGGTGGTGGGATTGGGCGTGGTGCTGTAGCAGACACCGCGTTGGGTAACGGTATATCCGCCATCGGCTGTAACATTACCACCACAAACGGCACTGGTCGAGGTGATGTTGGTGGCGGTGGTAGTCGTCACCGTCGGCAACCCGCTGGGTGTGGCGACGGTGCGCTGCTCGCCATAGACGGTGCCGTTGGTATTGGTGGCGTAGGCTCGCACATAGTATGTCGTCGAAGGCTGTAAACCTGTGATGGTGCTGACAAAACTGCCCGTTCCGCTGCCGTCATTGCTGTGCAGATTGCTTATAGTAGGCTCTGGCGACACGCTCCAGCATACTCCACGAGCTGTAACGGCAAAGCCACCATCGCCAGTAACGGTACCGCCACACTGGGCCGTACCGCTGCCTGTCAAAGTAACATCAGCAAACGTCTGCACAGTAGGTAATCCATTAGGAGTGGTAAAAGTTTGCTGCTCACCGTAGGCCGTTCCCACACCATTTGTTGCGTAAGCCCGCACATAATAGGTGGTGCCAGGCTGCAGGCCCGTAACGGTGGCGGTGAAGTCGCCCAAAGTACCACCTACCGACACGCTGCCATCGGCAAGCGTGGGGTACTGCAAGGTGCTGTAGGCAAAACCCCTGCCGACAATGGCGGAACGCTGGTCGTCATCAACAATGCCAGTGAGGGTAACGCTCGTGGCAGTGACCGCATCGGTTGAAATAGCGTCGGTATGCACCGACGGCAAACCAGGCCCGGTAACATATAGCACCCCGAGGTCGTATTCCTTGTGTCCGAAGCTACCTTTGGGAACATTGGCTACGCAGCCCACATAAAGCGAGTCGGCATAGACAAGCACATAACATCCGTCGGCTTGTCGCTCGGCGGTGAACATCAGGCTGAAAGTGCCATCGCGGTCGGTAGCAGTGGCGTCCAAAATATCGTTATTGCACACCAAACTCACCTGTATCCCGGCAACGGGCTGCTGTGAGTTGCGCTCCATTACACGGCCTATGACGGCGCTTTCGGTGTACACACCCTCCTGTTCCAGATTTTTCACACAGGAAGAGAAGAGCAATGCAAGCATTGCAAAATTGAAAATTGAAAGTTGAAAGTTGAAAAATCGACGGTGCATCGTATCAGAAATTGAACGTTAGGGATAATGTAGGTGCTAAACCTTTGTCTGACGGTAAAACTGACGGTGCGAAAGCGATACCAGTAGTGCGTTTGGGTTGCATAGAATAGGCACGGTAGAGGTTGAACACGTAGATTACAGCGGCAGCGCCCCAAGCTATGTATGATACTGTCTGGATGGTGTTGTAGCTGTTCTGTGCGGCATTCCAGTCGGCATAGGTGGTGTTGGCGTCGCGCATAATATCCAACTGATTCTGTGCCATAAAGTAACAGCCTACGCCAGTACCCACCAACAACAGTTCGCTGCCAAGGGTAAGCAAACCTTCGGCGGTGTAGCCTTTACCCATCTGTCCCAACCCCGGCACAACGGCACTTTTGGCCAGCGAGGTCCAGTTGTTGACCTCGCCTTCGCGCCGCAATTCTTCCCATTGAGGCTGAATGTTTCCGCTCACTGCCACCTGGCACAGTACCCACACACGGTAAGTGCCGTCGCGCAGCTGCTCGTCGTACTGGTCCACCTTGTTGACGGGGATGTTGTATTGGCGACTGAGGGTTTGATAGTCAGTGCCCCCGGCAAGAGCCTCATCCACTGTCTGAATGTCGAACGGGCGACCTATGCGGTTGGCCGTACTCTGCATCACGCGGAGCAGTGCCTGATTGTGGGCTTCGTTAAGGGTTGCTCCCTCGCCAGCCTCACGCACATACATTATGGTGCTGTTGCCGGCTTTCGGCAACTCGTTCATCCACGGCGGCAGCCGCTTGGCTCCCCAAGCGGCCACATTCGCCAGCAGCAGTATAATGATTATGAAACCATGTTTCATAAGTATTCAATGCTTAGTGGTCAGTAATTTCAATTCTCAATTTTCAATTCTTGAAATTTTTCATATACTCTTCGGCCCACTTGCGGAACTGGTCGCGGTGGAACATACCTTCCAGCTTCTGGTCGTCGCTGAGGGCTGTGGCCATCTTGTTGGCCATCTCCTTTTTCGAGATACGGATGGCGATATGGCTCTGATAGGTGCCACTGGTGGTTTGATACAGTTTCTCACAAGTCTGCTCGGCGTCGTTGAGCACACGCTCGATAACAGCCGTAACCTCGCGCTCGGCAATGCGCTGCACATCGTCCATCTGTGCACCACCGGCCTGGGTGCGCACATAGTCGGTAGCCAGTCCTTTGGCTAATCCGCCAAGTTTGGCGTTGACCATACTTTTTGCGGCATTGAGGGCGGCAAGACGGGCATTCTGCATATTGACATTCTCGCCGACACCCATACCGGTGAAGTATTCCTCAGTGTCGTGGTCGAATTTTGCACATGGGAGTTCCACTTCCTTGTTACCCATTTTCTCAGGGGTGAGGTTTTTGCTCGATTTGCATCCCGTCAGGGCCAATGTGGCGACGGCTGCCGCCAGAAGAATAATTCTTGCTTTCATAATACTATAATGTTTGGTGATTTGTTTCTGTATTTACGACTGAGGTCGCCGACAGCGGCACCTATGCAGGTGGGGTCGCAGACCATATAGCGTTTGCCTTTGATTTCAAGATGTTGGCCTTTTGCCTTACGACCAGGAATGCACACGGCGGTGGATACGTGGTCGGTATATTCAAGCAGCACCACGTCGTATCCGAGCAACATAGTCACCATGCGGGCAAAGAGGACGGCACGGTCCTCGCAGTCGTTGGCGGGATAGTGGAAATTCTCCTCGCAGAAAAAGTTTTTCTCACGGCCAAACTGCTTGCGGTCGGTTTGATATACAAACCCCTTTTGCATGAATTCGAGCAGGGCGTTCAACGCGCCTACGGGGCTCTGGCCCTCAACAAAGGGTCGCATCTCGCGCTCGATGGCGGCTGCAAACGCCTCTTCCATAGCAGCATTGGCATATACTGACAACTCCGTTTGCGGATAGCAGGCATAGAAGTCCATAAGAGGCTGGTTGACACGGAAACTGACTTTGCGGCCCGAGAGCGTATAACTATAGGCTTTCGACGACAACGCGCCGCCGATACGCGGAGAATAGGCGAGGTTCAAATCGACGGGACGGTCGGCACTGGCCATCTGACGGTCGTAGGTATGTAGCCGGCCTTTACGGGACACATCGCCAAAGGCATAGTAACGAACGGTGTCGATTTCGACGTATGGAATGTCGTAGAGGCGGCTGCCGGTGTTGACAAGCATAACCAGTCGGTCGTCCATACGTCCCACACGGGCGTCGTAACGCATTGCGTCTAACAAATATACTGCAAATACCGCCTGTTCATTGGCCCGGTCGGGGTAGACGACGGCGGTGAAATGGCGTATCAGGTCAAATAAACCCCAGTCGCCGAGATACATATTACGGCGTTGCTGGTCGAGCGAGGCGACACATTGGCTGGCATGATTCTCCACCAGTTTTTTCCAGTAACGCGCCACATGGCGTTCGCGGATTCCTTCGAGATTCAAATTTGCAACTTCCACAGGCAGGGCAATAGTCAGTTCCTGACCATAGAACTGCACGGTATAGCTCCGTTTTTGGATATTGGCAATGCTCGATGGCGGAAGAAATTCGACGACTCCCGTTTTTTGCACGTCGGTCAAGCGGCCGTAAAGTATCTGACTGTCGGTTTTTATGGTATCGTCGGCGACCATGGTGTCAAGGCGGGGCTGTTCGACAGGCTTTACGCTGCGGGGTGACGGCTCGCCGTTGAAGAGTTGGTATTCAGTCCACAGATGTTCCAGATAGCGGGCAAAGCTGTCATTGACAGAGTCGGCAAAACGGGACATCTCCTGTTGTTTCTGCTGACGGTAGGAATCTGGCACAATCTGAGCTTGCGCCGAATTGAAAATTGAAAGTTGGAAATTGAAAATTAGGCTGACGCAGAGGAGGAGGATCTTATGTATGTTTTTTCTCATAATGTGTCCTCCATGTTTGTTTCTACGATACTATCTTGTGTGGCGTAGGCAGGAGCTTGGTCGATGCTGACACTGTCCCCACTATTGTGCCATATAGCGATACCCACTCCAATAAGCAAAGCAACACTCGCCGCCGCTGAGAGTGCCGGCCATAATGGACGAACATGTTTCTTCTGTTCCACCTCCTGCTTTCCGAACTGTTCCACAGCCGCGGACATAGCAAGCAAATCCTCGACACGCTCATCATTCTCGGACAGATAGTCAAGCACCGCCGACTCCTCTTCCGGAGTGGCCTTCCCGCTTAAATATCGGGCAAGCAGTTCATCGCTTATATGTTGCTCCGCTTCTCGCATTTTCAATTCTCAATTTTCAATTCTAAAAGGTGTTTCTGTATCAACTTTGCCAATGCTCTCCGCTTGATGTTGTAAAGGTTGTCGACAGTGACCTTGAAACGGTCGGCGACCTCTTGTGGCTCTTCGTCATGGACAAGAAGGGCGGTGAGTATCTCGCGGTCGCGAGGTGGCTCAAGTTTATCTAATCCCTGTCGTATATCCATCATTATATGTGTCATTTGTATCGTTCCAGCGTTGAGCAGTTGCTGGTCTTTTATATTGGTAATAGGGATTTGGCGATGGGAATCTATCATCCGAAGCGAAAAATCTTTGAAAAAACGATAGGAAACCACGGACAACCAACGGTCAAAAGGCAGTTCGGGGTCGTATTTTTTCAGTCGGGTCCAGTTGTCGGCGCTGAGGTAAATGTAAAGTTCCTGCACCAGGTCGTCGACAGGTACATTGGGAGCCGCCTTCATGGCATTGAAACGAAGCAATCGGCGAAAACGGTCGTAAAGCAGATACTCCAAAGCCTTGCTGTCGTTAGCAATGATGTCGACGACAAACTGTTGGTCGGTGGTGTAGCGGTATTTGGCAAAGCTTTTCATCGGCGTGGAGCACAAAAATAGCGTGGAACGTATCTCTGTCTGGTCTCCAGGGTTTCCACGCCCTCTACAATCAAACAAGTCATTCCACGCCGACAAACGGCGTTCCGTTGACCTATTCTTGATTGTAGCATCCCGAGCTGGGACATTGTGGAAATTTGAGTACCAAGAATAGCACGAATCGCTATTGTATTTTTCTACTTTCTATTCTTTTTATACCATAATATTATATAAATTTGACGCTGCAAAGATACAGATAATTTTTAACACAGGCAAAAAAAGTTTTTTGAAATGGTTCGAAAGGGACTTAATCGACACATATACAGGTTGATGACATACCAACATCGGCCCGAGAATAGACCTGGCCGAAGCAAGGCCGATGTAAGGCCGAACCAAACCCGACCCGAACCTATTTAAAGGCTTGATTTACAAAGAATTATAAATAAAAAGCCAACCTATTGAAAATCAATAGGTTGGCTTTTTGGCTAACGATTTTCGTTTTTCGATTTTCGTTTTTCAATTTTTCTTGTTGCCGGCGACGGCCAGGATGAAGCCGAGGGCGACACCGAGGAAGGCGGCGAAGAGCACCTGCAGGTTCGGAGGCAGGCAGAAAGTGATGGTGTGGGCCGGGAACCAGAACAGCGGTATGGTTTTCTTGAACACCACGTTCCACTGCACGTCCCAGTTGATTTTCTCGCGGAATATCTCGCGCATCTTGATGGGGCGGAAGAGGCCGCACACAGTGCCGCCGTTCTCCATGATGTGGATGTCGGTGCACTTGTGGAAGGTCATCATTACGGGTGCGAAGATGCTGTTCATCAGCACACTGACGGCGAAAGCGATACCGACCTTGCCCCACGTGAGCTCGGCCGATTTGAACACGACGGCGTAGGTCGCGGCGTGGCCGCCATTGCCTGTCAGCGCGTCGGCCACGCTGCCGAGGAAGGTAGGCACTCCGCTCTTGAAGATGACCATGGCCATGGCGATGGCCATACCGAGGAAGCCCCACACGATGGCGCGCGGCGCGATGCCGAAGCCTTTCTCGTTGTAGACGCCTTTGCGGATGCGCAATCCCAGCATTTCGCCGAAGGTGGCGAGGATGGCGAACTTGAAGAAGGCCATGATGTAGGGGTGCGTGGCGGTGGCGGTGTTGAAGGCGTCGTAGAATCCGGTGGCGGGGATGAAGAACGGGGCGAGCACCGCGACGATGCAGACGATAACTATGATGTCGGCACGTTTCATTTCACGATGAGTTTTTTGGTTGAAGTCTGTCCGGCGGCTGAGGTACGCACCAGATACATACCCGAGGCGAGGCCCTCGGTGGCTATTGTGGCACGGCCCTGGTTGGCCTCGACCGAAGATATCAGGCGGCCTGCGGCGTCATGCAGCGTCACACGGCTGTTGCCCTGTGCGCACTGCACCATGGCTTCCTGTCCGGCCACTACCACGCTGGGGGTCAGGCTGAAGCCTTGGTCGGCCACAACCTGCGGCATACCGAGGTGGTAGTCGCCGTGGTGGACGATGACATATATCGAGGTGGTCTCGGTCAACGCGGTGAGGGGAGCTCCGACGGTGTCGCCTAAGCTGTGTTCCATCGAGTCGGCTATGGTGCCGACGGTGAACTTATGCATGACGTAGGCTCCGTTTTGAGGGGTGCCTTCGAACTCGTAGTGCAGCGAGAGGAATTTGGCACTGTCGATTGCGCCGCTCTCGAGCTTGTACGAGCCGAGCTGCGGGCAGCCGCCGCCGCCGCACACCTCGCTGACGTGGAACACGCCGTTACCCTGCACATAGGTGATGTTGTTGTCGGTAAAGACATCGTCGGACGTGGTCTTGATGATGTAGATGGAAGGCAGCGAGACGAGGTGGTACTGCATGTCGTCGCGCGTCAGCGTGTAGTCGATGGTGTCGCCGTTGGACAGAGTGTCGCCGCCGTACACGAGCTTGTAGGTCTGAGCCCACGACGAAACGGCGAAGGCAGCCAAAACTAATAAAATGATACTTTTTTTCATGGTTGTTTATTGTTTGTTGAATAAAAACTTTTTTTGTTTTACGGTTTACGTTGTCTTGTTGTTTAGAAGTCTTGTTGTCTCGTCGTCTCATTTAGCCCACCCTGCCCTGCGGGCACCCCTCCCAAGGAGGGGAGAAAAAAATGTCTGACGCCAGCTCTCCCCTCCTTTGGAGGGGTGGCGCGAAGCGTCGGGGTGGGTTGAAAAGAGAGATTATACTTCATTGTTTTGTTGTCTCGACTAATCCAATTTCAACACCGCGAGGAAAGCGCTCTGCGGCACCTCGACATTGCCGACCTGACGCATACGTTTCTTGCCTTCCTTTTGTTTTTCAAGGAGTTTGCGCTTACGGGTGATGTCGCCGCCGTAGCACTTGGCCGTCACGTCCTTACGCACCTGCCGCACCGTTTCGCGGGCTATGATTTTGCTGCCTATGGCGGCCTGAATGGCCACGTCGAACTGCTGGCGCGGGATGAGGTCTTTGAGCTTTTCGCACATCTTGCGACCTATAGGATAGGCGTTGTCGACGTAGGTGAGCGTCGAAAGGGCGTCGACGGGGTCGCCGTTGAGCAGGATTTCGAGCTTGACCAGCTTCGAAGGCTTGAAGCCGTTGAGGTAGTAGTCGAACGAGGCGTAGCCCTTCGAAATGGACTTGA
>CADCPQ010000132.1 GCA_902803395.1 uncultured Bacteroidota bacterium
AAAGCCTTATGTGCCCCAATATAGTCCTGCCCTTTAAGCAAGTTGTAGGCGGTTGCCGACAACTCCTTATATGTAGGGGTCTGTGCCAACGCTATGAGTGACAGCAATATCAGGACCGGAAAAGCCAGCAAAAGCTTAATGTTCATCGTATGCTTGTTTTGTGCTTACGCATATAAGACACACAATGGTCCCATTTTGTTGCTTCGTCAGAACAATTCTTGTTGGTTTCCGTTGGTTTTCAGCTTACCGAACTCCTTGATTTTGCCGTCCTCAACCAAGAGTTAGGCATCCTTGACGGTCTCCACCTGCACCAGTTCCTTTATATTCTTGACAAGCGTTCTCATATTCCGTAGTCGTTAATTCGGCTGCAAAATTACAATATATATATCATTCTGCAAAAAAAAGAGCCAACCTGTCGGCCAATCCTTGAATGTCCGGCGACAATACGCCACTATTTGATATTGCGTTTCTCCAGATACCGCTCTTTGGCCTTGGCGCTGAGAACGCCCATTGCGAAAGCCACGCTGTCGTTGTAGGTCAGGAGGTGAGGGCTGGCGAGGGCGTGTTGCCGTTCCTCGTCGGTCATCGGACCGTTGTAGAGGCAGTAGCCGAAGAACTCTTCGTCGAAGGGGCCGCCGTAGGTGTATCCGATGGTCGTGTGTCGGCGGTCACGGCACACCTTAACGCTGATACAACCGATTGTTTTCAGGCGATGGACTATGGTGTAGTATTCCTCGCCGGTCATGCCCACGAGCCGCAGTAGCGAGTCGCGTTCGAAGGTATCGACGCCATGATAAAGGGTGTCGTCTATTCCTCGTGGTGATACGTGCAGGCCTTCGTCGCCGTTGGGGAAGAGCATCATCCAAAGGAAGGCGCTGTCGTCCACGGCATGGTTGGCGTAGGCGGCCAGCTCTTCCAACTCGGTGTGGTGCTTGGCGTAGAAACGCTCCATCTTGCCAATTGGCACGGAAGTGTAGATATACCGCCACAATAAAAACAGGCAAACCACCACTACCGAAAACAGCCCCACGGCTGCCCAGAGAAAGGACCTCTTCGTCTTCATTTATCGCTGAATGATGATGACGGACGGTTGACTTTGCAGACGCTCCTTGTCGCTGAACTTGGTGCCGTTGGCGGCGATGAACTGTCGCACTGCCTCGGGGTTGAGCTGGCGATCTTTGATGAGCCGGTGACGAGCCACCAGCTTGGCGATGGACTCCTCCTTGGGCGAGAAGGGCGAATCAACCTCCGCCACTTCATCGTAGCCACGGAAGGAGAAGACGAGGTAGGCCGTCGGCGTACCGTCGGGGAACTCGTTGCTGCGGCGCTCGCGGTCGGTGAAGCTCTCCTGCCGTACGGTGATGAGCAGGTCGCCGCTCTCATCCACGATGGTGAACACACAGGTGGTGCTGAGCAGTTTGCAGCCCTCCTTCTCGATGTAGGCCACCGTGTCGCCGTTCACAATCATTTCGCCATCGTTGCCAACAGCTACTTTCTGACGCTGGGCTGATGCTGCCGCGCACAAGCCCGTCAAAATGACAATTACCAGAATCTTTTTCATAGTATATTTTAGGTGTTTATGCATTAAATTAAAAGCCCAGCTCTTGTTGGTTTCCGTTGGTTTTCAGCTTGCCGAGGTGCTGGTATGCGAGTGCTGTGGCTTCGCGGCCGCGGGGGGTGCGCATCAAGTAGCCCTCCTGGATGAGGTAAGGCTCGTAGACCTCCTCGACGGTGCCGGCTTCCTCGCCGACGGCGGTGGCTATGGTGTTGAGTCCGACCGGACCTCCGTGGAATTTGTCGATAATGGTGGTAAGAATACGCAAATCCATTTCGTCCAGACCGTTACGGTCGACATTAAGTGCCTGCAGGGCCATGCGGGCTATATCGAGGGTGATGGTTCCGTTGCCCTTGACTTGGGCGAAATCGCGCACACGGCGCAGCAGCAGGTTGGCGATACGGGGGGTTCCACGGCTGCGGCGGGCTATCTCGAGGGCGCTTTCGCTGGTAATCTTGACGTTGAGCAGGGCGGCGGAGCGGTTGACGATGCGCGTGAGGGTGTCGGCATCGTAATATTGCAGGCGGCAATTGATTCCGAAACGGGCTCGCAGCGGTGCCGTGAGCATTCCGGAACGCGTAGTGGCGCCGATGAGGGTGAACGGTTTTAGGTTGAGCTGTACAGAGCGCGCGGCCGGGCCGGACTCAATCATAATGTCTATCCGGTAGTCCTCCATGGCCGAGTAGAGATACTCCTCGACTATGGGTGAGAGACGGTGGATTTCGTCGATAAAAAGCACGTCGTTGGCGTCGAGCGAAGTGAGCAGACCCGCCAAATCACCAGGCTTGTCGAGAACAGGTCCGGAAGTCGTTTTTATACTGACGCCCAGCTCATTAGCTATGATATTGGAGAGGGTTGTCTTGCCGAGACCCGGAGGGCCGAAAAGGAGCACATGGTCGAGCGGCTCGCCGCGTTCCTTGGCTGCCGACACAAATATCCGCAAATTGTCGACCACCTGCTGCTGACCGGCGAAACTGGCGAAACCCTGGGGCCGCAAAGCGCGTTCCACTTCGCGTTCGCGGGCACTCTGGCTACGACCTGTTGCGTCAAGGTTTTCGTTCATTTCGAGACTGAATTTGAATTTGCAAAATTACGAAAAAATTGAAAAATGGAAACCGAAAAATGAAAAAAAAGCAAAAAAAGTGTTTTTTTTATGTTTCGACATACTAAAACAATCTTTTCCGCGTTTAATATAATTAAAGTCATTTGAAAATAAGTATATACAACAGAGATATGAAGAAACCGATAATCGTTGGAACCGACTTTTCAAGCGGGTCGTATGCCGCCCTCGAGCTGGCCGTCGACATCGCCAACCGTATGCAGACCGACATCCTGCTCATCTGGGCCCAGCGCGCCAAAATTCTGGCGTCGACCGACCAAGTGCAGATGATGGAGCGTCTGGCAAACGACAAACTGCTGTCGCTGTGCGCCGAATGGCAACCCAAAATGAAGCACGGCATCATCCGCCACGAGGTCTACAACGGCAAAGTGGGTGCCGGCCTTTCGGCTGTGGCCCGCCGCGAGGACGCAGTCATGATGGTCATCGGCACCAACGGAGCCTCCGGTTTCGAGAAATACCTCATGGGCTCGACCGCCGTGCGCATCGTGCAGGAGGCTTCCTGCCCGGTGCTGACCATACGTGAAGGATTCAATTTTCACAAAAAGCTGGAGCGCATTGTCGTGCCTCTGCGCATCAACGCCAACTCGCGCCAGAAAGTGCCGCCTGCAGCCTCGATGGCCAAGATTTTCGACTCCGAGGTCTGCATACTCGGGTTGCTCGACATGGCCGAGGACGAGATGTCGCTCCGCACATACATGAAACAGGCCACCGACTATCTGGAGACCGAGAAAATACGCTACTCGACCACTATCCGGAAATACAACGACTACTCCGATGCCGTCCTCCACTTCGCCGACGGCATAAAGGCCGACCTCGTCATCATCAACACCGAGCAGGACAAAATTATCTCGCAGATATTCCTTGGCACCAACGCCCAGCAGATTGTCCACCGCTCGCAGATTCCGGTGCTCTGCATACACCCCGAGGACTACATCAACGTTTCAGCCAAAATCTGATGGACCACGATGCGGTCATAATAGGCGCCGGTGCCGCCGGCATGATGGCCGCCATTGTGGCTGCCGAGCGCGGCCGCCGTGTTTTGCTGCTCGAAAAAATGGGGCAGCCCGGCCTCAAACTGCGCATCACCGGCAAGGGCCGCTGCAACCTCACCAACACCGCGCCGCTGCGCGATTTCCTGACCCATGTCGGCTCCGACAGCCGCTTCATGCGCAACTCGGCGTCGAGGTTCTTCAACCGCGAACTGATGGACTTTTTCGAGAGTCGCGGCGTCCCGCTGACCGTGGAGCGCGGCAACCGCGTCTATCCCGCCAGCGGCAAGGCTCAGGACATCTTCATGGCCCTCATCAAAGACCTCGAGGGCCGCTCCAACGTAACGATACGCAAAAACTGCACCGTGCGCGCTTTGGCCGTCGATACCGACCCCGACGGCAACCGCTGCGTGGGCGGCGTCCGCCTGCTCGACGGTTCGCGAATAGCAGCGCGCCATGTGCTGCTGGCCACCGGAGGCCTCTCCTACCCCACCACCGGCTCTACCGGTGCAGGCTACACCATGGCAGCCGAGGCCGGCCACACCGTGGTGCCGCAGGTGCCGTCGCTCGTAGCTCTGCGCTGCAGCGAAAAGATAGCTCCCGAACTCGACGGGTTCGTGTTGCGCAATGTATCGCTCAGCGTATGGACCGAAAACGGGCAGCGGCTGTGCGAACATTTCGGCGAGATGACCTTCACCAACGACGGCCTAGGCGGTCCGATAGTGCTCTCGGCCAGCCGCGAAGTGAGCCGACGTCTCAACAGCGGCGAGAAGCTCATGGCCCGCATCGACCTCAAACCCGCCATCAAAACCGACGAGCTCGACCGTCGCCTGATTGCCGACCTCAACAGCTCGGGAACCCGCCTGTTTCACGACGCACTGCGCATCTGGCTCCCGGCCGAGATGGTGCCGCTGGCGCTCGAACGGCTGCACATCGAGTACTACAAACGCCTGCACCAAATCAACGCCGCCGAACGCAAACGGCTGCTGGCTTTCCTCAAAGGCGTTGAGTTCACCCTCACCGGAACCCGCGACTACAACGAGGCCATCGTCACCCAGGGCGGCGTGGCCCTCGGCGAGGTCAACCCAAAAACAATGGAGTCGCGCCTTGTATCCGGCCTGTTTTTCGCAGGCGAAGTGCTCGACCTCGACGCCGACACCGGCGGCTACAACCTCCAGCTGGCCTTTACCACCGGATACGCCGCAGGACAAAACCTCTGATTAGCAATACTTTAAACCATCTTTCGACGGCATTTCATCGACCCCGGACGGACAAAGCCGAGTCAAGGCCGATGTAAGGCCGACCCAAACCCGACCCGAACCTATCCAAAGGCTTGAAAAACAGCGGGTTATAGAATTTTTATTAAAGTACTGGTAATCAGATCTTTAGAAATTCGGGGGACTGACGGGTGTCCGGACGAGATAAAAATCCTTTTTCAACGGACGTCGAGAGCGTCGCGGAGGCCGTTGGCGAGCAACATAAAGGCCAGCACGATAATCATTATGGCGGCTCCCGGCAGGAGGGCCATGTAGGCGCTGTCGAGCAGAATGTAGCCGTAATACTCTTTGACCATCGAGCCCCAAGAAGGCGTGGGCGGCTGGACGCCGATGCCAAGGAAACTGAGGCCAGCCTCGAGCAGTATGGCACTGGCAAAGTTGGAGGCGGCGACCACCACCACAGGCCCGGCGATGTTGGGCAGGATGTGGCGGAAAATGGTGCGCCCTGACGAGTAGCCCAAAGCCCGCGCCGCCTGCACGTACTCTTTTTCCTTGATTGAAAGCACCTGCCCGCGGACAACACGGGCGATGTCGACCCACATGGTCAAGCCCACGGCCACGAACACCTGCCAGAACCCCTTGCCGAGGGCGAAGGTGATGGCAATGACCAGCAGCACGGTGGGAATGGACCACACGACGTTGATGAGCCACATGATGACGTTGTCGACCCAGCCGCCGCGGTAAGCGGCAATGGCGCCAAGCGTGATGCCGATGACGAGGGCTATGAATATGGCTATGAAGCCCACCGAGAGGCTCACACGGGAGCCAATCATGAGCATGCTGAGCATATCGCGTCCGTAGTTGTCGGTGCCGAGCAGGAAGGTGCGACGCTGCACTTTGGCCACGCGGCTGCTCTCGACCACAAACGGGGCGCCGCTCACGGGTTCGGCCAACACACTGTCGCCCACCGTCTTGACACTCTTGACGGGTATGGCGGTGTAAGTCAAGGGATGGCCTTTGAAAAACGAGCCGCCGGCATCGTCCTTCGGGTCGATACATAGGAAGGTGGCTTGGCTGCCCGGTTTGAGCGAGGCGAGTTCAAGGTACTGCTGGTTGCAGTCGGGGGTGCCGTCGGGCGTGATGGAGTAGCCCAGCACGGCAATCAGGGCGAAAAGCGCGATGACGACCAAACTGAACACCGACAGCCGGTTGCGGCAAAAACGATGCCACACCATGCGGCTGACCGACTGCGAAGCGTCGGTGCCGTTGCCGCCACGAACCATGCGGCGGTAGCTCTTGTCGAAAAGGTCGCGCAATCTCATATTCCTACATTTATTATTTACATAAGGCCCAGCTCAACTTTCACCTCGTCGCTGAGGCTGTTGAAATCCCATGGCGGGTCGAAGGTGATCTCGACGTTGACTTTCTTCACACCGCTGATGTACGACACCATGTCGCGCACTTCCTGAAACATATATTCGGCCTCGGGGCAGTCGGGCGCGGTCATGGTCATGAGGATGTTGACATTCAGGTCGGCGTCGACATCGACATTGTAGATAAGGCCAAGGTCGTAGATGTTGACCGGTATCTCGGGGTCGTAAATGTTCTTCAGACAGTTGACGACGGCGCTTTTGATGGTTTCTTGAGTGGGTTCCATTTGGGTGGGATTATAGGTCCTACTGTTGTTTTATTTTATATGCCAACGCATACATTCTCATCTGTTTGACCATCGATGTCAGGCCGTTGGAGCGCGTGGGCGACAGATGTTCCTTGAGGCCGATGGCGTCGATGAAAGTCAGCGGGGCATCGATGATGTCCTGCGGTGTCTGCCCGTCGAGCACACGAATCAAGAGGGTGATGATGCCTTTGGTGATGACGGCGTCGCTGTCGGCGCGGAAATAGAGGCGGCCGTCGCGGTATTCGCAGCTGAGCCACACACGGCTCTGGCAGCCCTTGATGAGGTTGCTTTCGGTTTTCTGGCTCTCGTCAATCACCGGGCAGTCGCGGCCCAGCTCGATGAGGTAGCTGTATTTGTCGAGCCACTCGTCGAAATTGGCGAATTCGTCAATAATCTGCTGTTCAAGTTCCTGTATACTCATAGTTTCTGTGCAATGTTAGTCAAAAAAAATTATTTCGGCGCACTCTTGACGAGGAACACCGATGCCACGCCGAACACAAACTGTGGCAGCAGCACGGCCCAGAAGGCCGGCAGGCTACCGTTGGTGGCGAACACGATGCTCACCTTCATGAAAACGATGAAAGCGAAAGCTATCGTTATGCCTATGGCAAGGTGTAGACCTATGCCGCCGCGGGTCTTGCGCGACGAAATGGCCACGCCAATGACGGTCATGACAATGATAGCCAGAGGTGTCAGCAACCGCTGGAAAAGCTCGATTTGCGCCGTCTTGACATTTCCGGTACCGCGCATTTTCTCGCGTTGGATATGGCGGTAAAGCTTGACGGAGTTCATGGTCTCTATGCGCTGTGCCGACTCGTTGAAGTCGTTGGGCGTGAGCTTCAAATCGACCAATGTGCGGTATGGCAAAGTGGTCAGCGTCTCGCGACCGTCCTTTACGGTACGGTGATAGTAGCCGTTGCAGTACCATTGGCCGGTTGCGGTGTCGAAGATGATGATATCGGCCATGACGCGGTCCACCAGGTCGCCGTTGGCGTTATGGATGTCGCGGTGGAAACGGCTGGCCGACATACGTGTCACGTCGTAGTTGTCGGCATAGACCTGAGTATTGGGAGCCGACTGGAAGTGCAGGTTGGTGTAGTACGACATGGCTTTGGACTTCATGTATCTCTCCTCGAACTTGTTGAGATGCACGTTGTTGTAGGGAATCAGGAAGTTGCCGATGAGCAGCACCGCCACGGCCACAATGAACGAGCCATGCAAGTAGGGGCGCAACATACGGCGGTAGCTGATGCCGCTGCCGAGGATGGCGATGATTTCGGTGTGTCCGGCCATCTTCGACGTAAAGAAAAGAACCGAGATGAAAATAAACAACGGGCTGTAGAGGTTGATGAATCCCGGTATGAAGTTGAGATAGTACTGGAAAGCGACAGCGGTGAACGGAGCCCTGCTCCCCAGGAAGTCGTCCAAATGCTCTGATACGTCGAAAGTTATCACGATGGTGATAATCAACGCCAAGGCCAATACAAAGGTCTTCAGGTATTTGAGCAGAATATACCTGTCGAGGATTTTGTATCGGTTATTGTCGTTTCGGCGCATTTTTACAAAAAATTAGAGTTCCCAGTGAGCTCTGAGAACTCTATAATAACTAAAAAATCGCGATTTTATTGTTTAGTTTATGCCAAAAAGTTTCTGGAAACCGCGGAGGCATTCCAAAACGTTGGTTTTGACATGGATAAACTCGTCGACTCCGTAGCCTTTGTAGGTTTCGACCATCTCTTTGGGGAAACCGGCGAGGACGATGCTTTTGACCTTGCCTTTGAGTCCCTTGCAGGCGGCCTCGGTGATTTCGGCGTACTCGTCGTCGCTCGAGCAGAGGACCACGATGTCGGCACCCGACTTGAGGGCTGCCTCGACGCCTTCCTCGGCCGATTTGAAACCGGGGTTGTCGATAATCTCATAGCCGGCCACACCGAAGAAATTGGTGGCGAAACCGCTGCGGGCTTTGCGCATGGTGAGGTTGCCGTAGGTGAGCAGGAACACTTTCGGACGGCGGCCGCTGCGCTCGGTGTCGAGACGCAACTCTTCGAAAGCCTCGGCGCCGCGATACTGGCGCAGGGTCTTGATTTCATCACCCTTCTCGCAGCAGCAGCATTTGCATTCGCGGTTCTCGATTTTGGAGTTCATGGTCTCAAGTAGGTTGGGGTACTGGTTGGTACCGAGTATGGTGGTACGGCGGGTGGCGATGTCGGTGTCGCGCTGCTGGGCGGTGCGGGCCACTTCGTCCTGCACGAAACCTTCACGGATAGCTTTGGCGAAACCGCCGTGGTTCTCGACAGCGAGGAACTGCTCCCAAGCGTAGTGTGCGATGCTGTCGGTCAGGTTCTCGATATAATAGCTGCCGGCAGCAGGGTCGGCGATTTTGTCGAGGTAGGATTCCTCCTTGAGCAGGAGCTGCTGGTTGCGGGCAATACGGTAGCCGAAATCGTCGGCCTGCTTGTAGGCGGTATCGAATGGGGTGACGGCGATAGAGTCGGCACCGGCAATGGCGGCGCTCATGGTCTCGGTGGTTGTGCGCAGCATATTGACATACGGGTCGTAGACCGACTTGTTCCACACCGACGACTCGGTGGCGATGAACACCTTGTAGGCGCAGTCGCAGGTAGGTTTGTACTGCTCGACGATTTTACTCCAAAGCAGACGGGCGGCGCGTATCTTGGCAATCTCCATGAAATAGTTGCTGCCTGTGGCGAACTGCAGCACGATGTTGGCGGCCACGTCGGTTGCCGACATACCGAGGTCGGTCAGACGGGCAATCATCTCGTTGGCGGCTGCCAGCGAGAAGCCGAGCTCCTGAACGATGTTGCTGCCCGAGTTGTGAATGAGGCTGCCGTGGATGGTGATGGCACGGAAACCGGGGAGATTGGTCTTGCAGAACTCGATGACCTTTTTGGCTTCCTGCAGGTCGGCCTCTTCGCCACGGTGGAAACGGCCGTGGGTCAGAGCGAAACGGAACATATCGAAAGCACAGCTGCCGCCGATTTTCTGGGTGTCGTAGCCTGCGCCTTTGGCGTAGTCGACAAAGAGCCCCAGCAGCGACACATAGTCCTGCGAGCAGCGGAAGTTGATTTTCACCTTATTGAGGTCGATGCCTTTGAGAAGTGCGGCCATAGCTTCGGCCGAGTCGACCTTCTTGGTGCAGAGGCCCAGCGAGGTGGCGCCGCGCTTGACGGCGTCGAGGGCCACGGCGTTGGCCTTGGCGGGATCCTGCTCGGTAATGTTCTGACGGATGTCCCACACATTGCAGTCGGTCTGTTTGCCACGGGTATAGGGACGCTGGCCAGGGTTGCTGTCGAGATATTCAAGACCTTCGAGGTCCTCGGCGCGATAGTAAGGTTTCACCTTGAAGCCTTCGATGGTTTTCCAAACCAGCTTCTTCTCGTAATCGGCACCTTTGAGGTCTTTTTCGATAACTTCTTCCCATTTTTCGGTCGAAACCGGCGGGAACTCGCTAAACAATTTATTGTCTTCCATTATGTTACGTTGTTTTTACCTTTTCTGTCAAAAGGCAAAGATACAATTTTTTTTTCACACGCGCCGATTTTTTTATAAATTTAAAGTTTGTTACTATCTCAAAATCACAATTCTTTTGGCGGCGAAGCCTTCGACACGGACTATGTACGTTCCTGAAACAGGCACATTAAAAGCCAGCAGTCCACTATCGTCGCGCCCAGTACGCAACAGCCGGCCAACGCCGTCGAACAGCTGAACCTGTCGGCCCTGTGCGCCCTCTACTACAATACGGTCGTCCACCACGTAGAGGCGTATGTCAGCCGAGGCACCGACGGTGTCCAAGGCGACTGTAACGGTATCGTAGATGGTGACGGTGTCGTAAACCACGACATGGATTGTGTCGTATATGGTCACAGTATCATAGATTACAAGATTGGTGTCAGGCTCGCCGACTGCAAAAGTGGCTATGATTTCTGCGTCGCGCCGCACGGCAAAGGTGTAGGGATTGACGCGCTGGCCGTTGCTCCAACGGACGAAACGGTAGCCTTCGTCGGGTTCGGCAACGAGGGTAACAATGGAGCCATACGGAAAACGCCCGCCGCCGAACACTTCGCCGTGACCGTAAGAGTCGGCATGTGCGCTAACAATGAAACTATCGACAGCAAACATGGCCGTCAGGGTTATGTTTTCGGCGGCTATAATGCTGCGGGTATTTTCGGTCGCACCATCGCTCCAAGCCACAAAGTGGTGGTGTGCAACGGGCGTCGCAACAAGAACGACGCTGTCACCCTCTCGATAGTTGCCGCCGCCTGTCACGACACCCATGGTTGTGTCGGAGCTGAAAGCATTGATGGCTATCATCCTGCCGACGAAGCCGTCGCCGGGAGTCACAAATCTCAGCAGGTACGACACTTTCGACGCAAAGTCGCCCGGATGTGACAGGATTGCCGACCCGCTGGCTGTGGCGATGACAATGGCCGGCGTCGTGTCGGGTGTCGCGCTCATACCTTCGCCATAACTGTCACGGATAGTGAGCAGATACAGTCCTGTATCCGCCGGGCTTAGGTCGAAATCAATTTTTCGACGTACGGAGCTATGCTGATCATTGGTAAATGGACCGGCAGTGTAGACCTCGCTGCAGTCGCCGATTTTCATGATGTCCAGAGTTGTTTCAGACCCATATTGGTCAAGTCCAAGGGTGAGACTCGCCACGCTGTCGATATTTGCGGCGTAGAAATCGTACATAGTGGCCGTCAGCTTGATGTTGTCGACGGTAACAGTCGCGCCGTCGATGGTGGTATAGTTGAGCAGCGCCACGGTGTCGACTCTCGTCAAACGGCCAGGAGTGTCCGTCGGGTTCGGTAGCGAGATTTCGGGAAGAAAAATTGTATCAATTTCTCCTGGCAGAACGATTCCGGAATGTGTCAACACGCTGTCGCCCAGCTTCAACCGCAGACTGGTTATGGCGTCGCTTCCAGCAATGAGTGTGACGAACGGCCGTACATGACAGTCACTTGCGTCAGTCTCAAAAGAAAGGATACTTGCCTTACTGAGTATCATTTTGGCTTCGCAGCCAGTTATGATTTCTTGATGGCCTTCGGCAACAAAGGCAACAACGCGCAGGTTCGGCAACGAAGCCCCATCACATATAGACTCTGGAATGGTGTAAGTTGTGCGCCAAGTCCTACATTGGCCCAGAGTAATGTTGGGAACGGTGTCGCCCCATTGCCCGGTGAGCAAGTGACGCAACAGATGGTTGTGACGGTAGAGGCCGTCGGCAGTCATCATCTCGGGGTACCACTGCGAAGCCCCTGACTGAGGACCAATCACATTGTCTTGCAACAAGGCAACATTCAAGACATTTACATTAACAGTTTGCGCTGCAGTGTAATAAAGTTGCACCGTAACCTCGAGTTCTCTTGTATCTGGATTTACTACTGCTCTGGCGGCAATGTTGACGGGCGACAGAGTCTCTAAAATATGGTTGGCATACAAGGCCCATTTGTCACGACTAATAGCGGTCTTTGTTTGTCCAGCAAACAGGTGTCGGTTGATAGTACCATAAGGATAGGCATCAACTCCAGCCTGTTCGGCCAATGAATCGCCCCATTGGGTAGTATACTGCGTAGCAAAAGGACCTTGATGAATATTGATAACAAACGCCCTGCCAGGATATGCGGCGGCAACGGTGTCGGCAACGCGGTCGCCGTCAGGACAAAACTGACAATTAATGCCGTTGTAGGTCTCGAGCACTACATTGCGGAACTGCGGCGTTGTGTCGACAAAAATCTGAGCCGATGCCGACAGTGTCAGCAAGACGAAGGTGCTAAAAGTTACAAAGTAATTGATTATGCGTGACATATCGTTAAGTTTTTAATTGTGGACAATTGCAAAAATACACAATTGTTTTGACTTAAGAGGAAAATCATGAAATTATATCTCAACAACCTGTCGGTGAGAGGTGTAGAGCACGAAACCACGCACGGTTTGGAAGCCCATTGCCCGCAGTGCCTGGCAATAGCCGGTCACTTGTGTGCGGTGCTGTGGCAGAGGCGAGCCCGTCTTGTAGTCGACAACCCAAGCCTCGTCGCCATCAATCAACACACGGTCAGGCCTCATCACCTCGCCGCGGAACACAAGGTCGCACTCGTTGCGGACTTGCCAGCGGGGGTCAAAAAACACCTTGCAATTTGGAGCAGCGACAATGGCTTCGATTTCGGTCTGGAGAACTTTCGACTCTGTCTTGTCGAGTTTCTCGGCTACGGAATAACGTTTTATTGCCTCGCTGACGTTGTCGGCCGTTGTTACAAGGGCCAACGCGGCGTGGGTACGCAAACCGAGACGGATGCGTTCCTCCATCAGCGGTGTCATGGTTCGTTCCGACTGCGAGGCAATCGCAATCCGTCCACTCCAGTCGGGAAACGAGACACGGCCCAACTTCACCACCCCGCTATCGGCATGGTCAGACTCTGGAGCCGTAACCCGTGAGCCCCACGAAAAACATCGGTCGCCAATCTGCTGGCCTCCACCTATTTGCGCATAGTCGCGCAAAAGGGCACGGTATGACGTAGTGTCGGTGCGTGACGCCTCCTCGCTGACAATATAAAGTCTATCACGGGACCTCGTGAGGGCGACATATAGGATGTTCATGTCGTCAATCTCGCATTTTTCGACCTCGGCGTCACGTTGAGGGTCGAAATCCGTCGATATTGATTTCGAGCCGCTTACCAAACCAACCGGCAAGCGCAGGTCAGAGTCGGACACGTCGACCCAAATCTCGTCAGTCTGTTCACGACGGTTCAATATCGGATAGACTATCACTTTGGATTCCAAGCCTTTGGCTTTGTGTATTGTCATCAGGCATACCGCGTCGAGGTCGTCGCTGGTGCCAGTCGAGAGCTTGCTTTTCTGCTGGTCGAACCACTCAAGGAACTCGCCGAGATCCTGTCGGTGCGATGCGGTGTAGCCAGCCACGACGCTGAGGAATGTGGCTGCATAGGCCGACTCAAACCCGTCGCGACCCACCAGGCGCAGCAACTCCTCACAGCAGTCGTAAAGGCTCATCGCCCGCAATCTGTCGGGTTCAAAATCCATGCCGTTCCGGTTCATAAACGCCTTAACGTCAATTGATTTCTCGTCAAACAGCGTTTCGTCGGGCAAGTCCGAAAGCCCCATCAGCGCAAGCCGTTCGATCACCTCGGCAGCTGCAACACGGTCGTCGGGTGTAGCCAGATGGCGCAGCAAAGCAATGACAGTCATAACCAACTCGCTGTTTTTCAGCAGGAACGACTCGGTTGACGCAACCTTTATCGGGTCGGTGCAAGTCGACAAATGGTCGCTAACCATTGAAAGGGTGGCTTTGTCGCGGGCAATAACGGTTATGTAGCGCAGGGCGAAACCGTCGGACACAGCATCACGAATGGCTTTTTCAACGCTGGCAAGAGCCTCGGTGTGGGCTTTTTCGGCCGCAGCGAAATTCAGTTCGACGTATCCACCGTCGCGCACCGCCTCTTGCCGCAATTCCTCGCGACCTGCAGGATTCAGATTGCCGTCGGCGTCTGTACCGACGTAAATGCGCTGCATATCAGTGTTCTCGGCAAAGCAATTCCGCACTGCCCAACTGAAAAAATCGTTGTTGAAATCGACTATTGTGCGGCCCGTGCGGCGGTTTTGCAGACGATAAATAAAGTCGTAGGTGCCAGCCGAAGCCAACAGACGGCCATGCAGGGGACTGTCGACGCGTGGCAGGTCGACAAACTGCTTCACATCACCCTGCCGGAAACGGTAAATAGCCTGTTTGCCGTCGCCAACAACGAGCGATCGGTGACCGTCGGCGACGCCGTTTTCAATCAACGGCACGAGGTCCTGCCACTGCAGTCTCGACGTGTCCTGAAACTCGTCGATGAGGAAATTCTTGTAGCGGCCGCCGAGACGTTCATATATAAAAGGTGCCGGCTCGTTCTGGACAATGTCGAAAATCTGCTTGTTGAATTCAGAAATGTGGACAATCTCGTTGTCCTGCGAATACTGCTTGCCGATGGCCTGAAGCTGTCCCATGACAGCCATCGCAAAAAGGTTTTTCTGCAAAGCACGCCGTGTGTTATACGAACGCAACTCACTGTCCATCAAAGCACAACCCTCATTATAAGCCTCCACAATCTGCGGCCAGACAGCATCGATGGCATCGGCAGTGGCGGGCGGACATTTCGCGGCGGTGCGTTTGTCCTGCTCGATAGCGGCCACGGCGAATGCTCCCGGAAG
>CADCPQ010000133.1 GCA_902803395.1 uncultured Bacteroidota bacterium
ACGCTCACTGTGCCCCTGCGGGCCGATTACGCCAACCTGCGCGAGGAGTACCTGCGCTACCTCAACCACGAGGACGACGCCGAGCTCAGTGCCGCCCTCGCCAGCCGCACCGACTTCGAGGCCCTGCTCCGAAGCGGCAAGAACTATCACCGCTACGAACTCGACGCCTGGAACCACGCCTATCCCTTGCTGCAGAAGATGACCGACGAACTGGCCAAAGGCGACTATGAAGAGTTCTTTGCCCTTCTCTGGCGCGAAGTGGAACGTGGCAACCTCCACGCCGAGGATTACGCCTCGCTTTACGACCGCACCTATTATCGCCTCCACGGCAAAGACTGGTACGGGTCCCTTGCCGCATCCGACAAGCATATCCGTACCGCCAAGGCGAAGACTCTAAACGACCGCCGCCGCGCAGCCTGTCTGCCGACAGCAAGATAGACAAAACACTCACGGACAATTATTAACCCTAAAAACTTAATCAATATGAAACACAATATCATCAAATCCCTCGCCGTCGTCGCTTTGGGCGCCATGCTGCTGGCGGGCTGCGGCAAAGAAAACACCGACTTGATTATCGGCAAATGGGCCAACACGGCGCAGTCGGCCGAGATAACCATCGCGGGACAGGAAAACATCCCGGAAGGCTACATCTGCATGGAGTTCACCAATGGCAAGGTGCTGGTATCCGACCAAAGGGCCGACTGCCTGGCGGAGTGGCACAGCTACACCCTCACGAAAGAATCGGGCAAGCAGCTGCTGGAGATTGATGGCGGCTGCCACGGAGGAAGGTTCGTGGTTGAAGAGCTCACCCGCGACAAGCTGGTTCTGGGACCGGAAACCCACAACATCGACTGGGATTTCCACTACATCATGAAACGGCTCGACACATCGAAACAGGGTGATTGACGGTCGCGCCACCCGTTTGTCAAGCCGAGACCTCCCGTCAGGCCTTACATATTGATTTTCAGTAATTTAACACGAAATATCGTAACAAACTGATTAGCAACGGTTTGGATGGGTTCGGGTCGGGTTAAGGTCGGGCTTAGGTTGGACATTGGTCGGGAAAGGAGGTACAAATTCGGCCCGGGGTCGATGTTTGGCCGATGAAAAAGCGAAAAACGAGAAGCGAAAAGCGAAGGGTGGTTTTCACTTTTCGCTTTTCACTTTTTATTATTAAAAGTAAAAAGTTTTTCGCGATGTTGGATTTTTTTACTATCTTTGTAGTTTAAACTTTTCGCCGAATGCAGTTTAAAGACATTGACGGACAAACAGTTACGGCCAACTTGCTGACTCTCATGGCCGACGAGGGCCGCGTGGCCCACGCCCAAATGCTCGCGGGTGCACCCGTTGGCATGGCTCTGGCCGTGGCCTATGCGCAGTACCTTTGCTGCACCCATCGGCAGCATTTCGAGGGCGACGGATTGCGCGCCGATTCGTGCGGCGAGTGCCCCGAATGCCGCAAGTTTGCCGAACTGAGCCACCCCGACCTGAGCTTCGTGTTCCCGGCAGCCAGCGTGGGACCCGACGCATCGCCGTCGGCCGAGCATCAGGCACGGTTCCGCCAGTTCCTTCTGGAGAGCGGCCAGCGCGGCTCGCTCGACGACTGGTACGCTGCCCTCGGCATGGAGAACAAGCAGGGCCAGATATTCGTGCCCGACGCCACTTTTGTCGAGAACCGGCTCGCGCTCAAATCCTACGAAGGAGGCTACAAGATGGTGGTCATCTGGATGCCCGAGCGGATGCGTCCCGAGGCGGCCAACAAACTGCTCAAAACCCTCGAGGAACCCCTCGGCCGGGCGCTGCTGCTGCTCGTCTCGGCCGACCCGTCGCACCTCCTGCCGACAATCATCTCGCGTGTACAGACCATTAACGTCAGAGGTACCGAAAATATTGTGCGGCACGACGAATTTTCCGAACTTTTTGTCAACTGGATGCGTCTCCTCTTCAAACTCAACATGCGGGCCCTCAGCGACACGGTCGACACCATGGCCGGCCTCGGCCGCGAGCAGCTCAAACAGTTCCTGCTCTACACCCTCGGCCAGGTCGAAAACTGCCTGATGACCAACATGGCCGGAGCCGGACAGCCCCTCGGCACCGGCGACGCCAAATTCGACCAGGCCTTCCCCGGCATGGTCACGGTGCGCAACGCCGAGCTGATAACCGAAGCAATCAACAACACAACATACGCCATCGAACGCAACGCACACGCCAAGATTGCGCTGATGGACCTTTCATTCAAACTTAGCAAATACATCAAAAACCGCTAATGAAAAACAATTCCGACAAACCCGAAGATAACCGCCAGAATCCTACCGTGGCCGCGACAGAACCAGAACCACAAACCACGGCAACACCGGCAGCTCCCGTGGCAAGCCCCGCGAGCACGTCGAGCGAACCCGACGACGACATGGCCACCGCCGAGGAGATGGAGCAATTCATCCGCTCGCGCCGCGAAGCCCAGCGCGAAAAACGCAAAGTCAAATCGGACGACGAGGACGAGCCCCTGCCCGCCGACGCTGGCGAGGCCCTGCCCGACCCGTGGCTCGAACCCGACCCCCAGATTCCCTGGGCCAATTTCAAGGAAACCGAGTTCCTCTCGCGCGGCTGCAACCACTGCCCTGTGAGCTACATCCCTGTCAGCCAGCGCGAAACGTGCAGCTGCAGCAAAGTGACGGCCACAAACTGGATGCGTGGAATCCATCAGCCCGGCGGCGACAAATTCGGCATCGTCGAGGTGCGTTTCAAAAACAACCGCAAAGACTTCTTCCGCCTGCCCGACGGACTGGATGTGACCGAAGGCGACGTAGTGGCCGTCGAAGGGATGCCCGGCCACGACGTGGGCATAGTGAGCCTGACCGGCGAGGTGTGCCGCCTGCAGATGAAAAAACGCAAGGTCGACCCCGATTCCGAGAACATCCGCCGCCTGTTCCGCCGTGCCAAACCGGCCGACATCGAGCGCTGGGTCGAGTCGCTCCGCGACGAACACAACGCCATGCTCAAAACGCGCCGCATAGCCGCCGACCTCGGCCTCGACATGAAAGTGAACGACGTCGAGTTCCAAGGCGACCACTCGAAAGCCATCTTCTACTACACCGCCGACGACCGCGTCGACTTCCGCGCCCTGATCAAAATACTGGCCGAGGAGTTCCATGTCCGCATCGAGATGAAACAAATCGGCGTCAGACAGGAAGCGGGCCGCGTGGGCGGCCTCGGCACCTGCGGACGCGAACTGTGCTGCTCGACATGGCTCACCAACTTCAAATCCGTTACCACCTCGGCGGCCAAAACACAGCAGATACTGCCCAACCCGCAAAAACTGGCCGGACAGTGCGGCAAACTGAAATGCTGCCTCAACTTCGAATACGAGGTCTACGCCGACGCCCTCAAAAAATTCCCGCCGGCCAACACCCCCATCCGGTTCAAAAAAGGCCTGGCCATGTACAAGAAAACCGACGTCTTCCGCGGCATAATGTGGTACGCCTACGAAGGTGAGAACGAACTCATCGCCGTCAAGGCCGAGGATGTCAAAGCCATCATCGAGATGAACCGCAACCAGCAGTACCCCGAGCGCCTCGAGGACTATCAGGTCGAACTCATGTCGACATCGGCACTGGCCCAGGAGTCGTCCAACGCCGAGTTCGAGAAAGAACTGGCACGACTGGCTTCGGGCGACGACGGCGTTGTTACCGACGACAAGCCCGCTCCCCGCAATGAGCGCCGCGACGGCGAACGCGACCGCAACGGAGCCAACGACTTCCGTCAGCGCGAACGACGCGATGACAGACGCGACCGTCGCGACGACCAGCGCCGCAACGATGCGGGCGGCAACAAAAACCGCAATAAAAACCGTAACCACCCCGAAGGGGAACAGGGTTCCACCAACAATAAGAAAAATGCACCGAGGAACGGCGGCAAGCCTCAGGAACGCCACAACAACAACCAAAACCCAAAGGCACAATGAAAACCTTAGTCCGCATACTGATTGCCTCCATCACCCTGCTGGTTGTAGCCGCCTCGTGCGACCGCAGCCAGTTCTACGCCCAAAGCCGCAACGTCGACGAGCATGGTTGGAGTTCAACCGAACGGCTCCCCTACGACATTGAAATCGACGACACCAACCAGATTTACAACTTCTTGGTCGATGTCAGAATCAATACTTCCTACCCATACTCCAACACATTCTTCTTCATCACCACTACCTTCCCCGACGGCAGCATAGCCGCCGACACTATGGAGTGCCCACTCGCCGCTCCCGACGGGCAATGGCTCGGCCGCCGCACCGGCCGCTACGTCGACAACCGATATTATTTTCGCAAAAACATACGATTCCCTCAAACCGGACGTTATCATTTCGACATAAGCCACGGTATGCGCGACGACAGCATTACCGGACTTAAAGATGTGGGAATCAGATTAGAATACGCAAAATGAAAAAACAACAACAGCCTAAAATCATCAGCACCCTGTGGAAGATTTTCGCCGGGTTATGGATTTTCATATTCCTGTTTTTCACCATGTTGTCGTTGGGATGGCTCGGATTCATGCCCTCTTTCGAGGAACTCGAGAACCCCCGCAGCAACCAGGCCTCCGAGGTGCTTGCCGACGACGGCGAGGTGCTCGGTTTCATCGGCGTCGAGAACCGCTCCAACGTCACCTACGACGAAATATCACCCAACCTCATCAACGCCCTCATAGCCACCGAGGACGCCCGCTTCTACAGCCACTCCGGCATCGACCCACGCAGTCTCGCACGCGTTTTTTTCAAAACCCTCATCGGCCGCCACAGCAGTTCTGGCGGCGGCAGCACCATAACCCAACAGTTGGCCAAAAACCTTTTCCCGCGCGAAAAGAAACGCGGTTTAGGCGTGGTCTACTCCAAGTTCAAGGAGTGGGTTGTGGCGGTGAAACTCGAGCACAACTATTCCAAGCAGGAAATTCTGGCCATGTACTTCAACACCGTAGACTTCGGCAGCAACGCCTTCGGGATCAAGACTGCGGCCAAGACCTTTTTCGACAAGACACCTGCCGAACTCAGCGTCAACGAAGCCGCTATGCTCGTTGGCCTGCTCAAAGCCCCTACCACCTACAGTCCAGTGCGCAACCCCGAAAAAGCGTTGGCGCGCCGCAACACCGTGCTTTCGCAGATGAACCGCTACGAATACCTCTCCGACGAAGATTTCGAAAAGATGAAAGCGGAACCCATCGACGTGTCGCGCTATTCGCCCCAGAGCCACAACGACGGCCTCGCCACCTATCTGCGCGAGTATATCCGTGCTTACATGAAGGACTGGTGCAAGCACCACCGTAACGCCGAAGGCGAGCACTACGATGTACACAAGGACGGTCTGAAGATTTACACCACCATCAACGCCCGTATGCAACGCTATGCCGAAGAGGCTGTGCGCCAGCACTTCAGCAGCGAAATACAGCCCGCTTTCTTCCGAGAACTCAAAGCTCGCAAAGGCAACCCTTTCTGCGACGTCACCGCCGAGCAGCAGGACAAGTTCCTCACCCAGGCCATGAAACAGTCCGACCGTTACCGCAACCTCAAGGCTGCAGGTATGAGCGAAAAAGAGATACGTAAGAACTTCAACGAGAAAGTGCGTATGCGCGTATTCAGCTGGAACGGCAATCGCGACACCACACTCTCGCCGTGGGACTCGCTACTGTACTACAAAAAATTCCTCAACGTGGGTCTTATGTCCGTCGAACCTGGCTCTGGCCATGTCAAAGCCTACGTCGGCGGCATTAACTACCGCTACTTCAAATACGACAACGTGCAGAGCCACCGTCAGGTGGGCTCAACATTCAAGCCCTTCGTCTATACCATGGCGTTGCAAGACCTCGGGCTCTATCCTTGTACCGAGGTTCCCAACTCCGAAGTCTGTTTCGAAGTCTGGAACGCTCCAGACTGGTGCCCCAAAAACTCCACCCACGAACGCGAAGACGAGATGGTCACTCTCAAATGGGCCCTCGCCCACTCCGTCAACTGGGTTTCGGCCTATCTCATGAAGCAAGGTTCGCCCGAACAGGTTATTAACATCGCCCGCAAAATGGGTGTCAAAAGCGATATCGACGCCGTACCAGCCATCTGCGTCGGCACTCCCGAAATCACAGTCTACGAAATGGCCGGAGCTATGGCTACCTTTGCCAACAAGGGCGAATACGTCGAACCTATATTCATCACCCGCATCGAAGACAAGAAAGGCATGGTGCTCGACCGCTTCACGCCCGACCGTCACGAGGCTCTCGACGAGCGCACCGCCTACATGATGCTCGAACTCATGAAAGGCGTGGTTCAGAGCGGCACCGGTGTACGTCTTAACTACAAATACCACCTCAACCAGTACTCCACCAATATCGCCGGCAAGACAGGTACCACCCAGAACAACTCCGACTGCTGGTTTGTTGGCATAACACCCACACTGGCCACCGCCGTGTGGACTGGCGGTGAGCTGCGCTCCATCCACTTCCGCAACATGACCTATGGACAGGGTGCCGCAATGGCACTACCCATATTCGGTATCTATATGCAGAAAGTCTACTCCGACCCGAAACTCCACTTCTTCCGTGGCGACTTCGAGCGCCCATCAGTGCCGCTCGACACCGAGCTCGACTGCTCCAAATTCCAACAGGAAATCATGGACGAGCAGTGGGACTGGGACTTCTGACACTGTTCGACATTCCATATCCCGGTTTGTTGAAAAATATATTTTGCCCGGCATTACGGCAATCAAAATTTTTTATGTAATTTTGCAGGCCGAAACAATCCATTTGCCATGATGCCGAAACACACACTGACAACCGTCGCCTTTATGATTTTAACGTTGGCCTCGCAGGCCCAGATCCGTTTGTCCGATTACCTCGATACCGCCACCGACGGCGTGGGTCGCTACCGCGCCATGCTGGCCGCCCACACCGATGCCGTATCCCAAGGCACAACGGTGAGCTACGACGGAATCGACACCCTACAAATCGAAATCCCCGCCGACGCAAAAACGATACCCCTGTCGGACAGCAACGACTTCGGAGGCGTGGTTCTCTACGTGCTCAACAACTCGAAGCACATGAGCCTTTTCGCCATGAAAAGCCCGTTCGTTGAAATCGAACTCAGCAAAGAGATTGTCGACGGCGGCGATTTCCACTCAATACCAGAATTGTCCGAGGGTATCGTCCTGTTGCGTCTGAACGACAAACACCCGTGGACTTTCCGTCGCGGCTACGGCTACGAGTGTTTCCGCAGCGACATACTCTACCTTCACGACGGCGTGGCCGTCAACAGCCCTGTGGCGCCTTACAACACCGACTCGACCCAACTGCAGTGCTCCTACCTGCGCACCACCGATACCCCTAAAACTTTTGCCAACCTCACAATGCACCGCGTCGATGGTTCGCAATTCAAGACCTACTGCGTCGCGCTCAACGGCCAGAACAACGTAACAATCAGCAACTTGACAATCACCACGCCAAAAAGCAAGATGATTTCCGACGCGGCCATAAGCATAAATAACTGCACCAACATCACCCTTGAGGACGTCAACGTCGACGGCACCTACTCGGGCTACGGCAGCACTCGCAACTACGGCTACGCCTTCTCGATGGGCAACGTGTGGAACTCGCGCTTTGTGCGCGTGGTGGCCGACGGAAACTGGGGCGTGTTTGGCTCGAACAACATCAACCTCATCACCCTCGACAGCTGCGACATCAACCGGTTCGACATACACTGCTATGGCCGCGACGCCCGTATGGTGCGCTGCACCTTGCGTAACAAACAGACTCAGTTCTCGTCGATGTACGGCACCGTGGTGTACGACTCATGCCGCTTTATCGACTGCATCCCGCTACGTGTCCGCTCGTCATACAACGCCTACACCCCCTTCGATATCGTCATACGCGATTGCACCTTCGAAACCACTCTGCGCTACCACTCGATAGTGAACTTCATGATGCTCGACACCGCCGTCAACCCGCGTCCTGAACTGGCCGAGAAGTGCTGGCCCAACGTCGACATCGAAAACCTCACCATCGTCGTGCCGCTCACGGTGGGACGTGTCAACGTGTTCAACCCCACCGGGACGCTGAGCGAACTGGTACGCCCCTACGGCCACATCGACCACGTGCGCGCCAGCGGTGTGCGCCTCGTCACACCCTCGGGCCGCCCCAGCCGCGCCCGACTGCGTTTCACCTCGAAACCATTCGTCACCCGCAATTACCTCGACATCAAGTTGTAATAGCGCCTAAAATATATTTACGCCCGTGACACAATAAAAACGTATTTTGGACGTTATTGTCTTTGTATCGAAAAACCCGCCGCAATGAACCTCTTCGGAATGACACTGGCACAGTTGCAAACCCTTTGCGCCGACGAAGGGTGGCCGCGTTTCACGGCCACGCAGATTGCCGACTGGCTATACAAAAAACGCACCGACTCCATCGATGCCATGACCAACCTCTCGCTGCGCACCCGTGCACGGTTGAACGAGATTGCCGTCATCGACCGTCAGGCGCCTGTCGACTGCCAGGTGTCGAAAGACGGGACGAAAAAGTACCTTTTCCAAGTTGAAAATTTTGTCGAAGCGGTTTACATCCCCGAAGAAGGCAGGGCCACCCTCTGCATATCCAGCCAGGCAGGCTGCCGGATGGGCTGCCGCTTCTGCGTCACCGGCCAAAACGGGTTCCACGGCAACCTCACGGCGGGCCAGATACTCAACCAACTCTTCGCCATACCCGAATTCGACCAGATAAGCAACATCGTCTACATGGGTATGGGCGAGCCCATGGACAACCTCGACGCCGTGCTGGCATCGACCGAGGTGCTCACCGCCCCATGGGGGCTCGGCTGGAGTCCTCACCGCATAACCGTCTCGACAGTAGGCATCATCCCGCAGATGCGCCGCTTCATCGAAGAGAGCCAGTGCCACCTCGCTGTGTCGCTCCACAACGCCATGGCCGCCGAGCGACTGGCCATAATGCCGATGCAGAAAGCCTACCCAATAGCCGAGATAATAAAAACCATCAAGCAGTACGATTGGTCGGGTCAACGTCGGGTTTCGTTCGAATATACAATGTTCGGAGGCCTCAACGACGACGCAGCCCACGCCGACGCCCTCGCACGTCTGGTTAGCGGACTGGAATGCCGCGTCAACCTCATACGCTTCCACGCCTCGCCCGGCACCCCCTACCGCACATCGACACCGCTGACCATGAACGCTTTCCGCGAACGCCTGAGCCGACAGGGAGTGATTTGCACCATACGCGCCTCGCGTGGCGAGGACATCATGGCCGCCTGCGGTCTCCTGGCAGGAAAAGAAAACACCAAAAAGTAAAAACAAATACACCTTATTATATTATGGAGCTCAACCCCGACTTAACCAAACTCGTTTTCGAGAAAAACGACCTCAAACACGAAGTCTACAACTCGACCCGCGACGCCTTCGAACTCTTCCGCAACACTTCGCACAAAATCATCGACCTATTCCGCGAGCAAAAACAGGCCACTGGACGCACAACCCCGCTATCGTTCACCGACCGCGGCGACTTCGAGTTCGAGATAAGTTTCGCCTCTGACGTGCTCATATTCCTCATGCATTCCAACGTGTTTGAGTTCTCGCGCGACCATCAGGTCATGAAATCCAACTACATACGCGAGGACACCAAACGCTCCTATTGCGGAGTGATACACATCTACAACTTCCTGGCCGACTCGTTCACCTACCAGCGCGACAACGACTTGGGCTACCTCATCGGCCGCGTCTTCGTCAACCGCGAGAACCACTACTTCATCGAAGGCAAGCGCGAACTGGGTATGCTCTTCAACAATTTCGGCACATCGGTAATCACACCCGAATCGGTGCAGCAAATAGTCGAATCGGCAATCGAATACACCACCAATTTTGACCTTTTGACCCCTCCGTACGACGAAATCAAGGTGGTCTCAGTGGGTGAGATGCGCACCAATTTCGACAAAAAATCGATGGTCACTGCCAAGCGCTTAGGCTTTCGTTTTCAGTCAGATACAGACTAACAGGCGATATTTTTCAACACAGCCTGTTAAAAAAAATTTTGCCATGTCAAAAAAAGTGTGTAATTTTGCACCCGCTTTTTAAGGCAGATGCTCCGTTCGTCTAGCTGGCCCAGGACGTGAGATTTTCATTCTCAAAATCGCGGGTTCGAATCCCGCACGGAGTACCAAAACACAAAGAAAAAGAACAGTAGAATAAACTATGGCACACCACAAGTCAGCAAAAAAAAGAATCCGCTCAAACGAGAAAAGAAGAGTTGAGAACCGCTACTACGCAAAAACCATGCGTAACGCCCTGCGCGACTTCAGAGCCCTTGAGGACAAAGCCGCTGCCACCGAGCGCCTTCCCAAAATGATTTCCATCATCGACAAGCTCGCAAAACGCTCTGTCATCCACAAAAACAAGGCTTCCAACCTCAAATCGAAACTCATGCGCAAAGTCAACGCCATGTAATCGCGAAAGCTGGATAATCAATAAAAAAGGAACTTTCAATTGAAAGTTCCTTTTTTTTTGCGCCCTGATACGCTGTCGGAAGTACGTTGCACGGACGTTTTTTCACTTTTTTTTCTGCAAATCAAAATATTTTTCGTATTTTTGCAGTTCGATTTGACTGTTGATGCAAATCGATATATCGAGTTATAAATTAACAAATCAACACATAATATTATGTATACCAAGTTCCAAGAACATCTTCAAAAAGAGCTGGCCGACATCGAGGCCGCCGGTCTTTACAAACACGAACGTATCATCGAGAGCCCCCAGGGCGCCGAAATCATGGTCAAGGGCAAGAAGTGCCTCAACTTCTGCGCCAACAACTATCTCGGTCTGGCCGACAACCCCGAGCTCATCGAGGCCGCCAAGAAGGGCATGGACGCCCGCGGTTACGGCATGGCCTCAGTCCGCTTCATCTGCGGCTGCCAGGACCTCCACAAACAGCTTGAGAAGAAAATCGCCGAGTTCTTCGGCACCGAGGACACCATCCTCTACGCCGCCTGCTTCGACGCCAACGGCGGTGTGTTC
>CADCPQ010000134.1 GCA_902803395.1 uncultured Bacteroidota bacterium
GTACTCCGGGTGGGACTTGAACCCACACGCCCTTGCGGGCAAGGGATTTTAAGTCCCTCGTGTCTACCATTCCACCACCAGAGCCTGGAATCCCATTCGGATTTTTGAGCGGAAAACGAGACTCGAACTCGCGACCCCGACCTTGGCAAGGTCGTGCTCTACCAACTGAGCTATTTCCGCAGGGCTTTTCACTCTTAAAAAGCGGGTGCAAAAGTACAAACTTTTTTTGATATGGTGAAAAAAAAGTTATTTTTTTTGTACAATTTTTTTGATTTCGTTGAGCTTGAAGAGTGCTTCGATGGGTGTAAGTGTGTCAATATCAATGTCTAAGATTTTGTCGCGGATTTCGAGCAGGGTGGGGTCGTCGAGCTGTATAAAACTGAGTTGCAGGCCCTCCATTGAGTTTTTTTTGCTCTCTTTTTCGGCTTTTTTGCCTTTTTTCGGCGCAATGGTGTCCATGTCTTCGTGGTGCGATTCGAGCAGTTCGAGCATGGCCGAAGCTCGCTTCAAAACGGCCGGCGGCATACCCGCCATGCGGGCCACGTGGATTCCGAAGCTGTGTTCGCTTCCGCCCTCGACGAGTTTGCGCAGGAAGATGACGCGGTTGTCGATTTCGCGCACTGAGATGTGGAAGTTGCGTATGCGTTCAAAGCGGTCGGCCATGGCGATGAGTTCGTGGTAGTGGGTGGCAAACAGCACTTTAGGCCGTTTTTTTGTGCCCGAGTGCAGGTATTCGGTGATTGCCCAGGCGATGGAGATTCCGTCGTAGGTCGAGGTGCCGCGGCCTATCTCGTCGAGCAGCACGAGGCTGCGGTCGCCTACATTATTTAATATACTGGCGGTTTCGTTCATCTCGACCATGAATGTCGACTCGCCCGACGAGATGTTGTCCGACGCACCCACGCGGGTGAAGATTTTGTCGACGACGCCGATGTGTGCTTGCGCCGCAGGGCAGTAGCTGCCTATTTGCGTCATGAGCACGATGAGGGCCGTCTGGCGCAGCAATGCCGACTTACCGCTCATGTTGGGGCCGGTGATGATTATAATCTGCTGGTTTTCACGGTCGAGGTAGATGTCGTTGCTGACGTATTGCTCGCCGGGCGGCAGCTGTGTCTCGATAACAGGGTGGCGGCCTTCGCGGATTTGGATGACGGTGTCGTCGGCGGGCTCGGGTCGGCAGTAGTTGTTGGCGAGCGCCACCTGCGCGAATCCCAGCAGGCAGTCGAGCCGGGCCACCAGCTGTGCGTTGAATTGGATGGGCTGCACCCATTCGGTTAGGGCTGCCGTAAGTTGCTCGTACAGACGGCTTTCCAGCGCCAAGATGCGTTCTTCGGCGCCGAGTATTTTCTCCTCGTATTCTTTCAACTCGGGCGTTATGTAGCGCTCGGCGTTTGCGAGGGTCTGTTTTCTGACCCACTCCGGCGGCACTTTGTCCTTGTGGGTGTTGGTGACTTCGAGGTAGTAGCCGAAAACGTTGTTGAAGCCCACTTTGAGCGACGGTATCCCCGTGAGTTCGCTTTCGCGCTGTTGAATCTGAGCAAGGTAGTCCTTGCCCGATGTGGAGATGCTGCGCAACTGATCGAGTTCGTCGCTGACGCCGCTGGCGATGACGCCGCCCTTCTCGATTTTGACCGGCGGCTCGGGCTGTATCTGGCGTTCGATGCGTTCGGCCACGGTGCCGCACGGCGTGAGTTGCTCGCCTGAGCGGTCGATGGCGGCCACGCCGGTGCCGGCGCACAGGGCGCGGATGGCGTCGACGGCCCTCAGCGAACGGCCCAGCTGCAGCATTTCGCGAGGGTTGATACGGCCTACGGCGGCTTTCGAGATGAGACGCTCCAAATCGCCTACGGCGCGTATCTGCGACAGGAGTTTTTCGGCGAACTGCGGCGTCCGGATGATGTAGTCGACCACTTGCAGGCGCTCCTCGATGGCGGCCACGTCTTTGAGCGGCATCAGAATCCAGCGCCTCAGCAGTCGCGATCCCATGGGCGTGGTCGTGCGGTCGATTACGTCGAGCAGTGTACGGGCGTTCTCGTTGGGCGAATGCACCAACTCCAGGTTGCGGGCCGTGAATTTGTCGAGCCACACATAGCGTTCCTCCTCGATGCGCGAAATCTTGCACAAGTGCTGCGTCTTGTCGTGCTGTGTCTCGCTCAGGTAGTGCAGCACGGCTCCGGCGGCCACTATTCCCTCGTCGAGCCCGTCGACTCCGAAGCCTTTCAGCGACGTGGTCGAGAACTGTTTGGTCAGCAACTCGACGGCGAAATCGTGGTGAAACACCCAGTCGTCGAATGTGGTCGTGTAATATTTTTCGGCAAAATTGTCGTGGAACCAGTGCAGTTTCTTGCGCTGCAGGACCACCTCCGAGGGATGGAAGCTTTGCAGTAGCTTGTCAATATAGTCCAAGTCGCCCTGGGCTACGAAAAACTCGCCGGTCGAAACGTCCAAAAAGCTGATACCGTGCACTTTGTCGGTCAGGTGCAGTCCACACAGGAAGTTGTTTTCTTTCACCTCGAGCACCATGTCGTTGTACGACACTCCCGGGGTGACCAACTCGGTGACGCCGCGTTTCACCAGGCCTTTTGTGGTCTTCGGGTCCTCGAGCTGCTCGCAAATCGCGACCTTCAATCCGGCGCGCACCAGACGCGGAAGGTACTGCTCCAGTGCGTGGTACGGAATTCCGGCCAGGTCGGCATAGGTGTGGTTGCCCGAGGCCTTGCGGGTGAGCGTGATGCCGAGAATTTCCGAAGCTTTGCGGGCGTCGGCGTCGAAAGTCTCGTAAAAGTCGCCCACCCTGAACAGCAACATGGCGTCAGGGTACTTGCGCTTGAGTTCGGCGTGTTGCCTCATCAGCGGCGAATCGGAGTCAGCGGTTTTTGCCATAAATTTTGCAAAGATACATTTTTTATTGCAAACGGCGGCAAAATTTTTATCAACAGCCGCCGGCCTCTATGTTAAATTAACTTAAAACGGGGTGATTTTTGACTGTTTTTGGGTCTCAAAACCATGTCTAACTCACTGAATGTCAGTTGTTTTGTGTTGAAATATGATAACTAACTGGATTTCAATATCTTGGATAGGTTCGGGTCGTACTTGCCTCGGCCTTACATCGGCCTTGGGTCGGACACCCCCGATTTTAACAATAATTTAACATACACTTTGTCCGTCCCCGGGGCGAACAAAGGCCGTTCCGGACCCATTCCGGACCCGTTTTTGATGCAAATTTCTATGATTTCGGATGCCTTAACGGTCGAGCATATTGTCCTCCGGGGCGCAAATCCACACTATCAGGTAGGCCCAGAAACCCAGGCTGCCGCACAGCAGCGCGACGAGGAACAGGATGCGGACCACGGTGGGGTCGATGTTCAGATATTTGGCCAGACCGCCGCACACGCCGGCGATTCTGCGGTCCGAAGTGCTCCGGGTGAGTTTTCTTACGTTGTTCTCCATGGCTGATTTTGTTGATGTTTCGGCCTGCAAAGTTACGAAAAAATTCCAATTCGGTGAAAAAAAATGTGCTGTGTCGAAAAAAAAACGTAATTTTGCAGTCCGTTAGAAATACAGATTTTATGGCAACAAAGTACGTATTCGTGACGGGAGGAGTAGCCTCGTCGTTAGGTAAAGGAATTATTGCGGCATCGCTGGCCCGCCTGCTCAAGTCCCGCGGCTATTCGGTTACAAACCAGAAACTTGACCCCTACATTAACATCGACCCCGGAACCCTCAACCCCTACGAACACGGCGAGTGTTACGTCACCGAGGACGGCGCAGAGACCGACCTCGACCTCGGCCACTACGAGCGGTTCACCGGCGTCCCGACCTCGCACGCCAACAATGTCACCACGGGCCGAATATATCAGAATGTCATTGAAAAGGAGCGCCGTGGCGATTTCCTCGGCAAAACCGTTCAGGTCATACCCCATATCACCAACGAAATCAAGGAGCGCATAACCGCCCTCGGCAACACGGGCAATTACGAAATTGTCATAACCGAAATCGGCGGCACCGTGGGCGACATCGAGAGCTATCCCTTCATCGAGGCCGTCCGTCAGCTGAAGTGGACCCTCGGGCGCAACTGTGTAGTCATCCACCTCACATACATACCCTATCTCGCAGCGGCAGGCGAGCTGAAAACAAAGCCTACGCAACACAGTGTCAAGGCGTTGCAGCAACAGGGTGTCCAGCCTGACATTATCGTTTGCCGCACCGAGAAACCTCTGACGCGCAGTGTCCGCGACAAAATCGGGCTCTTCTGCAACATCGACGGCGACTGCGTCATTGAAGACGGCGACGTGAGCAGCATTTACGAGGTCCCCATGAAGATGCGCGAGGAAAAACTCGACCTGCAGGTGCTCAAAAAACTCGAAATGCCGGTCAAAAAGGACCTCGACCTGACAAATTGGGAGGCTTTTCTCTACCGCCTGCAAAATCCCGAGAAGGAAGTGTCGGTCGGCCTCGTCGGAAAATACGTGCAGCTTCAGGACGCCTACAAGTCGATAACCGAGTCGTTCATCCATGCTGGAGCCGAGTTGCGCTGCAAAGTCAAGGTCAGCTACATCAACTCCGAGGATATCACTTCCGACAACGTGGCCGAAAAGCTGGCTGGGCTGACCGGCATACTGGTCGCACCGGGTTTCGGCAACCGCGGTATCGAGGGCAAAATATTCGCCGTGCGCTACGCCCGCGAGAACAAAATCCCGTTCCTCGGAATTTGTCTCGGTATGCAATGCGCTGTGGTTGAATTCGCCCGCAATGTGCTGGGCTACGCCGATGCACACTCGGTCGAAATCGCGCCGACCACGACGCATCCCGTAATCGACATGATGGAAGAGCAGAAAAACATTTCCAACATGGGTGGCACAATGCGTCTCGGAGCCTATCCCTGCCGTCTTGTCAAGGGTTCCAAAGCCTATGAAATCTACGGCAAAGAGCTCGTCAGCGAGCGTCACCGCCACCGTTACGAGTTCAACAACGCCTACCTCGACGAGTTTAAAGCCGCCGGCATGGTCCCGGCCGGAGTGAATCCCGACACCAACCTGGTCGAAATTGTCGAAATTCCCGACCACCCCTTCTTCGTCGGCTCGCAGTTCCACCCCGAATACAAAAGTACCGCAATGCATCCTCATCCGCTCTTCGTGGCATTTGTTGAGGCTGCCCTAAATTATAAAAGATAAAGATATGAAAATCGGAGTAATCATAGCAATGGACATTGAGTATCGCCAGATGCGCGATGCTATAGGCGGCGACACCGGCCGCTTGGGTAATAACGAAATAGTCCTTTGGCAGTGCGGCATTGGCAAGGTGAACGCTGCCGTAGGAACCATGCGCCTCGTTGAACAGCACCACCCCGACGCCATTATCAGCACTGGACTGGCTGGCGGTATCGACCCTAAGATGGACGTGATGGACGTGCTGGCCGCCACACAATGTGTATATCACGACGTTGACTGCGGCGGACTCGGTTCACAGCTTGGACAGGTGCAGGGTCTTCCGGCCCGGTTCGATGCCGACCCCCAACTGCTGTCCCACACACGCACAGTCCCGCTTGCCTCAAACGAACGACTGATTGCCGGCCTAATCTGTACAGGCGACCAGTTCATCACCGACCGCGAACGGCAGAGTGTGATTAAGAGCAACTTCCCCGACGGCCTCGCCTGCGACATGGAGTCGGCTGCCATAGCCCACACCTGCTATCTGCTCAAGGTGCCGTTCCTCAGCCTCCGAGTCATCAGCGACACCCCCGGCCGCACCGACAACCACCAGATGCAGTGGGAGGACTTCCTCGCCTCGATGTGCGACCGCTCGTTCCACTTTGTGAAGAAATTCTTGGAAACATTGTAAAGCCATGGAAGTAATTCAGAGTTTCACCATCGACCATACCCACCTCAAGCCGGGTATCTATGTTTCCAGGGTTGACAAAGGTTTCACAACCTTCGACCTTCGCATAACCGAGCCCAACCGTGAACCGGCCGTGGCACCGTCGGCCATGCACAGCCTCGAACATCTCATGGCTACATGGTTTCGCAACTCGGAAGCAAAGGATGATGTCGTCTATGTCGGTCCCATGGGTTGCCTCACGGGTATGTATGTCATAATGACGGGCAACTATACCGTCGAGGATATGCGCCGCCTCACCATTCAGTGCCTCGAGTGGATACTCACCCAGACCGAGGTTCCCGCCACCACACCCGAGACTTGCGGCAACTGCCTGTTGCACGACCTGCCCATGTGCCATTGGGAAAGCCGCCGCTACCTTGACCGTCTGCGCAACGACTTCCACTGCGAATACACCAAACTGCAAGTCACACTGAAGGACGGCAAGGTCTTCGCCGACGCTTGATTTGGCTATTTGTTGCCCCAGTATTCTGAGTGTTTGATGCCTAAGGCTTTGGGATCGAACTTCGGGTCTATGCCCTGTTTTTTCTGCCGCTCATAGTCTTTGAGCGAACGCAACGCTTGCGGCGAAAGCAGAAGGATGGCTATAACGTTGATCCACGCCATGACGCCAACGCCTATGTCGCCCAACTTCCAGACGAAACCGCTGCTTTGCATCGAAGCTGCAAAAACGACCAATATGGTGCAGATCCGCAGCACCCAAATGACCACTTTCTCGCCGCGGTCGTCGCCGAACACGGCGTCGGCGCGTTCCAGCATATCGAGCTGTTCGGGATGTTTTTTGTATTGGCGGCGGCGCCATCGGTTAAAGAGGTAGACCAAGTTGGTTTCGGCGTAATAATAGTAGGCCATGATGGTGGTGAAGGCAAAGAAAAACAAAGCTATCGATATGACCATATCGCCTGCACGTGGGCCTATGACGGTGCCGATGGCGCTGGTGGTGTAGAACACGCCGGGCTCGCCTTCGGGTGCCATGGGGTTCTGGTGGAGATAAGTGACTATCACGCCTGAAGGTGTCTGTTGAACGGTGTCGATGATGTTGTAGGTTTTGCAGGCCAGTATCATCATGGCTGTGGCGGTGCAGACGAGCAGGGTGTCGATATAGACCGAGAAAGCCTGCACGAGACCCTGCTTGACAGGGTGGCTCACTTTGGCGGCAGCCGCCACCATGGCGCCGGTGCCTTGTCCGGCCTCGTTGCTGTAGATGCCGCGCTTGACGCCCCAGGCTATCGTGCTGCCGAGTAGGGCTCCGCCAACTTCGTTCACGCCGACGGCACCACGCAACATCTGCATGAACACGTCGGGCACTATCTGCCAGTTGACGATAAGCACTATTATGGCGAGTATGATGTAGACCATGGCCATCACGGGGGCTATCACCTGCGCCACATTGGCTATGCGTTTGACGCCGCCGATTATGACCAGCGCCAGCAGCGTGGCAACAACGATGCCTATAATCCATGTCGGCACACCGAAACTCTGCGAGCAGCTGAGGGCTATGCTGTTGCCATGTATCGGCGGCAGGAATATGCCGCAAGCCACAGCCGCCAGCACGGCGAACAGGCCGCCGAAGAAAGGCGAGCGGAGCCCTTGTTCTATATAATATGCCGGGCCGCCACGGAACTGCCCGTTATGGTCTTCCTTGTAAATCTGCGCCAGCGTGGCCTCGACAAAAGCGCTGCCGGCTCCGAAAAAGGCTATTATCCACATCCACACGATGGCTCCCGGCCCGCCGAATCCGATGGCGGTGGCAACACCCACGATGTTGCCGGTTCCCACACGGCCCGAAAGAGCCATGGCGAAAGCCTGGAACGACGATATTCCCGTGGCTTTTTTGTCCTTGCCGGCGCTGCCGAACAGCAACTTGAACATCTCGCCGAAGCGGCGCACCTGGACAAACCTTGTCCTCAACGAAAAATAAAGTCCTGCCAGCAGGCACAACCCCACCAGCGCAGGGCTCCAAACCCAGCTGTTCAGCGTCTCTACGGCCACAGTCAGCCAATGTCCTATGGTTTCCATAATAATTCAGTTTCGAAGTGCAAAAATACAAAAAAAAATGAAAATTGAAAAACAAAAAACCGAAAATTTAGAAATTAGAAATCATAAATCAGAATTTTTTTTGTA
>CADCPQ010000135.1 GCA_902803395.1 uncultured Bacteroidota bacterium
AAAAATCGTTATCCATGCGTAGCGTAAGATGATAACAACACCATAACAGGCGGCAGAGCCGCAGTTAAAAGTTAAGAGTTAAAAGTTGATATGGCGCAAAGCATAATCGGAGATAAGAGTTTGGCATTTGCAAAGCGAATTGCTAAATGCTACCGCTTTCTCAAAGAGAAGAAAGACGAGACAATAATGTCGAAGCAGCTTTTGCGCTGTGGCACAAGCATAGGTGCTACGCAGTACCGCTAATCGTATCCATAACTACCAGCACGAGAAGATAGGTTTCAACTACCGTATGAGCAATATCTGTGCCGGTATCGGCCGAGGTCAGATGACCATTGTAAACGACCATATTGCCCACCACAAACATGTGCAGGCTCTGTATGAAGAACTGTTGAAGGATGTGCCAGGCATCAAGGTGCACGGCAATCCGGACAGCCGCTATGACTCCAACTTCTGGCTCTGTACCATGACTATCGACCCCGAAGTGCGCATCAAAGGTCAGGAAAACGCCTACAAGACCATCGTGACGGGTGCCGTGGGCGGCGCCGCTGGCGTCATCCATGCCGCGGAGAGTGCCCACACCGACTGCGAGCCCAATGCCAACGTGGAGGCACTGCGTGTTATTATGGACCAGGCCCAGATTGAGGCCCGTCCGCTATGGAAACCCATGCACAGCCGGTGTACTGTCGTACAATTGAAAATGGAAAATTGAAAATGGAGAATTTGCCCAGTGGTATAATATGTCAGACTTCGGATACAAGTGTGGCGTATGTGAACGGCGTGAGCGAGGCGTTATTCAAGGTGGGTATGTGTCTGCCTGCTGGGCCGTATGTGAGCGACGATGATGTCCGCTACATTGTGGATACAATAAAGAACGCAATTGTTGGGTAGTTTGCACAAGAGCTAACTTATATAGCGAAAATATTTAAAAAAAGAGAGTGCCTTTGGGTTTTGCCCGGAGGCACTCTCTTTTTTATGTCGCTTTAACATCGACTCTTGAGAGGCTGGGCCGAAGTGTGGCCGAGGTAAGGCCGAGCCAAACCCGAGGCGAACCTATTCAATGAGTTGATTATCAGTGGGTTGGGTTTAGAATTATAATTAATTGATTTTCAGGTGGCTAAGAAAATCTTCCGTTTAAGGCTTGCTTGATGGCTTTGGCCAGTTGGTCGGGGCAGGAGGTGGGGCCGCCGTTGCAGCTTATTCCCTCGAGTTTGCCGACGGCCTCGCGGGCGTCCATGCCTTCGACAAGGCGTCCGATGCCCTGCAGATTACCGTTGCAGCCGCCGTAGAAGACTACATCGTGCAAGCGGCCTTCGTGGTCGATGTCGAAGGTGATCAAGGCACTGCAAGTACTGGATGTGTGGTATGTGAACATCGCGGTCGGCGGTTTAGCGGAAGCGGAGATTTTGCCAGTTGTCTTTGTAGCGGCCGCCGGTTATGCCTTCTATTTCCTGCAGTTTGCCTTGCAGGGCCGACTCTTTGCTGACATTGCGCTCGACGCTCTCGAAGAGGTCCTGATAGGTGATGGGGTCGATTTCGCCGGCAGCGCCCTTGATGTCTTTAAGCAGGTAGTAGGTGAGGAACCCGTGGTGCTGGTCGTCGAACGAGTAGGCAGTCTTGGTGAAATCGGCGGCGAGGAGTATGATGACGTCCTCACGTATGTTGGCTTTGCGTTTTTTGAGTTTGGTGCCTTTAGGCAGCTCGCAGCGGAGCATGGGCGAGCCGTTGCGGGTGGTGACGTTGAAACTTGCGTCGAAAATCATGGTGATGTTGCGGGTAGGGGCGTCCTTGAACCAGCGGCACAGCGAGTCGATGGATATGCACTGGTCGAGGAATTTGCCGGCGTCGCGGCTGCCGAGAGCGATATCGTAGGTCTGTGCGACAGGGACTTTGCCTTTTTTAGCCTCGCCGTTGAGCGATTTGATGTTGTCAACGTAGATGTTATTGGGAATGATAAAGCCGGCTCCGCTGGTGTTGACGATGCCGTGGCCTGCATAGTAGACGTATATGTCAGCGTTGCCCTGAACCGAGCCGTCGGCGCCTTTGTCTGCCGCTGCGCGGGCGTTGTCCTTGAGCCAGTCGATACCTTTGTGCTTGATTTCGTTGCGTGAGGCGTTGTTGAGCACTTTGACTTGACGCTCGGGGATGCCGAGGGCTTTGACGAAATATTGCTGCATCATGGCGCCGTCGTTAGAGGCGAAAGGTACGCTGGGGAGTGCGTCGAGAGTATAGTCCTCGTTGGCGATGATAAGCACGTAGGCGTTGTTGTAGGCCGCGTCCTCACGCTGCGGGATGTTGAAGTCGACGTAGGCGTCCTGAATCTTGTCGGCGGTCATGTTGTGTATGGTTTCGCTGAAAGCGTCGTGGACGGTGAGCTCGATGCTGGTGCGGCGGTATTGCGAGCCCACGTCGCTGAACGACTTGGTGATGTAGTAGAATGTGTTGTCGGTTGAGCGCAGGTTGCGGACGTTGTTTTCCAAGAAGTTACGCACCGACTGGGCGCGGAGGTATGCTAGCTGGGCGTTGTTGGAGAGACCCTCGGCTTGAGATATTGATATGCGGATTTGCTCGTCGTTGTAGGTTACGGGGCAGTAGCGGAAGTCGCCGAACTCGCCGTTGTAGTCGATGTGGACAATCTCGGCGGCGTCGGTGGTCGAAGTGATGCGGGCTGTGACCTCCTTGCCAGAGGTGAAGATGTCGTTGCAGATACCCTCGACGAAAATTTTGGTGAGGTTGCAGATTGCGCGGCACGAGTTGGAGGCGTCCCAAAGGTATGAGCCCGAGGGGTAGTCGTCGGTAACTCCCTCGAAATGACGGCAATTATACGAGATGTCGAACACGTAGTTGAGCTCGGGAGTACCGTCGTCGCGCACAGCCTCGACGAGGTTGGTCTTGATGCTCACGAACGACTCGTCGTACAGTTTTTGGTCGTTGGGAAGGCTGACCAGAATCTGCTCAGCTTTCTTGGTCATGGCTTTCTGTCGGTTCTGCACATCTTGCTGCAGATAATCGCGAATCGAGGCCTGATACTGGCTGTTGACATTGTTTTCGGACTCTTGTGCAAATGCCGGCGAGATGAGCAGCATTGCGATGGCGGCTAATAATATTTTTCTCATATATTTACCTTTGATGAGCTTGTTATTTCAAACTGCAAAAATACAAAAAAAATTAGATATGTGCGATTTGTATCGAGAATTTCTTTTGCAACCGGTTTCGGTTGAAGTATAATAATAATGCGTAAATACCTGTTACAGCGAGGGTTGTCAACGCTGTTAAAAGTTCGGGCACATGGAGCAGACAGAGCGAAATAAAGGCTGCCAAAATCAATACCGAAGGCAAAACGTAGGCAAAAAGCACAGCCAATAGCCCGTTCTGCTCGCTCATGATGACGTTAACTTTGTCGCCGGCATGATAAGATTGCCAGTCGTCGGTGTGGGCAGTGACAATTTTCTCCTTGCTGTCGGCCATGCCGCAACGCGCATGGGCTTCGCAGTGGGCGCAAGCGCTGAGAACCTCGATTTGCACCTCTACGGCACCGTTTTGCGACGAAAGGACTGTTCCGGAATGTTCAATGTTGGTCATAGCGTTGATTTTCAGATTACTTCGATGTCGTCTACTGCCATCCAGCCAGTTGAGCCGTCGGCAAGACGTATTTTGTACCATCCCGACAGTTGTTCGTCGATATGGACTTTTGTGCCCTCGTGGAGGATGAATTTGTCCACGCTGTCGTTTTCGGGTGAACCTTTGACTACAACAGCCTGCTGCGTAACAATGGCCTCGTTGTGACGTACGAAACGTACTGACGACGAAATAGTTATGGCTATGCTAGCAAGCAGTAGCATTACGGCTACGCCACCGATGATAACAAGTGTCCGTCGACGTCGGTAATCGGTTGAAAGCATGAATATTACAACGATGGCAGACACTATTGCAAGAAGGCATAGAAGTACAATGCGCCAACCGCTTGGCGACAACAGACTCACAATGGATGAGTACCAGCGAGAAATGAACATCTGTGGTATCGCAGGGATGCGGTCAGTGGTACGGCTTTCGGCAAGGGCGAGATTCTCGCGGGTGTCGCTGTCGCCGGGCTTGAGGCGAAGGGCACGTTCGTAGTTGAGTATGGCTTTGCCGTTCTGTCCCAGACGGTAGTAGGCGTTGCCGAGGTTGTAGTAGAGTGCCGCCGACTCTTTTCCCTGCCCGATAATTTGTTCGTATAGAACCACGGCCTCGTTGTAGTTGGCGGATTGGTATGCTTTCTCAGCGTCGGCCATGGTTTGTGCCCGAAGTGTTAGCGACGTTAATACGACGGCAATTGTCAGTATGCTCTTTTTTAGTGTCATGGCTATAGTTTTCTGATTGTTAGTGGTTTAGATTGAAGAAATAACGGCCAAGGCTTCGTCGTACACTGCCTGCCGCTGCGCCGACGGGTCGCCTGGTGCGAATCGAGCCATGTCGACGTCGAGTAGCAGTTTCATTATTCGTTGCTGCACGTCGGGGTCGACGTTTTTGGCTTTCAGGCATTCATTTACAGTATCGCGGTTCAACTCGGCAGGCTCGATGTTGTATTTGTCGGCGAGGCAGCCCCAGATGGCTTTGTAGATTTCCTCGTAAAAATGTTCGTTGTCGTCGGTCTTTAGGTATTGGGCAGCTTTTTTCAGACGTTTGTGAGCCATGCGTATGGCTTGTTTGAGTCGAGTGCCGGCAATGTCTTTGGCATCGGATTGCTGTTTGCGGCCAAACAAATAAGCCACAGTCGATATGACTATAATGACAGCCATAACAATCCAGAACCACGGGTTGGGATGCTCCGAACCAGAACGGTCGCTAAGTTTGTAACGACCTAATTTTATGTAGTTTATGTCGCTATTAAGAAGGCGGACGTCGTCTTTGCTGCTGACTGAGGTCATTGCTTTGGGATCGCCTGCGCTGACTGAGATTCGTTGAGCTTCGACTCGACGTGTAACATAGTGTCCTGCCGATGGGTCGAAATAAGCAAATGTGTATGCCGGTATAACGAATTCGCCTTGACTGCGCGGAATAAGCACCCACTCGTAGGTGCGGCTGCCACTGACGCCGTTGTCGCTTCTGGTTATTTTGTCTTTGACTTCCGGGTCGTAGGTCTCGAATACCTTTGGAATCTCGATGTCGGGAGTGTTGATGAGCATGATATTGCCCGAACCGCTTATTGTGATGTGATACGTCACAGCCTCGTTGGCGCGGACTTTGTTGGTGTTGACGCCGCCTTCAACGTCGAATCGGCCTACGGCACCGGTAAAACCGTCGGGTGCAGTGGGAAGTGACTTGACTTTGACATTGATCGAATTGGTGGTTAGTTTGCGTTCTACAGCTTGAGCCGAGTTGAAGAATGGGTCGTCGAAGAGGTCCCAGATGCTTCCCGTGCGACGGCGTTGGCGCTGAACCATAGCCAGCACATTAAGGTCGAGAGGCTCTATTTTTATGGTTCCATTTTCTTGAGGGAAAAGTGCCCCGCGGCGTATTTCTGCTACTTGATAGCGTTGGCCGTTGACGGTTTCTTCATATTGTTTGATGTCTTTGCCGACGCTGAGGTCTTCAGCCCAGAAGCCTTTGTTGCCAGGCAGTTTGTCGATCTGAAACTGGCTGATTGGTACCTGAGTGTATATTTTATAGGTAATAATTGCTTGCTCACCTTGGTATAGGTTCGATTTGTTGATCGATGCGCGGGCAAAAAGGGTGGTGTTGTCGATTTTGGTGGTTTGCTGTTGTTGGTTGCTCCATGGGTCGAATGGGTCGCGGCGTTGTTGCTGCTGTTGTTTACGCTGCTGTTGCTGGGCCTGTGTCAGTTTTTCGACCTTGATAGTGAAGGGTTCGGAGGTGATGGTTTTTCCGTTGGCTGTACAGGATGCGGCTCCGACGGTGAATGATCCCTCTTGGTCGGCTAAAATCACGTATGAGAATCCTGTAGATACCGAGCGGTTTACCTGCCCGTTGATAATTGTCATGCTGCTACTGCTCGAAGTACTGGGACCGCTGAGCACACTGAAGCCCTTGAATGATGGACCTCGGAAGTTTGAAGCTTTGTCGTTGACATCGAATCGCACTTGAAATTGGTCGCCAACCGATACACTCTGCGGTGCGCGCACGGTTATTTCCTGGCCTATGGCAGTGAGGGTCAAGGCGATGAATACTAATATCGATATAATTTGCCTCTTCATAGTTGTATTACCAGTCTTTGTCGATTTTTACAGGTTTTCCGGCCTGGACTTTCTGATTTTGTTCTTTCATAGTTTGGCGCTCGTTGTTTTTTACGGCTTCAAGCAGGCGTTCAGCGTCTTGTTTTCGTTGCTGTTCAGCCTTGTTTTGTTTGCCGTCCTTTTGCTGTTGGTTTTGGTCCTGACGGTCTTGGGGCTGATTTTGTTGGTCCTGTTGGTCTTGCTTATTCTGATCCTTATTTTGGTTTTGCTGTTTCTGCTGTTGGTTTTGGTCTTTGTTTTTGTCGTTATTGTCGCCACCGCCTTGTTGCTGCTGTTGCTGTGCTTTTTGAAGCATCTTCAGTGCATAGCTGAGATTGTAGCGGGTATCGTTGTTGGTGGGGTCGAGTTTCAGGGCTTCTTGATAGCTGTTGACGGCTTGCTGAAAATTTTCCATTCCGTTTTGCTTGTCGGCAAGACCTTGTTGTAGGTAACTGTTGCCGAGATTGTGAAGGGTGCGGCTGCGTTGCAGGCTGTCAGGAATGTTGCTTTCGAGGGCGGTTTTGAATTGTCGGGCGGCTTCTAGGTAGTTTTTGTTGCGGTAAAGCGTATTGCCGAGATTGTAATGGCTTTTATAATAAGTCGAATCGATTTCGATGGCTTTGCGGTATTCTATTTCGGCCTTGTCGAACCGTTCTTTCTTATACTCCCTGTTGCCGTCACGCACTTTACCTTTTGGGTTCTGTGCCGACGCGCCTATGGCGGCAACAGTCAAAACAAGTGCTATGACTATTTTCAAGTGTCTCATTCTCAGTTGTTCTCCTTTCTTAGCAGACGTTGCATGTTGAACTTGCGGTTGCGGCGTTCAAATATAATTAGTTCCATGACGAGGCAAATTATTGCAGCCGCAAGCGGGTATTGGTAACGGCTTTCGTATTCGCTAAATGTTGCTTCGCCATATTGCTCTTTTTCAAGCTTTTCGATAACCTGAACGACTTCCGAAATGCCGCCACCGGCATTGCTGGCGCGTACGTATACGCCGTTGCCGGCACGGGCTATGTCGGCCAGCATGGACTCATTGAGTTTGGTCATCACGATAGAACCATCGGATGAGCGTTTATAGCTGTTGCGACGGCCTCGTGGGTCGTATTCCGGTATTGGCGTCCCCTCGGGAAGACCCATGCCGATTGTGCACACACGCACATCTTCGTCAGCTGCTTTTTTGGCTGCGGCAACGGCATCGTCCTCGTGGTTTTCGCCATCGGATATTATTATGATTGCACGGCCTTTGGTCTTTACCCATTCGCGGTCGGGGTCGTCATAACCGAGAGTGCCCATGGCGGTGTTGATGGCATCGCCTATGGCTGTGCCTTGAGCCGAAATCTGGCTGCATGACACTTGGTCGAGAAACAGTTTCGCAGCGCTATAGTCGTTGGTTAGTGGCATTTGGACGAAACTTGTTCCTGCAAAAATCACGAGAGAGACCCGGTCTCCGGTAAGTTCTCCCAGTAGGTTGCCGATGGCGCGTTTGCTGCGCTCGAGACGGTTGGGCTGTATGTCCTCGGCCATCATGCTGTTCGAGATGTCAAGACAGATGGCAATGTCGCTTCCTTGGCGTTTTGCTTCTTGCAAACGTGTGCCGGCTTGCGGATTGGCCAGAGCTAAAATCAAAAATGTCAGGCCTGAAAGAATCAGTATAAATTTGGCGGTTGGGCGGCGGCGCGAATAGTCCGGAATTAGTCGTCCGAACATGGTACGGTCGGCGAACTGTTCCAGTCGTTTTTTCCGGATTGCTCGCACCAGTATCCAGGCGGCAATCAATACCGGAATAACGACCAGAAGCCAAAGTAGTTCTTTATGTTCGAAATGGATCATAGTGTTGTTTGTTTAGGGAGTTGTTCGGTAAATGGTGAGCCGGAGCAGTATTTCAAGCCCGAGAGCAATGAGCGCGATAATCAGGAACGGCATATATTCGTCGCGGGTTTGCGAATATTGGGTGACATCGATTTTGCTTTTCTCCATGTCGTCAATTTGTTGGAATATACGTTCCAACGCCGATTTATTAGTGGCTCGGAAGTATTCGCCCCCTTCGGTGCTTGCGGCCATGGAACGCAACATCGGCTCGTCGATTTCGACGTCAATGTTTTGATACCTTGTATGTCCGAAAGCGTCTTTGAATGGGTAGGGGGCTTTGCCGAGAGAGCCGACGCCGATAGTGTAAAGCCTTATGTCGTAAAGTTTTGCGATTTCGGCGGCACTTTGCGGGTCGACTGAGCCCTGGTTGTTGACACCGTCGGTCAGTAATATTATCACTTTGCTTTTGGCTTCGCTGTCCTTGACGCGGTTGATGGCGGTGGCAAGGCCATCGCCAAGTGCAGTACCGTCTTTGAGGTTGCCAAGTTTTAGTTTTGCCAGCTGGTTCAGCAGAATACGATGGTCGATTGTGAGCGGAACCTGGGTGTAAGCTTCGCCGGCAAACACAACGAGCCCCATACGGTCGGTGGTGCGGCCTTCGATGAAGTTGGCAGCAACTTTTTTTGCAGCCTCCAACCGGTTGGGTTTGAAGTCCTCGGCCAACATACTTCCAGACACGTCCATTGTGAGCACAATGTCAATGCCTTCGACTTTGGTTTCGCGTCGGCTCAACATACTCTGAGGACGCGCCAATGCCAATATCGCTGCGGTGATGGCGGCAAGTCGCAACGCCATAAGTATTGGGTGCAACCGCTGCCGCATAGTCTTGCGGATACCGTTGAACAGGGCTATCTCGGAAAATTGCAGAGCGGCGTGTTGTTTGCGGTATTTGAATATGTACCACACTATCAGCAATGGAACAATCAACAACAGGAACAGAACCCACGGGTGGGCGAAATGCAGACTACTCATCTTTCACCTCCTCTGTTGCTTTGTTCTGGTTCAGTTTGTCGGCAATCTGTTTGACGATGGCAACGGCTTCGTCCATGGATTTGTCGTGTTCGTAGGGTAGGGGCTCTGATTTGGCGAATTTCACCATGTCGGCGCGCCGCAACATCGAGGCCATCATCTCGCCTACGGAAGCGTCGGCGACGGCCGATTGGCGGAAGGCCTCCAGGGTTTCGTCGCTTGTCATGTCGGTCGAGGCTATACCGCAGGCTTCCTCAAGATATTGACGGACTATGTCGGTGAGACGGGTATGGTATTCTTTGCTACGTCCTGATTGCCAAAGACTTTCGCGCCGTAACGCTTCGAGGTTGGCCAGCGCGCGAACGTCGGCCGGCTCTTTGATTTCGTCAGAGTGGGCTAAAATAGCGGCTTTTGGGAATTTTGTTCGAACTAAATACGACCCAAACCCGACCCCAACTACTGCCAACCCGAGCAAAATCCAGCGGAAAATTTCCCAGAACGAATATGGCTCGCGTTGTATTTCGGCAATGTCGCGTATTTCGGCGCTGGAGGTGTCGACATCGGCAACATCGCCCACCCGGAGCATAATTGAGTCGTTTTCAGTGATATGTATGTAATGCTCGCCGGGGGTGAAGCTGGTTATGACGGTCGTCTGGGTCTGTGTTTCGGAGTTGAATTCCTGCCGGAGCGCGACGATGCCGTTTTGCGAAAGTGCCTCGGTCGACGGGAACTGCTCAGCTCCAGTGATAGTCAGCCGTGTCTGCTCGCCAATCAGTATGCTGTCCGCATCAAGTTTTGCTTCGGATTGTGCGAACCCTGCTGTGACGGCCGATAGAAATAATATTATTAGTGTTGCTGTTTTTTTCATGATGGATTATCGTCTCATTTCGAAAAGTTTGCGCAACGGTTTGACGAAATCGTCGCCGGTATAGATGTCGCAGAAGTCGATGCCATATTTTTTCAGGAGGGCCTCTGTGGCCGCGCTGTGTTCGGCGTGGCGGGCAGCGAATTGTTTGCGGATTTCGCGGTCGGAGGTGTCGACCCACAGGGTGCGGCCCGTTTCGGGGTCGTAGAATTTTGTGAGACCCATGTCGGGCAAATCGGTTTCGCGACGGTCGACCACACGCAGTGCCGCAAGGTCGTGTTTGCCAGCGGCAATTTTCAGGGCGTCGGCGTACCCGTCGGCGTAGAAATCCGACAGAAGAAAAGCCGTGCAGCGTTTCTTTATGACGTTGGTGAAATAGCGCAGGGCCAGCGCGATGTCGGTCCCGTGGCTTTTGGGCTCAAAGGTGATGAGCTCGCGTATTATCCTCAGTATGTGGCTGCTGCCTTTCTTTGGCGGGATGAAAGCCTCGATTTGGTCGCTGAAAAGTATCACGCCGACCTTGTCGTTGTTCTGTATCGCGCTGAAAGCCAGCGTCGCGGCAACCTCGGCAACCAGTTCCTCTTTGAATTGTTGGTGGGTGCCGAACTTGTTGCTTCCGCTCACGTCGACAAGCAGCATAACGGTAAGTTCGCGCTCTTCCTCGAAAACCTTGACGTAGGGGTGGTTGAGACGGGCGGTGACGTTCCAGTCGATGTTGCGAACGTCGTCGCCATACTGGTATTCACGCACCTCGCTGAACGCCATTCCACGGCCTTTGAACGCGCTGTGGTACGCTCCCGAAAACATTTGCGCCGACAGGCCCCGGGCGCGTATTTCTATCTTACGTACTTTTTTAATTATGTCTTCGTTCATGATTTCCGAAATCAAGGTACGTCGACGCGGTTGAGAACTTCGTTGACAATTTCTTCACTTGTAACATTTTCGGCTTCAGCTTCGTAGGTGAGACCGATACGGTGACGGAGCACATCCATCGCGATGGCGCGAACCTCCTCGGGAATGACATATCCGCGACGTTTCATGAAAGCGTACGATTTGGCGGCAGCCGCGAGATTGATGCTGCCACGCGGCGAGGCACCGTAGCTCATCAGCGGCTCGATTTTGGCGAGGCCGTACTGGGCCGGGTAGCGGGTGGCGAAGATGATGTCGGTTATGTAATTCTCGATTTTTTCGTCCATGTACACTTCGCGGACAAGTTCGCGGGCTTTAAGAATGTCGGCGGGTTTGAGCATGGCGTGTTGTTCGGTTTTCGCGCCGGCGAGGCTTTGGTGCAGAATCTGACGTTCCTCCTCGCGTTTTGGGTAGCTCACCACAACCTTCATCATGAAGCGGTCAAGTTGGGCTTCGGGTAGGGGATATGTGCCTTCCTGTTCAATGGGGTTCTGGGTTGCCATGACGAGGAACGGCTCCTCCATACGGAATGTTTCCTCGCCGATGGTTACTTGCCTCTCTTGCATGGCTTCCAGCAAAGCGCTCTGCACCTTGGCGGGTGCGCGGTTGATTTCGTCGGCTAACACAAAATTGGCGAAAACAGGACCTTTCTTGACTTTGAACGACTCGTCTTTCTGGCTGTAAATCATAGTGCCGATGAGGTCGGCGGGAAGCAGGTCGGGAGTGAATTGTATGCGGCTGAATTTTGCGCTGACAGCTTTTGCGAGGGTGGTGATGGCCAGTGTTTTTGCCAATCCCGGCACACCTTCGAGCAATATGTGACCGTCGCTGAGCAGGGCAACTATCAGGCGCTCGACCATTTGTTTCTGGCCTACAATAGTCTTGCCCATTCCCATGTTCAGAGCATCGACAAGGGCGCTCTCGCGTCCTATGCGCTCGTTGAGTTCTTGAATGTTGACAGGTTCCATGTTTTTTCAGTAAAATTATGAAAAATAAATTACAACTAAATTAACGTGGCGATTGCGATTTTATTGTAGCTTATTTCAAAAAAAATCTTAAAATTTTGTAAAATTTATGGACTTCCGAAGCTGTTTTTGTGGTCTTGAACAAAAAAAAGTTTTGTATTTCAAAAAAATGTCGTATATTTGCCCGTTCAAATGATAATAATAGAAATTGAATATCTAATTAATTGTTAATACCTTATGAAAAGAAACAATGTACTTCTCGGCCTCTTTGTGGGTATGATGGTCCTCGCTATTGGAGCTCCACAAGCCCAGATAAAGGCAAATTATCGTTCGGGACTGACCGAGGTGGGACCCATTAACCTCGGCGGACGTGTGCGCACTGTTGTTGTCGACCAAGCCGACCCGACTCAACGCACTTTATTCGCCGGCGCAGCCTCGGGCGGTCTATATGTCCGCACGGCCGACACAAGCAGACTCAACCGTATCTACAACACCCTCGGTGTGGATGGTGTTCCGGCCGATACCAACAGTTGGCATTTCATACCGATGTATGAGGCCAACGGTTCGCAGTTGACGCTCCCAATCACCAGCATGGTGCAGGTGTCCGACTCGGTAATAGTTATCGCTACTGGCGAGAGCTACTATCCCAGAGGAACCCGCCACACGGCTTTCACGCCCGTTGGAAGAGGTATGTTCCGTTTCAATACCAATACGCTCAGATTTACCCGCATCGCTGGAACAGAGCCCGATTCGCCCAACCACAATTTCTCGTCAATCAACAACCTCGACTATATGTATCGCAACGGTGCCCTCTACCTTTTTGCAGCAACAACCAAGGGCCTTTTCCGTTGGAAAATCGAGAACGAGGGCGACTGGAACAACCGCACCCAGCTCTCGACCGAGAGCATCGATCAGGTGATGGTCATCCGCAGCCGCAACATGGCTTTGTTCACATCGGGTAACAAACTTTACAGAATCGGTAACATCGAGAACGCTTCGCAGGCTGTCGACATCTCTTCGTCCAACGCGGCTTTCGGCGGCACCAACTCCCGTATCTATCTTGCCGTTGCTCCGAGCGACAATAACTACATCTACGCCATGGTAACTAACCGTAACGGTCTGTTCGAGAATGTCTACCTGACCACCAATCAGCAGACTTGGCGTCCCCTTGCCACCTCGTCGGTAACTCCTTTCTCCGTTACCAATTCATCGACTTGTGGCGCAATTTATGTCGACCCGGGCAACCCCAAGAAGATCTATCTCGGCGGCAGCTCTGTATGGATCGGCGAAGGCTATACCGATGACGGCTACTACCAGTGGTCGCGCACTTCGTACAACGAATATGAGTTAAATGGTGGCGACTTCATGGGTAATGTGTTCTCGACAGCAATTTATGTCCATTCCGGTATCAACTACATCGTTTCCGGCTATCAGCCTGAGAGAAGCCGTACTGTTTACTACATCGCTACCAACGGCGGTATATTCATGTCGGACAACAACTGCGAGTATTTCAGCAATATCAGCCGTGGCATGAACGCAATACAGGTCAACGGTTTGGCTGTTTCGCCCGACGGTTCTTTGACCATCGGCGCTAACCAGTATGCTGTTCCTTTCATCGAGGCCCGTATGGCTCACAGCGCTGGTGATACCAATATTACTTGGTATGACAACGGCGAACTCGGCAACATGAACCATCTGGGCAATGTGCTGTGGTATGCCGACGGCGGACAGACCGCTGCCTCGATGTTCCAGCAGGTGAAACCCATTGCCCGCAGAACCATCTTCACTTCGACTTATGGTGGTGGCTATGGTCGTGCTTATGACGACTATTCCAACTATGGCAATACACAGACCTGGACCATCGGTGAGCCGTTCCTCTCGAATGCTGTCAATGGCGGCCCCGAAATTGGTATTATGGCTTTGTGGGAAACTTTGAACGACTCTATATATAATGATTCAATAATAGCAGTGTTCGACACTTTGGGCGTTATTTATCGTGGCGACGAGGTCATCGACTTTGGCGCCAATATCGAGAAAAAGCCCGCCGACCGCGACCCGAACCTTTATATGGCCAATTTCCAGATTCAAGCTGGCGACCGTGTGCGCATTTCGAGCCCGGCCCATGCGGGATATCCTTTCGAGTACGAATTCCCCACTTCGGTCAGTATGACTCAGTTCCTGAAAGACACTGTCTCTTGGCACGGATTCAAATATGTTGGAGCCATCAAGGCCAAGAACCCCATCCAGTCTCGTATGTTCGTTGTTGCCAATTCGACAACCAACATGGGTGGTGTTGACAACACCTCGGTCATGATGACATGGATGCCCACCGATTTCCGCAAGACTTATTCCGCTGAGGCTTCCACTGCCGAGGATGCTGAGGAGATGATGCGCTGGAGCACCGTCTACTCGGCCCGTCATGCCAACAACGAATTTGTTCGCGCCATTGCCGTGTCGAACGACGGTTTGAGCCTGTATGTGGCTGTCGTCAACACTGTTACCAATTCTTCTTATATCGCACGTGTCTCGAACTTCGACGCCGTCGATTATTCGCTGCCCAACGACGAAATTGATTTGCAGCTCGGTAACGGTAACCGCCGCCGTCTGGTTACCGACACCGTGATAGCCAATGCCGCCACCGGCGACATCTGGTTCCCGCGTACCATTTCGAGCATTGTCGTCAATCCTCGTGAAGGCACCGACGAATTGGTTGTCACTTTCGAGGGCTTCAACAACAATTATGCCAACGTGGCTCTGGTGACAAACGCCTCGGTCGACACCCTCCGCGCTGTCAGCCAGAAGGCTCTGCCCGAGGCCGATATGCCTGCCTATTCGGCAATGGTTGAGTACACCACCGGCGACGTCTACGTCGGAACCGAGTTCGGCGTCTTCAAATCGCTGGCTGCCAACTTCGCCACCACTCCCGTCTGGAACACCTACGGCGAGTTCAACGGCGTTCCCGTTACTGCGATGGTTCAGCAGACCAAGGCCCTGCCGGTCGTCCATTTCGTCGGCCATACCGGCATCACAGCCGACTCGATGGTCTTCGCCAAGACCAAATGGCCTTATGCCATGTACTTCGGCACCTACGGTCGCGGTGTGTTCATGGATATGACCTATGTCACCGACTCGGTCAACGAAATCACTGACCCCGAGGACTACCTCGCCATCCCGCGTGTGAGCAACGTCGGCGACAATCGCATAGCCATCTATCCCAACCCCGCTGTTGACAACGCTACCGTCGACATCGACCTCAGCGCTGCCGGCAACGCCGTCATAGTGGTCTACGACCTCGCCGGTCGTCGTGTGATTACCGACAACCTCGGCCGCATGAGCGAAGGCGAGCACACCTACCGCCTCGATTGCTCCAAGCTGGCTCCCGGCATGTATCTTGTCAACCTCAAGGTGGGCAACAATACCTCGGCAGCCAAAATGATTGTGAAATAACATTAATTAGATAGCAGAAGAGGTACTTGCCCGCCGAGGGAGAGTACCTCTTTTTTTTACAGATAACAACTAACAGACTCATTTCGATGAACAAAAACCTTGTCAATGAACTCAAATGGCGCGGCATGATACACGACATGATGCCCGGTACCGAGGAGCAACTCACTCGCGAAGTCACCACCGCATACGTCGGCATCGACCCCACCGCCGACTCGCTCCATATCGGCCATCTCGTGTCGGTCATGCTTCTCAAACATCTCCAGATGGCAGGTCATAAGCCCCTCGCCGTCGTGGGCGGTGCAACAGGCATGATTGGCGACCCCTCGTTCAAGGCCGCCGAGCGCAAACTGCTCACCGTCGAGGAGGTGCAGCACAACGTCGACTGCATCAAGAAACAGCTCTCCAAGTTCCTCGACTTTGACAACCCTGTCAATGGCGCCGAGATTCTCAACAACTATGACTGGATGAAAGACTACCTCTTCCTCGACTTCATCCGCGACGTTGGCAAGCACATCACCGTCAACTACATGATGACCAAGGACAGCGTCAAGAAACGCATGGAGACAGGTCTCTCGTTCACCGAATTCAGCTATCAGCTCCTGCAGGGCTACGACTTCCTCACCCTCTACCGTACCAAGGGGTGCAAACTCCAGATGGGCGGCTCCGACCAGTGGGGCAACATCACCACCGGCACCGAGCTCATACGCCGAATGGAAGGCGGCGAGGCTTTCGCCCTCACCTGTCCGCTCATCACCAAGGCCGACGGCACCAAGTTCGGCAAGACCGAAGGCGGCAAT
>CADCPQ010000136.1 GCA_902803395.1 uncultured Bacteroidota bacterium
GCGGTGGAAGACGAATCCGGCGAGAAGCACATGGACCTGAGCAAGCTCCGCTACCACAAAGTCATCATCATGACCGATGCCGATGTCGACGGCGCGCATATCGACACTCGCATGCTCACCTTCTTCTTCCGCTATATGCCCGAACTCATCGAGAACGGCTACGTCTACCTCGCCACTCCCCCACTCTACCTCGTCAAAAAAGGTACCCGCCACATCTACTGCTGGACCGAGGAAGACCGCATCCAGGCTCTCGAAGAAGTCGGCGACAAGGGTGTCCACATCCAGCGCTACAAAGGTCTCGGCGAAATGAACCCCGAGCAGCTTTGGGAGACAACCATGGACCCCGAAAACCGCCAGTTGCGCCAAGTCACAATCGAAAACGCCGCCTCGGCCGACCGCGTCTTCTCCATGCTCATGGGCGACGACGTCCCGCCGCGCCGCGAATTCATTGAGGCCAACGCCACCTACGCCACTATCGATGCGTAAGTCGAATTGAATATTGAAAACCGAAAATCGAACGTTATGGATAAACGTAATTTGCTGCTTATCAGCAACTCCACTATGCGCGGCGAGGCTTACCTCGGCTGGTGCAAGGACATGATTGCCGACTTCTGCCGTCGGCACAATGTGAAAAAAGTATTGTTCGTGCCCTACGCCGGCGTATCGCTGGCCGAAGGCGGGCTCACCAAGAGCTACGACGCCTACGAGAAGAAAGTGGCTGCCGTGTACAAAGAGTTCGGCGTGAAACTCACCTCTGTGCACCACAAGGCGCTGCCCGTCAACGCCGTGTACGACACCGACTGCGTGGCCGTAGGCGGCGGCAACACCTTCCACCTCGTTTGCGAACTGCAGCGCACAGGCCTCATGCAGGCAATCCGCCAGCGCGCTTTCGACGGTATGCCCTACATGGGGTGGAGTGCCGGTAGCAACGTGGCTGGTCCCACGCTCTGCACCACCAACGATATGCCTATCGTCATGCCCGCCTCGTTCGACTGCATGGGTCTGGTGCCGTTCCAAATCAACCCGCACTATACCGACTTCTTCGATCCGAAGCACGGCGGCGAGACCCGCGACGACCGCTTGCAAGAATACATAATGGTCAACCCCAAGTCCACCGTCGCCGCCATCCGCGAAGCCACGGCCCTGTGCCTTGAGAACGGCAAGCTGAAACTCATCGGCAAGCCCAACAAGATGAAAATCTTCAAGACCAAGATGGAGAACACCAAAGAATACGGACTCAGCAGCAACATCGACTTCCTGCTTAAAGCATAAGACTATGAACTACAAAGAATTTGCCACCAAGACATTCTGGGGTCGCTTCGTCGACAATATGATATTTTTCATTATTGTCAACATCTTCGAATCCATTTTTTATCTTTTCATAAAGCAATTTGATTGGGTTGAATTATCTTTAGTGCTTGGCGCCGACATAGTTTTATCCCTCATCTTCGCCGCCCTCGGATTCGGTTGGACCAAGTTCTACCACAAAGGTATTGAAAAGAAAAAGAAAGAATAAAAGGGAGTACCTCAATGTAAAAAACCGCACTTTTTGTTCGCGAAAAGTGCGTTTTTTTTAGATGTAATAAATTTATTTTATCATTTCACGGTTTTTTCGTACTTTTGCAGTCGGAAATAAAACAAAGAGACTATGACGAAATATATCGGGGCGCACGTGAGCGCAAGCGGGGGCGTGGGTAACGCCATACTGAACGCCGAGGCCATCGGGGCCAACGCTTTTGCACTTTTTACAAGAAACCAGCGCAGTTGGGTGAGCAAACCACTGTCGCAGCTGGAAATTGATGGTTTCAAGGCTTTGCTCGTCGACCGCGGTTTCAGCCCAAAATATGTTCTGCCTCACGACAATTACCTTATCAATCTCGGCTCGCCCGACGAGGAAACGCTGCAAAAGTCACGTGCCGCCTTTCTGGACGAAATGACAAGAGCCCAGCAGCTTGGTCTCACAATGCTCAACTTCCACCCCGGCAGTCACCTCAACAAGATTAGCGAAGAGGAATGTCTCGACCAGATAGCCCGCGAGGTGAACCTTGCGCTGAGCAAGACCAAAGGTGTCACTGCCGTCATCGAGAACACCGCCGGACAGGGCACCAACCTCGGCTGGAAATTCGAGCATATAGCTCGTATCATCGACGGTATCGACGACAAGAGCCGCGTGGGTGTCTGTATCGACACCTGCCACACGTTGGCAGCAGGCTACGACCTGAGCACCGAGATGGGATACATGTTCTGCTTCGAGGAATTCGACCGGCTGATAGGCCAGCAATACCTCCGCGCCATACACCTCAACGACAGCAAAAAAGGCAACGGCAGCCATGTCGACCGCCACGAGGTGCTGGGCGAAGGTTTCTTAGGCAAAGCCTTCTTCTCGCGCTTCATGCATGACCCTCGTTTCGACGATATGCCCATAATCCTTGAGACCCCTGACCCCACCCGCTGGGCCGACGAAATCAAATGGCTGCGCAGCCTATAGTTGCAAACATGAATACCAAAACATTGAAATACATCGCAATGGCCGCTGTTATGGTCATGACGGCGGCTTGCCAACCTCGGGCTCAAATCGCCAACGACAACATATTCAGCGATTTCGACCCCTGTCCAGACATCAACGACAGTGCCGCCTTAGTAGTCCACAATGCCTACACCCTGCTCTACAGCGAGCGTGACGAGCAGCCACTATGGGTGGCCTATATGCTGACACGTGACCGTGCCAACGGCAACGAGCCGCGAACCAACAACTTTGCCGAAGACCCAGCCGTAAAAACAGGCAGCGCTACACTCGACGACTATCGCCGCAGCGGCTACACACGCGGTCATCTCGTGCCGGCCGGCGATATGAAATGGGACACGACAGCCATGTCCGAAACATTCCTACTGAGCAACATCTCGCCACAAACGTCTGCATTCAACGATGGTATCTGGAACCGTCTCGAAATGCTCGTGCGCCGATGGGCCCGCACATACGACACCATCTATATCGTGACCGGCCCTGTGCTCAACGGTGGCGAGACGGAACACATCGGCCGTAACCGCGTGACTGTTCCGACGGCGTTTTTCAAGGCCATCTACGTACCGTCGCGGCAGCAGGCCATAGCCTTCGTCGTCAAGCATGAGGCCAGCGACGCTGGACTGCAGACCTTCGCCATCAGTGTCGACGATTTGGAAAACATCACCGGCCTCGATTTCTTCCACGCACTGCCCGACGACATCGAAACCGATATTGAGAGCAATCTCTGCCTCAAATGCTGGCGCTGGAAGTGATTTTTTCTCTCAAATTCCGGAAATAATCGTATCTTTGCAGCATAAAAAACGTGCAAAGCCATTACGTTGCGCCCTAACACACTGCTATTTATGGATGATATCGTACTAACCGTCAACGGTCCCAAGAAATGTCCAATCTGGGAGAAGATTCTTGACTCTCTTCCCCCATTTCTCATGCTGTTTGTTGTCATTATGA